>JAGAJY010000172.1 GCA_017848125.1 Oscillospiraceae bacterium
CGCAGAGAGAAATATCTTCGTGAAGAAGCTCAGCTTGCAGGTGGAGTAATTTCACTCAATGCGATTGACAGCGAAGAACTTGACGGCGTTGGTGTAGTTGTCGATACAAGCGAGCCGCTTGATGAAAATAAAAATACCGAAAGAAATTACGGATTACAAGGAAAAATTTCTGTTTGGTTTGACGGTACGGCAGTTGGTTTCGGCGGTTGTGGCTCTTGCAATCTGTGTTCCGCTGTTTATATTCGGAAAGGACTATCTCGGCGAGGATATGGTGGGGTGGATAATCATTCTCGTTGCTATCCCTGTTTTCGCCTTTGGCTTTTTCAGATATGACGGAATGCCGTTTGAGAAATTTCTCGCTATACTCTACCGGCAGAAATGGGTCGAGCCGCAGAAACGCAAATATGAGGAACTCCCCGTCTTTTGGGAGTGCCGTGAGGAAATTATCGAGAGCGAAATCGCTCATCAGCTTGCGGCAATAAAGACAAACAGCAGAAAATCCAAGCGAAAGGAGCGTGTCAATGAGTAGTTTATTCTCATCTAAAAAGTCTGTTGCGGCAAGCACCGCAAAGGATATAGACAAGGTACGCACAGCAAAGCAGAAAAAGGCTAAAAAGCCAAAGGTTAAGAACGAAGTCCGCAAGGTCGCTCGTTCGGTGCAGGATACTATCCCTTACGAACACGTTTGCGGCAAGTACATTTTTGAGGTAAGCCCCAACCACTACTCCGTCACCTACTCGTTTACCGATGTAACATACGACGCTGCGGACGGTGCGGAACAGGAGCGTATTTTCCTCGCATACGGGGATTTACTCAACAGCTTTGATACAAGCGATGATATTCAGATTACCTTACACAACAATGTCATAAATCAGCGTGAGTTTGCTCACAAGATACTCCTGAAGCCCGCTGGTGACGGGTTTGACGAGTATCGGCAGGAGTACAATGATATGCTGTTAGACAAAATGCAGCAGGGTCAGAACGGTATTACCACAAAAAAGTACATCACAATTACCGTCACGGCGGCAAATTTGGAGTTAGCACAGCAGAAGATTTCGGCTCACGAGCTGGCTATGAGGACTTGCTTTCAGAAAATCGGCTCTAATATCGAGAAGCTGCAGGCTAATCAGCGTATCCGTATTATCGCCGATATTTTCCGTGGTGTAAACCAAGAGATACGCCCGATAAACACCTCGCAGTTTATGCGTGGTGCGGAAAAGAGCCTTTGCTGAAGCTCTTACCCAACTATATCTCCTCAATCAAGGACGAAATATCCGAGGAGCAACTCAAGCTGAAGCGTGTGTCCGACCTCATAGCCGCTTATGAGAAAATCGTTGAGGGCAACTACATTGATAACCTCATCAGAGCGCAGAGGGAGCAGGAACTCGCCAAGAACGGAGAGAAGCGTACTTAATTAAGGCTCCTGCCTACCCACATAAAACAGAAAAGCCACCTCGGAGCTGTAACGGCTTCGGGGTGGCTAATTTTTGTGTTCTTGAATTTTAAGTGTGAGAACAGGCGGCTCTATATTCCGATAAGCTGAATGTTTTGCTTTTGGGCGTAGCTTACCGTGTAGCTTGTGCCGCCACGGTTTGAGCGGAGGTAATGTATCAATGTACTGCTGCTATCGACCATATATCTGTTTCTGTCAAGCATACAGCTTTGGGTGTATGTTTGGGATAGTATTCTAACATCATCGGCTAAACCGAGGATTTCCCGATACTCCGCAACTTGCGGAGCTGACCACTTTAATGTTTGTGCTTCGGGAGGACAAGGCAGAGCAAGTATCAGCTTAATCTGCGGAAATTCCTCACGCAAGCGAATTACCGTCCTCGCTGCCAACGTGTCAAAGCCGAGAGCGCCGCCTGTGATGAAGCACTCTGCTTCCTTACCTATGCAATCCCTTACCGCCTTATCAAGTTTCTTCTCAATGTCTGCTGTCGGGTCCTGAAATACTCTGTGTCCCGAAAAGCAAACAGTAGTCGCTTTGTTGTTCATTTTTCTCTCCCGTTATGAGCCGTTTTACCGCCTTGCCTCTTTGACTTGTTCGCTATGGGGTATCTCTTGTGAACGATGTGGGTTTAAGGCTCTATATTCATATTTATTATAAATCTTTCTCCTGCAAAAGTCAATAATAAATTATGTCAATAGATATAATTATTTCTATCTTATGTCGGTTTTCAAACTCTGTCAAAATTGTTATACTGAAGAAAAGGAGAAATGGAGAAAAAATATGGATATGTCTAATGCGGCAATCGGCGGACGAATAAGACAAGTGCGTGAAGAACGGGGCTATACTCGTGAGAAATTAGCCGAGCTTGCGGATATTTCAGCTGACTTTTTATGGGAAGTCGAAGCTGGGCGCAAGAGTATGAAAGTACAGAACTTGGGAAGAATAGCCAAAGCGTTATGTGTTTCAACCGATTACTTGGTTTACGGCACAGCTCCCTATAAGGAAAACGGAAAGCTCAATTCGATGATTTCAGCTATGCCCGAAGATATACAGAAGCAAGCCGAAAAGCTGCTGTTTGTCTTTGCAGACACATACCGTGCGCTGAACAACCAAATCGCCGAAAAGAATTCAGACGAAGATTGATAAATCAAATAGACGAGCCACCTCGGAGCTGTCACGGTTTCGGGGTGGCTTTTTGTTTTGCAAAATCACCTTGAAAATATCCTTAATTTCTGATATAATATATCATATATTGATAGGAATGGGGACAAAGCTATTATGGAGAACAGGTTTAGCGAATTTTATGCGGAGATTTCCGATAAAAGACGTGTGGCTTTTGATTTGGAAGATAGTTACGGCGATGATGAATACCGTTATTGCCCGTTAATCAAGATAGATGTATTCGGTATCCCCGAAGATACCGAGGACAGCGAAGCTGAACGCATACTTGAAGAAGAAATCGGCGAGGGTGTTCATATCGCTGCTCTGACAGGACACTTAATTCAGAACGGTGCTATGATACGCAAAGGCTTTTCGCCTGTTCAGATGTGCGATGATTATTCATTTCTCTTGGGTTACGCTATGAAAGCTCTGACCGAGCCGAACGCTCCGCTGTGCGATGAATTTGAGTTAGAAGCGTGTGAGAGCATATTCTACCTATATGACTTTATCTTTGACGAGCCGTACCGTGACAGTGAGTTTATGACCGCTATGGTGGAGCAGATACCTAACATACTGCTCTACACGAGCAATGTTTACCCCGATATGATAGTTTACTATCCCCGTGCTTTGCCCTACGAAAAGGACACCTATACGATTATCAAAGAGGGATTAGCCGAACTTGCCCATAAGGAAACAGTTGAGCGTGTGACGAAGATACTCAACGGCGAGTACGAAGATGACGGACAGCCCCACCTCGTTTTGAGTGAGGAACAGCTCAACTATGTTATGGGAACAAGGAACGAGGGCGATACTTACCCTGCGTCCGCAATCGACAAGGACGAGTGGAAGATTTACGAGGACGCAGGATATAGAGAGGTTGGGAACTCTCGGTTGCTTTATACTTGGGTTAATTAAGAAACAGTTATGTTGTTGTGCATTATCTATTATGCCTAACATTGACAAAAATAAAAAGCTATGGTATAATGATTATGTATATCATTTAACGAGGAACAGAAGAAATTCTACTTGAGAGTTTGTAATTATATAGACAGGCAGGTAAAATATGGAAAACAAATTGACCTATATTAGCCTTTTTAGTAGTGCAGGAGTTGGCTGCTATGGTTTCAAAATGAATGGATTTGAGTGCATAGCTACTAACGAGTTAATTGAGCGTAGGTTAAATGTTCAGCGCTTTAACAATAAGTGCAAATACGAAACAGGATATTTGTGCGGTGATATTACAAGCGATGAAATGAAATCAAAGCTGTTTGACGAAGTTGAAAGATGGCGTAAGCGTGAAGGAATTAACGATGTTACTGCTATTATCGCAACGCCTCCCTGTCAAGGAATGTCTGTCGCAAATCACAAAAAAACTCACAATGAAATTGTTCGTAATTCTTTGGTGGTTGAGTCGATAAAGATTATATCGAAAGTATCTCCCTTGTTCTTTGTATTTGAGAATGTCCCCAAGTTTATGAGTACGCTTTGTACCGATATGGACGGAGTGGAAAAAACAATTTCAAATGTCATTCAATTAAGGTTGGGCGAAGAATACTCCATTTTTTCACAAGTAATCAACTTCAAAAACTACGGGGCTTGTTCAAGCCGTAGCAGGACACTGGTTATAGGTGTAAGACGAGATATTGCCGATTTTATATCACCAATAGAGTTATTCCCCGATTATTGTGAAGAAAAAACATTAAGGGAAACAATAGGCACTTTGAAACCTTTAAGAGAGTTTGGCGAGATTGATAAAGACGATATTTATCATTCGTTTAGAACATACCCTGAAAGTATGCGTGCTTGGATATCCGACTTAAAAGAGGGCGAGTCTGCTTTTGATAATGAAGATATTTCAAAAAAGCCTCATCAAGTCATTGATGGCAAGATAGTCATTAACAAGCAAAAGAACGGTGATAAGTATCGCCGACAATTTTGGGATAAGGTTGGACCTTGTATTCATACAAGAAACGACCAATTAGCAAGCCAAAACACGGTTCATCCGTCGGACGATAGAGTATTCAGTATTCGTGAACTAATGCTTATGATGACAATTCCGTTTGATTTCAAATGGGTAGAAACATCTTTTGATGAACTTAACCAAATGAGCCTGAAAGAAAAGCAGGCATTTCTAAAGAAAGAAGAAATAAAAATCCGACAGTGTTTAGGTGAAGCTGTTCCTACTGTTATAATGGAAAGCATATCATCAAAGATGAAAACCTTTTTGTCACGCAAGCACTTAAATACAGCAGAAGTCAAACAATTCATAAAGGTAAATCTGTCCGAGTATAGTTCTATTGTCGAATTCATTCGTCATAACTCAAATTCGTTTGGATTTTCAACTCTATCACGAATTGCCGAGTATTCAAATGCGCAAAGGGAAAACTATGCCGCCTTTTTTACAGACAAACATATCTTAACTGAAATCTACAAGCGGCTGCCTGAAATAAATAAATCAACTATCCATATTTTGGAGCCTTCGGTTGGAACCGGCAATTTTCTTCCTTTTATCATCAAGAAATATTCTTATGCCGAACACCTATATATTGATGTCATTGATATAGACAACAATGCTATTAACACATTAAAGGTATTGGTCAACGCTTTATCTGTGCCTGATAATGTTACCATAAGATACATAAACGACAATTTTTTGCTCCGCACTTTCGATAAGCAGTATGATTTGGTCATTGGAAATCCTCCTTTCAGCAAACTTGCTCCAACCGACAAAATCATAAAACAGTATAGATACGATTGCTATAATCAAGATACCCTTAACACGGCTTCGTTCTTTTTAGAGAAAGCAATGAAGTTAGCTGATTGGGTTTCCTTTGTAATGCCCAAGTTTATACTTAACACTCCCGAATACTCAAAAACTCGTGAATTGCTTGGAACAAAAAAGGTTGATAGTATTATAGATTTTGGCGAAGAGGGATTTAAGGGAGTGTTGGTAGAAACTGTGAATATAGTTGTAAACACCATTGAAGCAAGTTCTACTACTTTCGTGCAATCAGTTCCCCAAAATATCACCCTGCTTCAAAAGCAGAAATATATTTTCGACAAATCATACCCATATTGGATTATATATAGGAATAGTTTTTTTGACGCCGTTGCTAAAAAACTCTCATTTAATTCATTTACTGTCTTTCGTGATAGACAAATAACAAACAAGCTGCTAAATGAAAGCGATGGGATTAGGGTTATAAAGTCAAGAAACATAAACGATACAGGTACTGAAATTGTGTCCATCAAAGGATACGACTCATATATATCATCTTGCAAGGCACAGAAGTTAGGCGTTTATAAGTATTATGACCGAGATGATGTCTATTTGACACCTAATATGACATATAAACCAAGGGTAATAAAGAAACCAAAAAACACTTTGGTGAATGGTTCGGTTGCTATACTGATACCCACTAATAACAATACCCTGACTGATAAACAACTCTTATATTTTTCATCTGAAGAATATCGGTCATTCTATATGATAGCACGAAACTTTCAAACCCGCTCGCTTAATGTTGATAGCTGTTCTGTTTTCTTTTTTGGTATTCTAAAGGAGGAATGAATATGAAATTCTTAACAAAAGCCGAAATTCAATCATTCTTAAGTCAACAAAATTATGATATAAGAGTATCTCACAACGCAAGGTGGATAGACCAAAAGTGTACCGCTGATGTTGTTACAATTGTTGCAGATTGCATTGTCAATTTCATCACTACCAATGGCAATGATTTCTTTTCATCAATAGATATATGGCACGACAAATATACAACCGATAACGTTGAAGATATTTTCAAAAAGCCCAATCCTGATGAGCAAAAAGCAAGAAACGAATACGATAAGTTCTTCCAGCAACCTATGGAAATGTTAGCTTATGCAGGTGTACTTTGTAAAAGGAAAAAGGGCAATAGGAATTTTTATAATGTAGCCGACCTTGAGATGTTGGAATTTATTGCTATTGGTGACAGAAAAGCTCTGCTATTTTTACAATGCTATATTCAAAAGGTGTTGGAGGACTCCGGCATTTGGCAAAGATTTGATAGTTTCTTTAGCAATCCCAATAAAACCGCATTTGAAGATGTGAAAGAGATGTTTGAGGATTTTACCATTGCTAACACGCCGATAAACGGCAAAACAGAATGCAGACGAATTTTTACAAAAGTTATCAATCCGTTAGCCTATATGAGAGGAACTGTTGGAACAGAGAAAGGTCGTATTTCAGAACATAAGATAACCTACGATATGTTGATGTATAATCGGGATAATTTCAGAGATATTTATGCCAACAAGCCAAAAGATATTACACGAAGTGAATATGTTAAGGCAAATGGTATTATTGTTAATGCTAATCTTACAAAATATATGTCTGCAAAAGCAAAGCGCATTGTTCGTACATATAACGACCAGTTTAGAAATGGGTTAACAGAGGTTGTCATAGATGCTAATCATTTAGATGATTTAGCAACAAATATTCATCACATATTCCCTGAAGCTGATTATCCCGAAATTGCTGCTTTCATAGAAAACTTAATTGCATTAACGCCTACTCAACATTTCAACTATGCACATCCTGAAGGAAATACACAGAGAATTAGCAGAGATTATCAGCATATCTGCTTACTTGCCAAAACTGATACTATTCGTGATGATTATGAAAAGCATTCTGACCCGACGTATGACTTTTCCAAATTTCTATATGTTTGTTACATAGGATTGGAAACAGAAACATTCAGAGAAATAGAATTCGGCGATTATGATGGAGTAGTTACAGCGATAAACCTTGCTTATGCTTAAATCTATCACGCATATTAGTTAAAGTGCAAAAAAGAATGTGTAATAAGGTGCTACATATAGCACCGCCGCATTTTTCTTTTCAAATCTGAAACAAAAAATCGCTGTCCGTTCATCAGAGCGGGCGGCGATTTTCTATTCTTATTCTGTTTCTTCCTCTGTTCCATAGTAAGCGGCGATAGCGTCCATTATCTGATTAAGCCGAACTTCTCCGATACCGTTGACAGAGCTTATAACCTCACGAAGCTCATCAAGGTCTATTGGGCTGTTGTTTACTCCCTCTTGATAGACGCCCGTGAAAAACTCGCTCATCTGCTCTCTGTTCATAGCTTTGATTTTCTTGTAGGTTTCACGGCTGATTTGGCTTTTACTATCCGACATAACGAAAAGCTCCTTACAATTCTTTCTATAATAATGATAACATAATGTATCTAAAAAGTCAATATGCCAAAAAGGTGCTACATATAGCACCATTATTCAGACAATTTTTCTTATGATATTGAAATATTGGGTAAGTCGTGATATAATGAATAAGACGGGTTTATTTTTTGCTCAACAAATCATCCCATATCAAATACCCCATCGAAAGGAAACGCAATATGGAACTTGGTACATTGAAAGAGATTACCGATTTGCGCTCTATTTGGGCGCACGAAGCACTCAACTTTACTCCTTGGGTTGCAGAAAACATAGATTTGCTTGCTGACGCAGTTGGCATTGATATAACAGTTGATGAAACAGAGTCCGATGTCGGAGATTTCAATGTTGATATATACGCTTCCGAAACAGGAACGGACAGAAAGATAATTATTGAAAATCAGTTAGAGGACACCGACCACGACCACCTCGGAAAACTGATTACATACGCTTCGGGGAAAGGTGCTAATATCATTATTTGGATAGTAAAACACGCTCGTGAGGAACACAAAGCTGCAATCGAGTGGCTCAATAATCACACCGATGACAAGATAGGCTTTTTCCTCTGCGAAATTAAGCTGTTTCAGATAGGGAACTCGCAGATTGCTCCGTCATTCACTGTTATAGAAAGACCGAATGATTGGGCGAAAGAGATTAAGGCGGTATCTTCAAATCCTACCCAGCAGAAAAGATTAGAGTATTGGCAGGCTTTCAATAATTATGCTTTTAACGACCAAAGCTTTTCAAGAGCGTTCAATAAAAGGAAGCCGTCAACCGACCATTGGATGGATTTCAGTATTGGTACATCTGCCTGTCACATTGAGGTTGTACAAATTCAAACAAGGAATGTGATTTCACTTGGGTTGAATATACACGATGACAAAAACCTTTTCAAGTCTTTGCTTTCCCATAAAACCGAAATCGAAGCGGAAATCGGTATTTCGCTTGATTGGCGGGAACTCCCCGAACGAAAAGCAAGCCGCATATTGGTTGAAAAGAGCGTCGAACTTGAAAACAAGGACAAGTGGAACGAGCAGTTCGATTATATTATGGATATATGCTTGAAGATGAGAAAAGCATTTAAGAAATATCTTTGATGTCACAAACATAGCTGTAATCCGCCGTTTTCGTAAGAATACGGCGGATTTGTTGTTGTGAGTTTACACCATAAGATACTCCCGAAGCCGTGAACAGTTTCGGGAGCGTTTTGCTTATATGGTGGTGGTTTCGCCCGATTTGAGGGCATTGGAGAGTTTGAGGTGCTTTAAGAGGATTTCTTTTTCAGCTGTGGTAAAGAGGTTAAGCTGCTCGATGATGTCGGTTGTGAGCGGGTCAAGACCGAGAGTGATAAATCTTCTCTCGGCAGAACGCCCCAACAGGTAATCTGCCGATACCTCGTACAAGTCCGCAAGCTGAATGAGGTTTGAGAGGGTGCAGTCGCCTTTCTCAATGTGGCTGATGGTGCGCTGCGATAAGTACATCTTCTCCACGAGGTCGCTCTGCGTCCAACCTCTTTCCGTGCGGAGCTGCACTAATCTTTTGCTTAAAGTGTCCTTTGTTGAACTTTCCATTGGGTAAAGTCCTCCTTATATTATTTTGGCGAATAATTCCCAAAAAACCGATAACAAAGGGAAAAATGTCGCCTAATAATATGTTAGTGACACTTACGATAAACCACAAGTGCATAAAGTGGCGGATT
Organism: Oscillospiraceae bacterium; assembly: GCA_017848125.1. Classification (GTDB taxonomy): domain Bacteria; phylum Bacillota; class Clostridia; order Oscillospirales; family Ruminococcaceae; genus Huintestinicola. Next base: position 9,528 of record JAGAJY010000172.1, read on the forward strand.
ATGGGGGATTTTGATAGGTGCTGTCTTATAATGTCAGAAATGTCTTAAAAGGGTATTTTATAGCCGGGAAAAGATATGAAGAAAATTGGCTAAAAAAGAGGGGGTTATGAAAGAAATTGGCTTTGAAAAATACATAAATCAATGGTATAATGAAATTAGTTAAGGGACAAGCCTTGAAAAAGGGATATTCCCGAACACTAACAGTTCTTTGACAATTTAACGAGCAAGCACAAAATACTGTATCTGTGTGGTGCGATGACTTTCTGTTGCAGAAATTCCGATAGTTTGCACATACCCGTCGTGAAATAATATAGTCATAAGGACTTTGAGGGCGAGAGTCTGCAAAGGAGAATGAAGCAATCAGCCGAAAAGCTAACGCAAGCCGAGTAGTAAAGAAACGAGCAGCAAGAATTCCATATTGATACGGTAATAATGATACTTCCGGCGACGGCTGACCCATAGGAATGGGCAGAGGTGAAACCCCTATGCGTAGGCTGCGTGATTGCCTACGGCTTGCTTTAACAGCCAACAGAATATGATAACAGGGCGGCTGTTCTGAACAACCGCCCTTTTAATAGTCTAATCTGTTTACACAAACGAATGTTACAACGCAAAAAGGTGCTACATATAGCACCGCCAAATTCCTAATTCGGTTTCTCATTCCTTTGTGTAAGCATATTTTTCGGACAAGAGGTTTTCGGTAATCTGCAACAAAGGAGTTGATGTGATTGTGCCTAAAAAACGAGTTCTCACCATAAAAGAAGCCGCAAGCCTGATTGACGGACTAACACCGTTCAGAGTGCGGCAGATGTGTATTTCGGGACAGCTCCCGTGCTTCAAGGCAGGCAGAAAGTACCTTATATATGAGGAAAACTTGTATAAGGTAGTGCTTTGTGAGGGGGCTAAAAGCAACTACAATGAAAAAGTCGAAGAAATCGCAAATTAGGTATTGACAATTTACCGCTTTAAAGTGTATAATCATTAGTGGTAAGATGTGTCATAATCTTAAATTGACGAGGAGGAGTTTAAGTATATGGCAACAGTCACAAAAAGAGGCGACAGCTACCGAATAAAGGTATCCTGCGGATATGATGTAAACGGCAAACAGGTTGTTCAGACAAGAACGTGGAAGCCTGACCCCGATATGTCGGCTCGGCAAATCAAGAAAGAGCTGGACAGGCAGTGCGTAATGTTTGAGGAAGAATGCAAAAAGGGACAGGTCGTAGCAACAATCAAGTTTGAAACCTTTGCAGAGCAGTGGTTTGAGGAGTACGCAAAAATCAATCTTCGCAACACCTCTTTTGTTAGAATGAAACAGCTTACAGACCGAGTATATCCGGCAATCGGGCATTTAAGGCTCGATAAGATTACGGGCAGGCACATTCAGCAGTTTGTCAACGACCTTATAAACAGCAAGAGTGAGCGAACGGGCAAGCCCCTTGCAAGAAAGACCGTAATTCATCACTTGAGCTTCATATCCGATGTATTCAGCTACGCTGTGAAAATGGATATGATTTCCGACAACCCTTGCCGCAAGGTGACAGTGCCAAAAGGCGAGGCAAAGGAAAAGGACATCTACACCATACAGGAGATTACTCGTGTATTCGAGCTGCTTGACGGTGATGATGTTCCAACAAAGTTCAGAGTGTTTTTCAAGCTCGCCGTTTACAGCGGCTATCGCCGTGGTGAGCTGCTCGGTTTGGAGTGGAAGGACGTGGATTTTGAGAACAACACGATTAAAGTTCGCAGAACGTCCAACTACACAGGAACAAATGGCATTTATACCGACACAACAAAGACAAAGAAATCTCAAAGAACGCAGAAATATCCGCAGTACGTTATGGATATGCTGTGGGAGTTGAGAAAGGAACAGGACGCAGAGTGCGCTCGTCTGGGCGACAAGTGGCAGGATTTTGACCGATTGTTCATCAAGTGGGACGGAAGCCCTATGCACAACAACACTCCGTACTTTTGGTTTAAGGAGTTCTGCGAGAAGAAAGGCATAAGATTTTGCGATATTCACTCATTAAGGCACTTACACGCAAGTCTGCTCATAAACGCAGGAGTTGATGTGGTGGCGGTATCGGGCGATTTAGGACACGCTCAAGTTTCAACGACGAGCAATATTTACTGTCATATGTTCCAAGAAGCACAGGCGAGAACGAGCCAAGCAATCGCAGAAGCGCTGTCCTTTGACAAAAAGAAAACGCAGGGCGGCGAAAAGACCATTCTCCCTGCGTAAAGACCAAAAAAATCGCAATAAAGACCAAATAAAGACCAAACCCAAAATCGGGCAAAAAATAAAAGCTCACAAACGGCTTTGTTAAGCCATTCGTGAGCAACAGTGTGTGGTGACCCGTACGGGAATCGAAAATGCCTCCACACATTTTGCACAATTTCGAAATGTTCCAGAAATCGCATAATAAAGCCGTTTTACGGTAATTTACAAAAAACTGATTATTCCGCTTTTCAGCAAGTTTTAGCACCTTTAGCGGACAAATAGCGGACAACTTTTGATGTACTCCTGTATACGATAAGGACTGATTTTTCGGAATCAGTCCTTATTTTTATCGCCGATTTTTATCAACGATTTTTGTCGCCGATATTTTATCACCGATTTTTTACAGGTAAATCACTCGTTAAAATCACAGCCAGTAAGTTTTTCAATAGCCTCTATTGACCACTCGTTGCTTTCCCAGAAAAACACCTTGTCTTTTCGTTTCTTAAAAATTCTCACAGGCAAGTTTGTGTTGTCGTAAATGTGGCAGACATCGCACACCTCAACAAGTCTCGGAATTAAATCAAGAGCCTTATAATATCTGCTGATAACCTTTTCTTCAGGAACGGGGTGACCGCCGTTGGCAACCCTTGTCTTAATTCTGTTGATGTTGATTGCTGGGTTAGCGGTCAGTACATAAATACAGCGTATGAAATAGCCGTTTTCCTTTGCTCTTTCAAGCAGGAGCAGATTTCTTTCAGTAGAAAGCACTGTTTCAAAGGTAAAGCTCTCTCCGTTGTCAATGAGCTTGTTTCGCAGCTCGTCTGCGGTAATAGCAGCCTCCATATCTGTGCAGAGCGTTGTACGCTTTATATCATCTGCATTGATATACGGCTCAATTATTTTCGCAAGGCTTGTAATCGTGCTTTTACCCGAACCATTCGGGCCTGCAAAAACGATTATTTCAGGCTTTTTAGACATTCTCCTGATACTCCCTTCTTCCGTCGGGATATTCAAGATAAGCCATTTTTCTTTCCTCGTCATAGCGGGAAATAGGCAATCCCTTTACTCGCTTGATTTCATTGTCAATGCGTATTGCCTCTCTGAAACGCTCGGTAAGCTCTTCGTCAGTAAGTCCGC
>JAGAJY010000173.1 GCA_017848125.1 Oscillospiraceae bacterium
CAAAAACACCTGTATCCTGCGGATAGCTCTCACCGAGGGAATACTTTTTTCAGAGGGAAAACGGCTTGAGCTGAAATTCGGGGAGAACGAAAATGAAAATACTTGAATACGGAGACAAAGCAAAAAGAAAGATAATTCTGATTCACGGCTTTCAAAGTCCCGTAAAGCTGTGGGACAGCTACATAGAGCATTTCAAAAATGATTATCATATCATCATTCCCATAATAACAGGTCACGACCCTCAGAAAAATGATGATTTTGATTCATTTGCCGAAGAAGCAAAGCAGATAGAGGACTACTGCCTTTCCTCCTTCGGTGAGGATATTTATGCAATATACGGAATGTCCATGGGCGGCGTGCTTACAGCGGTTATCGGTCAGAACGGCAGACTGAAGCCCAAAAAGCTTATTTTTGACGGCTCGCCACTTTATTTCCCTATGAAAAAAGCGGTGGCGAGTATTCAGAAAGGCTTTTATCTTGACGTTACCCACAAAACCAAACACAAGGATACGAAAACTTTGAATCAGGCCCGTCAGCTTGTTCCCGAAAGAATTTATGACGAATTTATCGGTATCGTTTCGGCTATGTCCGATAAAACAATAGAAAACTGCATTATGGGAATAACCGGGTTTGATATAGCTCACAGCGGAAATTATCACGGAGCGGAGCTTTACTATTTTCACGGAACAAGATCCTCCGAAGCCCTTGCAAGGCTGTCGGCAAAAAGAATGAAAAAGCTTTATCCCCGTACTGTTGTCAGACGTTTTGAGGGAAAGGGACACTGCGAAAATGCTATGTTCGCCCCCGAAATAATGATAAAAGAGCTTGAAAAAATATTTGCATTGTAAGGAGTGAGGCTATGCCGTCCTTTGACAGGAAGATAATATCCGATTATGTTGTTGTGGATATAGAAACAACGGGACTCAGCCCCGAAAACGACCGTATAATAGAAATAGCCGCCGTAAAGGTTTCGGGTGATAAGGTCATAGACAGATTCAGCACTCTTGTTGACCCCGAAAGGCATATTGACAGCTATATTACAAACATCACGGGAATATCCGACAGAATGGTAAAGGGTGCTCCGAAAATATATGAGGTCATGCCCCCATTCATTGATTTTGTGGGAGATATGCCCATACTCGGGCATAATGTTATCCGATTCGATATGCGTTTTCTTGAAAGGGCAGGAAGTCCTGTGCCCTATTGTGTGGATACCCTTGATATTGCAAATCATCTGCATATTGACAGCGAGGGAAAAAGCCTGACCGCTTTGTGCGCATATTTCAATGTCACAAACGATAATGCTCACCGAGCTTTGTCCGACTGTCTTGCCACACACGGGGTATATCAGAAAATGAAGGAGCATTACCGCAGAGAGGGCGCATATTTTACTATGGCTGTTTCCTGTGCAAGAAAGCTGTATCAGGAAAATATCGGCAGGCTTTGCCGTGTTGGAGACATTCTCACAGCCGAGCCTGACAGCAAGGGTCAGCTTGTTTTCACTGTTCAGGGAAACCCTGTGGGGACAGCCTCGGGAAATAAGCTTACCGAGCTTACAGAAAACAAATATCTTGTCCGTGAGATAAAAATATCCTCTCTTAAAACCAACGACAAGGGCAAATTCCTTATGAGTGCAGAGGTTATCCTCGGTGAAGGGGCGGAATGCTATGAACGATAGTTTTCACCGCCGCCGCTCTCGGTGCGTTTTACCTTATGGTAAGATTCAGCTCAGGATACGCAGGCTTTGCGGTTATTGAGTTTATTGCGCTGGCGGCAGGCTGTATAGCAGGAACGAGTATTGTTAAAAGAATAAAAGGAAAACAAG
>JAGAJY010000174.1 GCA_017848125.1 Oscillospiraceae bacterium
CCGTTATCCGAAATTGATATTCCGAATATCTCGAAAACTGTCACACCCTCTATAAAAAAAATATTCAGAAGCGACGTCAGTATAATAACGGGAATTATTGATTTCATACTTTTCAGAATAAGCTTAAAGGAAAGCTTTGACGCTCCGAAAGCAATAAAGAAAAATACTATGGGCAGGCACAGCGCCGCAAAGCTGTCCGCAGTAAATATCATCACGATAAATATTGCCGTGATAACTATCTTAAAACGTGCGTCAAGCCTGTGAACAGCCGAATCCATAGGAAAATATTGACCGATGGTAATGTCTTTAAGCATCTGTTTTATCCTTTCCTTGCTGCCTGTGAGCGTCGATATATTCGTTTATGGTTTTAAGAGCGAAATCAACATTGTAAACATCGCCCCGTATGTCAATACCTCTGCTTCTGAGGATATTGAACACCTTTGTGATCTGAGGAACGGAAAGCCCAACAGAAGCTATTTCCTCCGCTCTTGCGAATACCGCAGGCGGAGTATCGTAGCAAAGCACCTCTCCCCTGTTCATAACAAGTATCCGCCCCGCAAAGCGTGCAACGTCCTCCATACTGTGAGAAACAAGAAGAACTGTTGATTTTGTTTCCTCGTGATAACGCTTTATCTGACCGAAAACCATTTCCCTGCCCCGTGGGTCAAGACCTGCTGTCGGCTCGTCAAGAATAAGCACTCTCGGACGCATTGCCATAACGCCTGCAATGGCAACTCTGCGCTTCTGACCGCCCGAAAGCTCAAAGGGAGATTTGTTCAGAAGCCCCGAATCAAGACCCAGAAGCTCTGCCGTCTCTCTTACACGCCTGTCTGTCTCCTTTTCATCAAGCCCCATATTCTTAGGTCCGAAGGCAATATCCTTATAAACCGTTTCCTCAAATATCTGATATTCGGGATACTGGAAAACAAGTCCCACCTTGAAGCGTATATCCCTTATCTTAACGTCCTTGCCGTGAATATCAACGCCGTCAATATACACCTTGCCCGATGTGGGCTTTATAAGACCGTTAAGGTGCTGGATAAGCGTGGATTTTCCCGAGCCTGTATGCCCGATGATACCCACAAGCTCCCCTTCCTCTATTTCAAGGCTGACATTATTTACAGCCGTTTTTTCAAACGGAGTTCCCTGACTGTAGGTATAGGTCAGATTTTCGGTTCTGATAACAGCCATATTCTATCCTTTCCCGATGTCACTTTCTCACAAAACAGCAATGCATTATACAGCAGACCTAAAGTTGTCAGACTGTATAATGCATTGATTTTGCTTTTCGTTTATTCTATCAGCTCTCCTTGAGAGATCTGCATGTAATTACAACAAGAGCAATAAGAGCGATAATATTTACCACAGGCACGACCATCAGGCAAAGGAACACAACACTTTTGAAAAGATTGAATATTCCCTTTGTAAGAAGCGAAGCCAGCAGCCATACTCCCGCAAGTATGCATACAATAGCCGCAATGCACGCAAACAGCAGAGCGCCTACTCCCGAAAACAATGAGAATACGGTAAAGCCTGCCACGAAAAGAAGTGAAATCAACGCAATAAATGTAAGTGTTATCATAATCAAGTCCCCTTTCAGATTTTCTACATTATAGCACAGCTTTCTTAAATCTGAAATATATGAGGATTAGAAAATGATTAAAATATTATTTTCCGAGAAGAAGCCTTTCAAGGAAATCGGCACATTCCGTCTCGGTGATTATATGAGTGTCAGCGTCGTATCTGCCGCTTTTTTTCATCAGATACATAAGCTGGGTGGACTGAGGAACATCAAGCCCCACATCTCTGAGAAGCTCAACATTGGAAAACACCTCAGAGGGCTTGTCGTCAAGTATGACCTTTCCCTTGTCCATTACCACCACTCTGTCAGCCATTGCCGCCTCGTCCATATAGTGGGTTATCAGAACGATAGTAACGCCGTTCTCACGGTTGAGCCGTCTGACAGTCTTCATGACCTCACGTCTGCCCGAGGGGTCAAGCATAGCGGTAGGCTCGTCAAGGACGATACAGTCGGGCTTCATTGCAATTATTCCCGCAATAGCCACACGCTGCTTCTGACCGCCCGAAAGCTGTGAGGGTGAATGTTCTGCATACTCCGACATTCCAACAGCCTCCAGAGCCTCATCTACACGGCGGCGCATTTCATCGGGAGGAACGCCCATATTTTCAAGAGCAAACGCAACGTCTTCCTCAACCACCGAAGCCACTATCTGATTATCGGGATTCTGAAAAACCATTCCGATATGCTTTCTTATATCAAAAAGCCTGCTTTCATCTGCCGTGTCATAGCCTGCTGAGAAAACCTTTCCGCCGCAGGGAAGAAGTATCGCATTGGTATGCTTTGCAAAGGTCGATTTTCCGCAGCCGTTGTGACCGAGAATAACGGTAAAGCTTCCCTTTTCTATTTCAAGGTCAAGCCCGTCAAATACAAGGACCTTTCCCTCACCCGTATTCTCCGTTTCCTCGTCAGCATATTCGGAATAGTAAAACTCAAGCTTTTCGGCGCAAATAATATTCTCCATATAATGCCTCCGTCAGTTGCCTATAAACATTGCGGTAGAGCCGCAGGGAAGTGCATATCTGCCTGTTTCCACAGGAAGCCCGATTTCATCAGCGGTAACGCTTCCCTTGTACTTTTCTCCCACAGTTTCACCGATAATGTATGCCATTACAGAGGGAGAAAGCCCCGTTGTATAGCTGTTGAGCAGGAAAAACAGAGGGTCGTCGCTCATTACACCTGTACAAAGCTTAACAAGGTCGTAAATACAGTCCTCCAGCTTCCAGACCTCCTGATTGGGTCCTCTGCCGTAAGAGGGAGGGTCCATTATAACAGCGTCGTATTTTCTTCCTCTTTTTATCTCTCTTGCAACGAATTTTTCGCAGTCATCCACTATCCAGCGGATAGGTCTGTCGGACAGTCCCGATGAAGCGGCATTGTCCCTTGCCCACTGCACCATACCCTTAGAAGCGTCAACGTGGCACACCGATGCGCCTGCCGCAGCGCAGGCAAGAGTAGCTCCGCCCGTATATGCAAAAAGATTCAGCACATTGACAGCTTTTCCCTCACTTATCCTTTTTCTGATAAGCTCAGAGGTAAAATCCCAGTTAACAGCTTGCTCGGGGAAAAGCCCCGTATGCTTGAAGCCTGTGGGACGGATATTGAAAACAAGTCTTTCACCGATAGAAAGGTCATAGTTTATCTGCCAGCTGTCGGGCAGCCGCCTTTTAAAGCTCCACTGTCCGCCGCCCTTGTCTGAACGGAAATAATGACCGTCGGCATTATCCCAAACAGGGGATTTCTTTTCCGTTTTCCAGATAACCTGAGGGTCGGGACGGACAAGGGAATGCTCCCCCCAGTATTCCAGCTTTTCCGAGCATGAGCTGTCAAGCAGTCTGTAATCCTTCCATCTGTCGGCAATTCTCATAATAATAATCCTTTCTGTATCAGCCTGTGGGGCAGAAACGCTTTACTGCCTCGGCAATCTGCAATGCCATACTGTTTACTGCGTCAAAGTGTCTGCCCTCAACACTTACTCTTATAACAGGCTCTGAGGGCTTTTCTCTGACAACTATTCTTCCGCTGCCCCCAAGCTCATTTTCTCTGCTTTCTATAAATTCCTCAAGCTCGGGTATATTCTTCCAGTTTTCACGCCATCTGTCGGGAATTTTTACATTTATGGCGACCTGAGGATATTTTTCCATAACAGAGCACAGCTGCGAAAGCTTTTTACCCGAACGGCTCACAGCGGATATAAGCTTGACCGCCGTAAGAAGCCCGTCGCTTTCACGGGAGATACTGCCGAAAATAATATTTCCCGACTGCTCTCCTCCAAGGCTGTAATGCCCTGCCGTCATCTTTTCTATAATGTACCTTCCCCCCGATTTGGTGGAAACGGCTTTTATGCCGTTTTTCTCGGCAAACACCGAAAAGCCCAGATTAGCTGAAGCGGAAATAACTACGCCGTTATTGGCAAGGGAATCCCTTTCCTTCATATCCACGGCAAAAAGCGCAGTAAGACGTTCACCGTCTATCTGCATACCCTTTTCGTCAACCGCAAGGCATTTTGCACCCTCAGCGTCAAATGCAACGCCGAAATCGCATTTCTTTCTTGTGACAAACTCGCAGAGAGCGTCCATAGAGGAAAGACCGCATTCCCTGTTTACATTATCGCCGTCAGGGTCGCAGTTTAAAAGATAGACCTTTGCGCCGAGAGCGGAAAACAGCTCCTCTGCCGCCGCAGAAACAGAGCCGTTGGCACAGTCGGCAGCAATTGACATACCCGACAGCCCCGAGCCGCAGTTTCTCAGAATAAAGATTATATATTCCGAAACTCCGTCGTTTTTTATCTGAAGCCTGCCGAAGCCCTTATCCGATAATGAGAGCTTCGACAGCTCCCTGTTTATTTTTTCGCATATGTCAAAGGAAGCTCTGATTCCCTGTGAGCCGTAAACCGCAAAGCCGCAGAAATCAGCCTTTCTGTCAGCCTCGCCTATCATAACAAAGCCGTCAACTTTCAGCTTTTTTGCAAGAAAAACTCCTGCCGCACGGGGAACAACGCCTATATCGGTAACATCTGCCCCCGAAGAAAGTATTCCTGCGCTCACGGCTGACCCATAAGCCGCCGCAGAGCGCCTTGTATCCCGTCCCACAAGGATATTTCCCCTGCCGCTGCGGCACAGAACAGTACCGACAGCCCTGCCGAAGCTCATTGCCGCCTCGCAGGAAAGCTCCTTGTCCGAAGCGTAAAACTCCGCTTCTTCATTCAATGTGATCCTCATATTCTTTTTGTCTCCGTTTTTATTTTTTATCTCTATATATCAGTCAAACATTGATATCTGCCTGTCGGGAACTGCTATACCCATATGCTTGTAGGCAAGCGCCGTTGCACAGCGTCCTCTGGGAGTTCTTGCAAGGAATCCCAGCTGCATAAGGTACGGCTCGCAGACATCTTCAAGGGTAACAGCCTCCTCGCCTATAGCGGAAGCAAGAGTTTCAAGACCCGCAGGTCCTCCGCCGTAGCCCGTTATCAGCATATTCAGGAAGCGCTTGTCAAGGGTATCAAGACCAAGAGAATCTATCTCCATACGGTCAAGTGCAATAGCCGCTATCTCGCCGTTGATCTTTCCCTGCCCGATAACCTCGGCAAAATCTCTTACACGCTTTAAAAGCCTGTTTGCGATTCGGGGCGTACCTCTCGAACGCTTGGCGATCTCCGCCGCCCCCTCGTTATCGCAGGCAATTCCGAGAATAACAGCGCTTCGCATTATAATATCCGAAAGCTGCTCTACAGAATAAAGCTCCAGCCTCTGGATAATTCCGAATCTATCTCTTAATGGGGCTGTAAGCTGACCTGCTCTGGTAGTCGCTCCCACAAGAGTAAAGCGGTGAAGGTCAACTTTAAGGGAACGTGCCGAAGGCCCTTTTCCCACAATAATATCCAACGCATAATCCTCCATAGCGGGGTAAAGCACTTCCTCTATGGCTCTGGACATTCTGTGTATCTCATCAATAAAAAGCACATCACCCTCGGATAGATTTGTAAGCAGCGCCGCAAGATCGCCTGGCTTTTCTATTGCAGGACCCGACGTTGTGCGGATATTAACGCCCATTTCGTGAGCGATAATTGTTGAAAGAGTGGTTTTTCCAAGTCCCGGAGGACCGTAGAGCAGAACATGGTCAAGGGATTCGTTTCTCTGCCTTGCCGCCTTGATATAGACAGCAAGATTCTCCTTTACCTTATCCTGCCCGATATATTCGTTAAGAGTCTTTGGTCTGAGAGAGTAATCAATATCATCATCGGAGGGCATTGCCTCGGGCGAAACGGCACGCTCCGTAAAATCAAACTCCATATCGCTTTGCTCCAGCAAGTCAAGGCTCATTCCTTTCTTTTGAAAATAACCGAATCGGGCGTTATGTTTTCCGCAAAGGGACGTTTCCACCGAGATGTCTGCTTTGTGGAAACTATGCACAGGGGCAGGCACATTTCGTCGGAGGTTATACCGCCGAAGCCTGCCTTATCGGGAGAACGGTGCTTCTGATTCAGCGCACGGAAGGTAAGGGACTTATCTCCCATAGCAAATGCGCAGTAATCTCCCACAAAATCGTATATTCTCCTTGCAGTTTTTCCAACGCCGAAAAGCTCACGTCTGAGTATATCGCTTTTGCTCATCAAATGGAAATCCTCGGAAAACTCCCTTGCGAATATTCTTTCAAAATCTGTGCGGCATTCGGATTTTACATAGAAATTCACCGCTCTGCCGCCGAATACGGGAGGCATAAGCAGGCAGTCGCACAGATCGTATTTCAGATTAAGCATTATTTCCGAGGAAATATCGGTCATTCCGTGAGTTGATGTGACGATAATAAGCGAATCGGTCATAGACTTTGAAAGCCCCTGAACGGTATCGTTTATATCCCTGATTATCTTTTTAACCTCGTCGCTTTCACAGCCGAATGCCGCCGCCGCATCACGGGGAGCATTCCACTGAACATAGGTAAAGGTGTTCTGATCGGTTTCGGATATTTTTTTTATAAGCTCAAACATTCTCGCAGGCGTATCCGCAACCTTGTGAAAGCTTTTGTTTTCTGCTATTTTCGTCCCCGGCATTGCTATGGAAAAGGGCTGTACCGACCCGAGAATAGAATTTGCTATCTCTCCGAAAATATTTTCCACAGGAAGAATGAAATCAGCCGCATTTACCACCGAAACAGGCTGACCCGAATATGGGTCAAAATTGGAGGAAAGCTCCGCTGTACGGCAGAATTCCTTGAAAAACATAGTCTGACCCAGGCGGCAGTGCTCATTGGGATAAAGCCCCGAAACAGCACTTGCCTCCGCCGCCGCAGGATAGGAGGGGCAGACCGAGGTAAGCTGCTCGGTCATCTTCTTTATAAGAAGGTCGGAAGGTCTGAGGGAATTTCTCAGCATATTCTCCCCCACGCCGCAGAGCACTATC
>JAGAJY010000175.1 GCA_017848125.1 Oscillospiraceae bacterium
CCTTTTTTTACAGCAAGGTCAATGGAAGAAAGGCTGTCCTCTGCGGCATTTTTATATCTTAGGCTTGCCTTTCTCAGCTCCACCGCATATTCATTTTCGTGGTGTCCGCCCTGACCGTCCGTTACCGAAGGAGTCATTTCCAGCACCGCCTGAATACGGTTTCCGCAGGCAATGCTCTTTGTGATGTTTATGATAAGATTTGCAAGCTTTATAAGCTCAACAAGTATCTGGGACATATAATTGTACAGTGCCACAACAGCACCCTGAGTAAGCACTCCCTGTTCAACGCTGACCGCACCTCTGTTTATAAGGAAAATAATACCCAGATTGATTATGATGTAGGTCACAGGATTCATAAGCGCCGAAATCCTGCCCACGAATTCCTGTGAACGGGTAAGCTCACTGTTTGCGGCTGTGAAACGCTGTGTTTCCTCCTCCTCACGGCAGAACGCCCTGATGACCCTGACACCCGTAAGATTCTCTCTTGTTACCGAGGTAACAGCGTCAAGTCTCTGCTGTACCTTTTTATAAAGAGGAATGGACGCCAGCATTATGGCAAAAACCACGATAAGCAGAAGAATCGTGACGTAAACGAATATCATTGCCACTCTTACATTTATTGTAAAAGCCATTATCATTGCGCCGAATACCACGAAAGGCGAACGAAGAAGCAGTCTGAGGGTAAGATTCACGCCGTTCTGCACCTGATTCATATCGCTTGTCATTCGTGTTATCATAGTTGACGTGCCAAGCTCGTCCAGCTCGGAGTATGAAAGCCCCTGAATGTGCCTGAACAGAACGTGCCTTAGCCGTGCGGTGAAGCCGACAGACGCCTTTGCCGCAAAAAACTGCGCCGTAATGGAAAAGGCAAGACCAACAAAGCCCAGAAGCACCAGCACAAGGCACATTTTCACAATGTAATCCCTGTCACCTGCGGCAATGCCCTTGTCGATGACCGCCGCCACCACCATAGGAACGAACAGCTCAAGCAATGCCTCCAGCAGCTTGAACAGAGGTCCGAGAATACTTTCCTTGATGTACTCTTTCATATAGACCAAAAGCTTTTTCAAAAAAATCTCTCCTGTCATTGCATAGATGTTTTTATTATAACACATCTATCCGCAGATTGAAACATTTTTATGTTAATTTTGAGGAAGAAAACAAGCGAGGATTTACATAAATTGTAAAATGTGATTAACTTGGAATTATTTTAAAAACCCCCTTGACAAATCTTGATTATTATGTTATGATAATGATATCAAAATGATATCATTTCAAATCAAACGCATTTCAGACATTTTTTAACAGTTTTAAAGGAGAGATATTTATGAAAAAGAATCCCGTTAACGTAATCGAAGAAAAGGAGCTTAATGCTCCCAACGGTCTGGCAATGGCATTTCTCACAGTGATCCTCTACATCGCCGCAATTGCGGGAACCATCATCGGAGGCAGCGAAAATACGACCTACAGCGGTCTGCTGATGGTTGTCAGCCTGATATGGCTCTTCGTAGGCTGGATACCTTTTCTTGGAATCAAGGTCATCAGACCTAACGAGGCTCTGGTTCTCACCCTTTTCGGCAAATACACAGGCACTCTCAAAAAGGAAGGCATTTTCTATGTAGATCCCTTTTCCACCGCTGTGAATCCTGCGGTAAGCGCAGAAGCGCCTGCAACGGTTTCGGTAAGCGAAAACAAAACCGAGGTCAAGGCGGCTCAGACTTTTTCCAAAAAGCTTTCTCTCAAAGCAATGACTCTCAACAACAGAAAGCAGAAAATAAACGACAAGGACGGAAATCCCGTTGAAGTCAGCATTGTTGTAATCTGGAAGATCGCCAACACTGCAAAGGCTGTTTTCAATGTTGATAACTATCAGGAATACATTTCCATTCAGGCAGATTCCACTCTGAGAGATGTTGCTATCCTTTATCCCTATGACGTGGGCAATGACGGCGGTAGCTCTCTGAGAGGCTCATCTGCGGAGGTGGCTCAGAAGCTTAAGGAGCAGCTTCAGACCCGTGTTGAAAATGCAGGTCTTGAAGTTATCGAAGCAAGGATAACTCACCTTGCATACGCTCCCGAAATTGCTGCGGCTATGCTCCAGAGACAGCAGGCTGCCGCAATTATCGAGGCAAGGCAGAAAATCGTTGACGGTGCTGTGGGAATGGTTGAAATGGCTCTTGAACGCATTACCGAAAACAATGTGTGCGACCTTGACGACGAGCGCAAGGCTCAGATGGTTTCAAATCTTCTTGTTGTTCTCTGCGGAAACAAGGACGCTCAGCCTATCGTAAACAGCGGCTCGATCTATTGATAAAAAGGGGGCAAGGCTATGTTTTCATCATATACGATTGCATGTATGCTCATCTGCGCAATTCTCTGCACAGCGATCCCCATCGGTGCAATGATAATCTTCAAGGTAAAAAACAAAGAAGTAAAACTGTCATCATTCTTTATCGGCGGTGGTGTGTTCATAATCTTTGCGCTTATCCTTGAACAGCTACTTCATTCGGTTATGCTCCCTGTTGTCAGCGGCAGTACGGCGGCTTATGTAATATACGGCACTCTTGCGGCAGGAGTTTTTGAGGAATCGGGACGATTCATTACATTCAAAACGGTTCTGAAAAAAGCTGACCGCAAAAACGCCGTAATGTTCGGACTGGGGCACGGAGGAACAGAAGCAATTATCCTTGTGGGGTTAACGATGTTCAGCTATGCCGCTACA
>JAGAJY010000176.1 GCA_017848125.1 Oscillospiraceae bacterium
CTGAACGTCGGTGGAGATGATTTTTATATTGACTTGCTGTTCTACAACCTCAATCTGCGCTGTTATGTAGTCATAGAATTAAAGACAGGCGAGTTCAAACCCGAATTTGCAGGTCAGCTTAATTTCTATCTTTCGGCTGTTAATGAAATACTGAAACATGACGAGGATAACCCCTCTATCGGCTTGCTCCTTTGTAAGAGCAAAAACAATCTTGTAGCTGAATACGCTCTCAAGGATATGTCAAAGCCTATGGGCGTCAGCGAATATACCATAACAAAGAGCCTGCCTGAAGAACTGGAAAAGCAGCTGCCGTCTGTTGAGGATATTGAAAGCAGGATTAAGAAATAAGATTTACAGCCGCAGACGGATTTGCCGAATGCGGCTGAACTTTTTCATTGAATTTTGCTGATTTTGGTGATATTATAGGGATAGATGATTTTATGGAGGTGTTCTGCTTGACTGACTACATCTTAAAAGACTGGGACGGCAATCTTTTTATCTCAATGACAAATGAAGATGAAAGCACCCTGTCACAATTTGAACAGCTTACGCATTGCCTTGCTGTTGTCAAGGTGTGTGAAGATTATCTTCTTGGCTGGAATAAGTGGCGTAACAGGTGGGAGGTTTTCGGAGGCTGTATTGATAAAGGCGAAACGCCGAGGAAGTGCATTGTTCGTGAGTGTTCCGAGGAATTAGGAATTGAGGGTGCTGTTTTTCAATACCTCGGTGTTATGAAATTTCTTATGATGCCCGATTATTTTTCTTCCGAGGAACGCATTGAATACGGTGGTTTGTATGGAGTCACCCTTGAAAATATGAGCATTGAAGAAATTTATAAGCAGATTAACGACCGTGACGAGATAGTTAAGCTGGCATTTTATAAAGATATTAAGGATAAAGAGCCGATTGCTCCTATTGATGAGAAGTTGTTGGAATATTTTGTATGACAATATCCCTAATAGTTATTTTTTAACCGTATAAGGCTGTTTGCATTGTTTACATTTTTTCAAAAAATGTAAACTGTATTTATTGGGCTATTTTAATTTATAGGAGGTTTATATCATGTCTATAGAAAATTATAGTGAATTTGTAGATTCGTTGGAATTAAACGAATTTACTGAATATAAGGAGTTAGTTAATTTATTGTATGAAAAATCTATAATTCCAATTATGTATCAAACTTATTTTTTAGAAGGATATTCAACTATATACGCTGATGTAGAAATGACAAATACTAGTGAGAGATTTCAAGAACAACCTTGTCAAGCTTTTATGTATTTGGAAACAAACTCAGATAAAATCAATTTGCTAAATAGCCTTAAGAGTTATACAGTCAAATACGCAAATTTTCTTCGTACTTTTCAAAGAGTTATGAGAATTTGTTGGGAAAATACTCAAGCTTTGATTAAAATGCAAAAAGAAAATGTTGACATACAGATTAAAGAAGAAGAGTATCAAAAACTCTTTGCCCTTTTCGATGAGCATCCTGAACAGCTTAAAGATATTCTATTAGAAAAGGAAAACATCACTGAAAATAAAGAAACTATTTTTCAAATCATTAGAAAACAGATTTGTTTGCAAAAGTTAATTCTTCGTAATCAAAGTAAACCGCACAAATCGGATGAACTTACAATTTCTTATTTGATAACGGAAATGAAAGATACTTCATCGAAATGTGCGAAACAACTTTTGAATAGCGTTATAATAGCATTATCGGGACTTAATAATTTTAAAAATACAGTTTGTAATTCTCACAGCTTATCTTTTATACAATACGATGATTCAGTTGATATTATACAGAGATTATGTTGGAACGATATAAAAAACAATGCACAAAATAAGGCTCCAAAATGCGTAGCTAAAATGAAATATAATAATTGTGATTATTGGGCAATAAATGGTAATGATAAAAGCATTCAGCCGAACAATTTATTATCAGCGTTGGAAATAACGCTGAGAATGAAATACAACCAAAAGAATAAATTTTCCCAAGTTGGCCCATTGATAAAGATTGATCCAAAAGTTTTCATAGTTCCTTTGCAAGATGATGTAAAATGTTATATATTTAACAAAATGTGGATTAAAAAAAGTTACTTTGATTATACACAACACCTTAATACCATAACTCCAAAACCAAGAGAAAAGCAGTTGTTTAATTGCTGTGAACGAAAATTGCTTTCAATATTACATAAAGAAACAGATGGTTTTATTATGTATGTATTAAAGCAACCATGTTCAAAGTGCACAGCGGCATTTAGGTATCTACTAAGCATTGGAAATATGAATTTTGAAGTACATTGTGCCGAGTATGACGAAGAAATGGAAGAATTGTTACAGATTCCTTAATTAAAATATTTTCTATTATAAAGTGATTTTTTACTAAAAAACAAAGGAAGGATTATGAAAGTAATAGTTTTCGACATAGGCGGAACGCTTATGGAATACAAGAATATGCCGCTTTCGTGGCTGGATTTCTACAAGGATGGTTTCCGTTATGTTTGCAACGAACTTTTGCTCAACATAACTGAAAATGATATTGACAAGTCATTTGACGTGCTTAAAAGCTATAATCCCCGTATCAATCCTCGTGAGGTTGATGTAACTCCCGAAGTAATTTTCAGTGAGGCTACGGCTCATTGGCAAGGGGAATTTGAGCTTTCCAAAGCTATAAACAAGTTTTATGAATCGATGAATTTGACAGCGTATATCTATCCCGAAACGCTTGATTTCTTGGACAAGCTGAAAGCAGAGGGTTACAAAATAGCGGCTCTGACAGATGTAGCGATCGGAATGCCCGATGAGATGCACAAGAGCTATTTTCCCGAACTGCTGCCCTATTTTGATATGTATGTTTCGTCAATCTCCTGCGGTTATCGCAAGCCTAACCCAAAAGGGCTTTCAGACATTGCGGAGAATTTTGGTGTTGCCTCTTCTGAAATGATTATGATTGGCGATGAGGAAAAGGATACTAAAACTGCAAAGAGGTTTGGCTGCAAGTCTGTTCTGATTGATAGAAGGGATAGAAACGTTGATTTCGGGCAGGATTATACGGTTACGGATTTGAATGGACTTTGGGAGATTCTGAAATGAGAAATATAATCACAATACAGCACACTCAATCCGAACAGCATATAAACAAAATGGTTGGCTCATTAGGCAGCTGGAATTTAACAGAGTTTGGAATAAAGCAGGCTCATTCTATTGGTAAAAATCTTGCCAATGAATATAAAAATCAGAAATTCGTTATATACTCCTCTGACCTGCCAAGAGCAAAGCAAACTGCTGAAATTGTTTCAGAATATTTTAATGCAACTCCTATTTTTACTACTGCATTAAGGGAATTTGATTTAGGCGAGGCAAACGGTAAATCAAAGGAATGGGCAAGAAACAACCGGCAATGTCCTGTGTGGCAAGGAACGATTGACTGGGCAAAATCCGTATATGATAAGCCTTTTATTGGAGCAGAATCTAAAGCTGATGTTTGGGACAGGCTTTCAAAGTTTATGACCGATACGCTTACTGAAATAGATGAGAATATTATCATTGTATCACACGACGGTACATTGAGCATACTTTATGCGTTATGGCTTGGTATGGATATTGAAATGCTGAATAAGTGTAATCTATCGGGCAAGACAGGCGGTGTTTCTGTTTTGCAGGAAGATGATGACGGAAATCGTGTTATTTCACGATTGAATGATATGTCATATATGAAAGAGGGACTATAATGGATATCAACTTTTGCGCACAATGTGGCAAACCGCTTACATACAAGGTAATCGGTGATGAAGGCGAACAGAAATATTGTGAATGCTGCAACAAATTCTATTTTGATAATCCTGCAAGCTGCGTGCTTGTGGCAATTATCAACGAGAACAATCAGGTGCTTCTGCTGAAACAGAATTATATTTCAACGAAGAATTACACGCTCTGTTCGGGATATCTGAAAAAAGGTGATACCCTTGAAGAAACCGTTGCTCGTGAGGTGCTTGAGGAAACAGGACAGCGTGTACTTTCTTGTGAGTATGTGCAAAGCTACTATTTCGCACCGAAAAATCTGATTATGACGGGCTTTATCGCTTATGTCAAGGCAAGCGAGTTCGACAGCTCCAACGAAGTTGACGGTCTTATGTGGGTTAATTTGGGCAAGGCTGCGACTATGGTTGAAAGGGAGAAAAATTATTCGGGTGTGCATTTGGACAAGTGCATACAATGGCTAAAAACACATAATTAAAATATTCTGATTTAGGAGAATACAGATGTTAAATAGATATTTTAAGGCTGATGGTAATAATCCCGATTTTTTGTACGCAAACATTTCTGTGCAAAATATATATTTTGCTCTAATATCTCTTGACCACATTTTTAATGATGCGTTTTATAATGTTGGGATATATCACGATGAACACACTTACTACTTTTTTCATTTACAAAGCCTTCTTACCGCTTGTGGTAATATATCAAATGTATTTTACAATCACGGTGGCTTTGGTGGAAAAGATGCTACCCAACGTTCAGCAAGGTTAAGAAAAAGTTTTAATATCACTAAAAAGGAATTCCCGCTTTTTTTCAGAAAGAGTTTAGAAACACCAATGAGCATTTTGATGAAAGATTAGAGCAATTCGGATATGTTGTTGGTGATTTAAATATTTTAGATGAGAACACTGAACCGCATATGCGAGCAGTAATTAATACTAATCCTCATCTGCGCACCTTTGATAAAGAGAATTATACTTATATTACATATAATCGTAAATTACAACCCATTACATATGATTTAAGAGAATTAAGAGAAGAATTAAATATTATGCTTGAAAGAATCACCACTAATTCAACTTTTGAAGAAGGATGGATAACAGAAATGACTGGTGAAATAATAAAAAATTAAAGGAGAAAATTTATGGAGCGCAAATTACAAGTTTTCATCTCCTCTACATATATAGATTTGCAAGAGGAAAGACAAGCTGCAGTTCAAGCAATATTAAATGCAGGACATATACCTGCTGGAATGGAACTGTTTAAAGCTGGTAATAACACACAACTTGAAGTGATCCAACGCTGGATTGATGAATCAGATGTTTATATGCTGATTTTAGGTGGTCGATATGGTTCAATAGATGAAAAAACTCAGAAAAGCTATACCCAACTAGAATATGAATATGCACTAAGAAATAAAAAACCTGTTTTTGCAGTTGTATTATCCGATTCTATGCTGCATAAAAAAGCAAGTACACGAACTGATATTTCTTTTTTTGAAAAGACTAATATTGAAAAGTATAATGCTTTTAAAGATTTAGTTTTATCTAAAATAGTGCGTTTTGTTGATGATGTAAAAGATATTGAAATAAGTATATTGTCATCACTATATGATTTTTCTAAAAATCCAACATTAGTTGGATGGGTTAGAGAACTCATTCCTGACCCAAATAAAAAAGTATTGCATAAATGTTATAAATGCGGTAAAGAGGAACTTTTACATTTAAGCCCAAATTATCAAAATGGTATTGAAGAATTTGAACTTATAAATCAATGGCATAAAATTAAAATTGACACCCCTCAATATGGAAGTGAGTTAGATACCATAAAGTTGGATTTTGAAATATGTGATAAATGTTTGGTTCAGTTCGTTAACTCTTTGAAATTGAAGGAGTTGATTTTTGGAGATGATTATTGGTATCCAACCGAAAATGATTATAATGAGTAATTTTACAACAATAAAATGCTTGTGGTTTATACTGCAAGCATTTTTCATAACCAAATTATAATGTATGTGAACCTTTCTACCTCTAGCTACGTCTATATTATTGAAAGCGCTTTTAGTAAACACAAGGAGGTGATGATATGACCGAATTTGAAATACTACTGAATGAATGTAAAAATGCCGTAGAGCGTTTTGTGTGGTTTAAGCTATCATCAAAGGCAGATGCAGATGATATTTTGCAGGAAATCTATCTGACCGCTTTTCAGAAATTTGATACACTTGCAGATAAATCTCATTTCAAAGCGTGGATAATCAGCATTGCCCGAAATAAATGTAATGACTATTACCGCAGAAAAGCGAAAAGTGTTGATGTTTCCATTGAAGATCTAATGGAACAGCCGCTTACTGCAAGCCGATACGGATATGTTGAACAGCACGATGTTTACGATACGATTGAATCATTATCCGAGAATGATAAACAGATAATCGACCTGTTTTATATCCAAGGCTACAATCAAAGCGAGATTTCTCAAAGGCTTAATATTCCTGTTGGAACTGTAAAAAGCCGACTTTACACAGCAAGAAACAATTTCAAAAGGTTATATCTGCCTGACACGATTTACAGAAAGGTTGATGAAAATATGAAAAAGCTGCCCGAATTTATGCCCGAATATACAATTACAAGGCTTGATAAAGAACCGTTTTCCGTTAAGTGGGAGGAACTTATGGGCTGGTTTATTGTTCCAAAGCTGGGCGAAAAGCTTAACTGGGCAATATATGATTTCCCGAAAAGAAACCGCACAGAATATGATGAAATGCAGGTTATAGGTAAAGCAGAAATCCACGGTATTGAAGGCGTAGAAATAACTGCAAAGCAATACGCTCCTATGGATTGCAATAAAACAGATAATGATAAAATTGCGGAGAGAACCTTTATTGCACAGCTTACTGATACGCATTGTCGGTTTCTTGCTGAAAGTCACATAAGCAGCTGAGTAAAGAAATGCTATACCTTCCTTGACGGTGATGAGTTTATTCCAAACTGGGGTTTTGGCGAAAACAACTGCGGAAACGAAGTCAATTTGTCTGCAAAGAGCGATATTATTCGTAACGGCAGTGAAATTACTGCTGCTGATAAGCCGTTTTTACTTGATGTTGTTGGAAGATACGAGGTTAAAATCGGCGGTAAAGTGTACGATACAATTTGTGTTATGGACATCGAAACTTATGATGGCGGTGTTGTTAGTGAACAGTATCTTGATAAGAACGGCAGAACTATTCTTTGGAGAAGGTTTAACCGTAACGATTGGGCAAAAGATCGCTATAAGAAAAACTGGACGGAAATTCTTCCTGAAAATGAACGTATTACCGTGAACGGTGAGGTTTATGTTCACTGGTATGATTGCATTACCGACTATATTTACGAATAATAAACTTATTTAATACAACCCTATTTATAAATTTAAAGCTGCACTTTCTTGTGCAGCTTGCTTTGTTTGTGAAATAGTGGTATAATCAAGAAAAATAGGCAGTTTTGCATTTAAATTTATAAAGGATAAAGTGATATGAAAAGTATAAAAAGAAAATCAATAGGAACCCATTTCTCTATGTGTGTTCAGCCTGCATTTATAATCGGCACAAACAATGAGGACGGAACACATAATTTCGCACCGATTACATGGGTGAGCGTCACAAGCGAAAAGGATAATGATTATTTATTGGTTGTCAGTATGTTCGGAACAAAAACGACTAAACAAAATGTTATCAGAACAGGTAAGCTAAGCGTTAATTTAGTAAGTACAGATATGCTTGAGCTGATGGATTATTTCGGAACACATCACGCAAAAGATGGCAGCAAGGATAAAATTTCTTACAATGTGTGCAGAGGTGAAATTGTAGATGTTCCTGTTCTTGATGCAAGTCGTTGGATATATGAATGTGAGGTAGTTAAATCTGTGGATACAGGAGAGTCAACTACGTTCTTTTGCAAGATTATGAATATTCAGGTTGATGAGAACTTTATATGTCAGAATAGTTTTGATGTGGATTTGACAAAGCTTGACCCTGTTATTTATTCGGGAATGTACCACAGTATCGGCAAACTGCTGGGCAAAATCGGAGATTTTTCATCATAAATCGAGATACGCCCAAAAATCACAACACACATCAAGATTTCTCCTTTGAATTATGATATTATATTGTTGAAGGGAGGGATAAGCCTTGTACGAATGGAACGAAGCAACACAGAAAATGATAGACTGGATTGAAGCAAACATTACCGAAAATCCTACACTCATTGAAATGTCACAGCAGATAGGTTATTCACCGTATTATTGTTCAGTTCAGTTTCACAAAATCTGTGGTATGACAATAAAGAACTATGTGTCGGGCAGGAGGCTTGCACTTGCGGCAGTTGCTTTGCGTGATACGGATGAAAGGATTATTGATATTGCTGTAAAATATGGATTTTCTTCACAAGAAGCTCTGACGAGAGCTTTTCGTAGTTTGTTTGGATGTACACCTGCAGCATACAGAAGGAATCCCGTGCCTGTTCCGCTTCCAATTTACAAGACGGTAATCTTTCCCGAACAGTATCAAAAACTGCACAAAGGAGAATTGAAAATGAGCGATAAAGTTTTAGCTGAACCTATTGTAAAAATTCAGTACATTCCTGCACATAAGTACATTGGAATATGGGACACGAAAGCAGAAAATTACTGTGACTTCTGGGAAAATAACAACTGTGACACTGTATGCGGAATTATTGACAGCATGAACAATGTTTGTGATCCTATTGTTACAGGACACACAGCAGGCTGGTATTACGACGAAAAGGGCGAACGAAAGTATTTTTACGGCACAGGTGTTCCTGCCGATTATAACGGAGCAATTCCCGACGGGTTTGAAATCCGTGAAATTCCTGCAAGCTACTATCTTGTTTTCAGTCACCCACCCTTTGATTTTCTCAAAGACAATGGAGAGATTATGGGTAAGGTTGAAAATCTTGCGTGGAATTATGACATAAAGAAATACTGTGACGGTAAATGGGAATGGAACGAGCAGGATTGTCAGTGCTATCAGCGACATTATCCAGAAGGATTGGGATACGAGGTTTTGCGACCTATTAAGATGAAATGATAAAAACAGGCACACGTTTAATTTTCGTGTGCCTGTTTTCTTTGTATTACCAACACTCCCTGTTATACTCCCCATAATCCCTCAAACTCCTCTCAACCGCCTCCGTCACCTGATTGAGCATATACTGCCTATACGCAGCAGAGAGAACCCGCTTTCTCTGCTCGTCGCCCAAATCCACATAATCCTCCCAAGTATTTTCAGAGCCGCTGAATTTATCAAAGTATGCAAACAACGCTCCGAGTACGCTGCTTGCAGTTTCGCCGTCGGAGTAAAAAGCGTAATCCTCGCAAAGCTCCTTGAACAGATGATTGATGATTGAGAGTTTTTCGTAGTTCTTGTTCTTCGCAAGCTGTGACAGATACTCCGCCGCACCATCGGATAAGCCTGTGAACTCGCAGACAGTTTTCAGCTTTCCTTTCTGTGCGGTGGTGTTCGTTCTGCCGAGCAGATAATCTGCATTGACGTTCAGTGCGTCGGCTATCCTCGTAAGGATTTCAATATCGGGCAGACGTTTTTCGTTTTCGTAATAACCCAGCGTGCTTTTCGCTATACCGACTACCTCTGCAAAACTCTCAATGGTGTAGCCGTTCTCCTTTCGTAATTCCTTTAATCTTTTTCCAAACACCTCGATGCAGGTGTTTTTTGTTTCTGTCATAATAATTTTCCTCCTTGTATCGCTCTCAAAAAGACTATATTAGTGGAATTTTAAAATATTCACCACAAACGACTTGACGAGCAGGCTTTGTGATGGTATAATCTGAACAACACCCACAATCGCCGCTTTTTATATATCTTATCACGAATATGGTGTGTTGTCAAGCTGGGATTTTTCTTTTCAGCTTTGCACTTATTTTTTCAAAAAGGAGGAAACGCTATGATTTCATTTTCAAGATTCTGGCTCACTCTCAAGCTGTGCGATATGTCAACCTACTCGCTTATCAAGGATTACCACATAAGCGGTAGCACAATAAATCGTCTGCGCCACAACAAGCCTATCAGCACCGCTACGATTGACAGGCTCTGCGAAATTCTTCGCTGTGATGTGGACGAGATTATGGAGTACACATACAATACTAAATGAGCATTCTGCTCGTTTAGGCGGCGGTTGTGAGGGGTTTCAGGGGAGTAAAAACGCCCCTGACGCATACGGTTTTGTTAATCGGAGATTGACAAAACAGGTAATGCGTTATACCTATTCTGCGAAGGTTTGAAATTACAGCAGAAAATACACGAAAGAAGGAGGTAAAAAGAATGAGCAAGGAGATAAAAGCAATGTCTGTTTCCTTTCGTTCGGATGATGGTTGTATCGAGCATAACAACCGAGATTTCTTTTCGGATAATGTCGATAAAATGCGCACACCGAATAACATAACCTACATAAAGCGTGATTTGCGTGAGCTGTACCACGAGCTTTTCGATACGGCTCTTGCGGAATACAACGCAAAGCAAAAACGAGCAGACCGACAGATTTCCGATTATTACGAACACATCAGAAAAGGCAAAAAGGAGAAAATGTTTCAGGAGATAATCGTTATGTTCGGGAACTCCGACACCTGCGGCGTTGGTTCTGAAAACTGGGATACTGCCGTAAAGCTGCTGGACGAATATATGAGTGATTTTGAAAAACGTAATCCTAATCTGAAAGTGTTCAATGCGGTTATGCACCTTGACGAGGCTACACCTCATCTGCACATAGATTTCGTTCCCGTATGCTATGGACAAAAGCAAGGGCTTTCAACTCGTGTGTCAATGAAGCGTGCAATTCAGCAGATGGGATTTACGGCAAAGGGCAAAAAAGAAACAGAGGCTATTTTGTGGGGCAGCTCGGAACGTGAAAGACTTACCGAAATTCTTAACGGCAGAGGAATTTCACGACAAGTAGTAGGAGCATATCACGACCACAAATCCGTTGAGGAATACAAGCGGTATGCTCAAATTCTCGGCAACACGCAGGCTCACATTAATGCTCTGAAAAAGAAAAATCCCGTTAACCTTTCTAGTACCGAAGTAGGAGAAATATTAAATCAGAACGATGTATTGCGTGAAAAGATAACAGGACAGAAAGCGGAGCTTGCAAAACTGAAAGCAATGACATCGGCAAAGTTTGTGTCTATCGAAGTATTCAGCGACGAAAAGCGGCAGTACATAATTGAGAAATTAACACAGGCTGACTGTCCGTTTGTGGAAGAACGAAACACGATTTATATCCCTGAATATTATGAGCAGTCGGTTAAAAATATAGCCGCCGCTTACAAGGAAACCGATATGCCGAACATACGGGAACGGCTGAAATTCTTTATCGACCGTATTTTGTATTCGGCACAGAATTTTGAACATTTCATCAAGCTGCTGGAGGCAAACAAATATGAGATACGGCGAGGAAAATATATTGCGGTAAAGCCGCCTTACGGGAAAAGATTTATGCGGCTGAAATCTCTTGGAGAGGACTATTCGGAATATTCCCTTAAAAAGAGAATTGATGGTAGAAACGATATTCCGAATGAATTTGCGGAATGTGAAAATCGAGCTAATGAATTACAAAAGCCTTTTTATTATGCAATAAATACAAGCATTACGCTGATACGAAAATTCAATATCACTCCCAAAAAGCATAATCCAGACGAGCCGTATAGCTTTCTTAACGACCACAGTATTGAGAATATGGTGAGTTGCCTTAACACACTGTCGGAGTTCAGAATTGATACTCGTGAGCAGCTTTACAAAATATCATCGGATTTGCAGAAACAGATAGACAGCCACAACAGCGACGAATTGAAATTACAGCTTTCAAAGATAGAAGGTGTGATACGCACTTATGAAGATATTGTGGAGGGCAACTACATCGACAATCTTATTCGTGCGGAGCGTGAAAGAAAAACGGCTGCACAGAAAAATTCCGAACAGCCGAAATATATACAGACGAGCAATAGAAAGAACAAGAGATAGTTACTGATTGACGGTTAGAGGTGACGGCGGTCTGCGGCACTTCTTCAGATTGAAAATTTGTTTACAGACTTATTCTGAAAACGGCATATTTCTGCATCTTGACAATTATGCTTTAAAGTGATAAAATGTAATTGCAGAAATATGCCAATGGTTTGACCGACAAGGAGGTAAACTAATGGCATCAATCGAAAAAAGAGGCAACTCTTATAGAATTAAGGTATCCTGCGGCTACAAGGCAGACGGAACACAAGTATTTCAGAGAATGACGTGGACGCCTGACGAAAAGATGACCGCAAAGCAAATTGAAAAGGAGGTACAGCGACAGGCAATTCTCTTTGAAGAGGAATGCAAGCGTGGACAGATAGTGTCTGCGGTAAAATTTGAGCCTTTTGCGGAAGAATGGTTTGAAGAATATGCAAAGCTCAATCTAAAAAGCACGACATACACAAGGCAAAGACAGCTCACTAAACGGGTTTATGCTGCGATGGGACATATCAGGTTGGACAAGATAACTACTCGTGTTATTCAGAAATTCATAAACTCTCTTGCGCAGGACGGAACAAACGAGATTACAAAGCAACCGCTTTCCCACAAGACAATGGTGCATTATCTTTCATTCATTTCAACTGTGATTGACTATGCAATCAAGATGGATATGCTGACAGATAACCCTTGCCGCAGAGTGACGATTCCGAAGGGCAGCAAGAAAGAGCGTAAAATCCTCTCTATTAAGGAGACAGAGGAGTTTCTGAAACTGCTGGAGAAAGCTCCCTTAAAATGGCGTACATTCTTCACACTGGATATTTACAGCGGTATGCGCAGAGGTGAAATGCTTGGTCTTGAATGGAAAGACATTAACTTTGAAACGGAAATAGTACACATTCAGCGTACATCCAACTACACAAAGGCGAAAGGCATTTATACCGACACGACAAAAACCGAAACCTCGGTACGTTTCATCAAGCTGCCGCCTGAAGTGCTTGAAATTCTTGAACAGTTCAGAGCAGAACAGGAAAAAGAAAAGGACAGGCTCGGCAGTAAGTGGATAGAGAATGACCGCTTGTTCACAAAATGGAACGGTATGCCTATGAATCCGCAAACGCCCTACGGCTGGCTGAAAGAGTTTTGTGAGGAACACGATTTCCCGTTTTATGGGATTCATCAATTCCGACATCTCCACGCAAGTTTATTGATAGGAGCAGGAATTGACCCGACAACCGTTTCGGGCATTCTCGGACACTCGCAGGTAAGCACAAGTCTGAATATCTACGGACATATGTTCAGAGAGAATCAGATTAAGGCTTGCAACGCTGTTGCGGAGGCTCTCGATTTCAGCAAAAGAGGGGCGTAAGAGAAAACAAGACCCAAATAATACCCATAGGCTGTTTTCACACAAAAGAAAAAACTCCCAAACAGCTTTACAAAGCCATTTGAGAGTAGTGTTGATGGTGACCCGTACGGGAATCGAAATGAGGTCAACACTTTTGGTAGATTTTAGCCAACTCTCGTAATTCGCATTACAATGCGATTTGTAGCACTTTTGATTTTCTTCAATTTTAGTAATTTAAGGTCATTTTTGGTGATAATAAGTACCAAATAAAGACCAAGTTTCACTCGACAATCTCACAAAATTAGCCTCTGATTATACAAAAATCGGAGGCTTTTTTTATGCCCCGTATGACAATATTTTATCCTTTCAGAAAAATATTGTCAAGCACATTGTATATCAGAAGGGAGTATTTACAATGAACTCAATCTTTCAGCTACTTAACCCAAGCAACACTCTGACCGTAAATCGTCCGCTGGCTCATTCTATCGGAGTGATGGAGGCTATGATTTACGCCGCCCTCATATCCAAGAGCAGCTATTACGAGCGAAACGGAATGCTCGATGACGGGTGGTTTTACTCAACTATTCCAGACCTTGAGGAAAGCACAACGCTTTCAGAGTATCAGCAGAAACGCTGTATAAAGAAACTTGCGGAAATAGGCTTGATTGAAACTAAAACCAGAGGCTTACCCGCACGGCGTTGTTTCCGTGTTATAGAAAATCTCCCCCTTATTACAAAGCTCCTGTCTGACGGCGAGAAAGCTATCGCAAATATAAAGCCGATGGCAGCACAGTCTTATGAGCGAAAGCGTAAATCTTCCTGCTCTGAAGAAAGTGCGGAGCTGGGTGATGACAGCAGCGATGAGAAAGACAAAAATCGGCATTCCTGCTCCGAAGAAACTGCGGAACTTGTTCCGAAAGAAAGTACAGAACTTGCTCCCGAAGAACTTACTCCACAGCTCCAAAGCAACTGCGGAACTTACTCCGAAGTTTGTCCAACCCCCTACATATATAAATCCAAAGAAAATAAATCTAAAGTTAATAATCATCTATCAATCAATCATACGCACACGGGCGATTTTGACGATGAGGACGATTTTTTCGAGGATATGATTGATAGGATTGATGAACGGCAAAGCTCTGATGTTGATGTTATGGAAGAACGAGCCGAGTATCTTGATATTCTTCGGACGAACATCGACTATGAATGTCTGATTGCAGGTAGTCCAACTAAAACGGACAGGATAGATGAAATCTTGAACATAATGCTTGATGTTGTGTGTTCTGCCCGTGAATATATCCGTGTGAACGGTGAGGATTATCCGCAGAAAGTGGTAAAATCGCAGTTCTTAAAACTGAACGACAGCCACATCGAATATGTGCTTATGGCTTTTGACAGGAACACAAGCAGTATTCGCAACATTCGGTCATATCTGATTACCGCATTGTATAACGCTCCGCATACTATCGGCAGCTTTTATTCAGCTATGGTAAATCACGATATGTACGGGAATAATTGAGGGTGCAGAAATGCACGGAAAGGAAGAAATATGACAACAATAGCTTTTTACAACAACAAAGGCGGTGTCGGTAAAACCACAACCGCTATCAATGTGGCAAACGAGCTGGCAGAAAAGCACAGAATATTAGTTATTGACCTTGACGGACAAGCTAACAGCTCCCGTTTCTTTGCCGAGCCGAAGGCAGGGCTTGAAACGGCTCTTGTAAAGAAGAATTTTTCTCCCGATGTTGCACACAGCAATACACGCTATCCGAACATTGATGTTCTGACATCAACCTCTGCATTAAATCTTGTCAACGCACAGTTTGAGCAGCTCTCCGATGAAGAACAGACGGCGAATATCCGCAAGGTGCTTTCTTACGGCAGCCGTTACGACTATGTTCTGCTTGACTTGCCCCCTGCTCTTACCAAGATTACCGAAAAAGTCATAACACTCTGCGATTGTGTGTATGTTCCGATAGAGTTAAGCACTTTCGCAATACAGGGTATTCCGACGGTAACAGGAGCTTTGACAAACTGCAACGCACAGTTCGGCGGCTGTATCGTAAACAAGTTCGATAAAGAAAACCCCTCTGATAACGAGCTGTTGGAATTGCTTAAATCAATGCTCGGAAATAAGGTGCTGAAAACTACTGTACCGTTCAGCAGAGTTATTAAAAACTCGTTCAGTTTCAGACTTACCGCAAAGGAATATATGAAATGGACAGCGGCGGCAACAGCTTTTGAGAATTTGGCAGCGGAAATCATTGAAAGGACGGAGAACGGAATATGAGCAGAAAATTTCAGATTGACAGCGCAATTATGGCAGACATACAGACAGCGAACGCAGACAGCTACATAGACAACCTCAAAATGCTTGACATCGAGCTTATAGAGCCTAACGAGGGTAATTTCTATGAGCTGTCCGAAATCGAAACATTAGCGGAGGATATTGAGCGACAGGGACTTATGACGGCTCTTGTGGTATCGGAGAACGGCGGCAGATACAAGCTCATCAGCGGTCACAGAAGATTATCTGCGGTAAAGCTGCTTATTGAAAGCGGACGGCGTAAGAGCAGTAAAGTTCCTTGTTTCATCAAGGGAGCAAAGCCGAACAATGAAACACAGCTTGACCTCATTATGCTGAACGCCACACAGCGTAAGTATTCGGACGCAGATAAAATGCGTGAATATGAGGAACTGACGAGGATTTTCAAGGAGCTGGAGGCTGCGGGCAAGCCGATTAAGGGCAGAATAAGGGACAGAATAGCGGACGCACTCAATGTTTCCTCTGCACAGGTCGGAAAGCTGGATAATATAAAGCACAACGCTATTCCCGATGTGGAACAGGCGGTAAAATCGGGAGATATGTCTATATCTACGGCTAACGAGGTCGCAAAGCTCCCGCCCGAAAAACAGCAGAAAATCATATCCGAAAAGCCGAAAATCACGCACAAAGAGGTCAAGGAAATGCAGAAAGAGGAAAGCATTTCCGCTGACGAAGATGTTGAAATACCCGATGATAACGAGGACGAAGATGATACCAACGAGGAAGAAACTGACGGATACACGGCTGTTACGCTTACTGTTACCGAGGCTGAAACGCTTTCAAGATATATGGACGCTCTGCTTGTCCGTGTTATGGGCGATGATTATGATGTTCTTCGTTCTCTTGCTGACAGGCTGACACAGTAAAATGTGCTATATATAGCAC
>JAGAJY010000177.1 GCA_017848125.1 Oscillospiraceae bacterium
ATGCTGTCTGACTGCGGGAATAGAGGGACTGACCGAGAATATTTCCGTCAGAAGCATTGTGGGACGTTACCTTGAACATTCGAGAATATACATATTCGGCAGAGGTGAGGACTGCAGGCTGTATATCTCATCTGCGGATTTTATGACCCGAAACACAAACAGACGTGTTGAGGTTGCCGCACCTGTATATTCTCCCGTTATAAGAAAGCGTGTTCTCGGTATATTCGATATAATGCTCCGTGACAATGTAAAGGCAAGGGTGCAGCTCCCCGACGGAAGCTATAAGCACATATCCCCAAATGAAAACGAGCTTGCCCTCAGCGCTCAGCAGTATTTCATTGATGAGGCAGCTGCCGCTTCTTCAAAGCAGGCTGTAAGGGTGAAGGTAAGACGTAAAAGATAAGCAAATGCGGCTTCGTGCAAATGACGGAGCCGCATTTTTCAGTTTAGATAATCTTCCACAGGGCTTGTGTTGTACTGCTTGATAATTATGATAATTACAGAGCCGTCGCCTGAGCTGAAATTGCAGATGGACATAATGTGCATATGTTAATATTATAACATAACAGAATTTTTTGTTCAAAGGTGATTGTAAACAGAAATCAGCTGATATATATTTGTGGATAATTTCCCTTGAACAGCGATTTTTGCGTTATATTGCTGTAGATTTTGCCTTGCTGCGGAACGGATTTTTGTTATAATCCCTATTGAAAAAAAAAGGGGAATGATGTATAATATATTAGTATAGGTAATTGTGCGTATTTGTCGGTGCGGACTTTCCGTGCCTTATAACAGAGGAGGTGGACTCCGTTCCTCAGAGGGAGCGCAGTCGGAATATATGGCTTATCAGAAATTTGATAGAAACAAGGGAAAAAAGAACGGCGGCAGAGATTCACATTCCAAGCCCCGTGATAATTTCAGAAATAAAAGAAGCTTTGATGACAATGAAAAAAGACTTCCCGACGCTGCTGACCGTGAAGAGGTCTCGGGTCTTATCGTCGGAAGAAATCCCGTAATGGAGGCTCTAAAGGCAGGAAAGCCTATTGATACCATATACGTCAACAGCGACGCTGGCGGAAGTATCGGAGCTATTACACGAATCGCAAGAGAGCGTGACATTGTTATCAAGAATGTCAGCGACCAGAAGCTTACTCAGATGTGCGCAGGCGCTTCACATCAGGGAATAATCGCTTCGGGGGCTTGTGCGGAATATGTCTCTGTGGAGGATATTCTGAACATTTCCAAAAAGAAGGGCAGACCTCCTTTTATCATAATCTGCGATGAGATAGAGGACCCTCACAATCTGGGTGCTATCATCAGAACTGCGGAGACTGCGGGGGCTGACGGCGTTATTATTCCCAAGAGAAGAAGCGCTTCCCTCAACGCTACGGTTTACAAGACCTCGGCAGGTGCGGCAAGCTGGCTTCCTGTGGCAAGGGTGGCAAATCTCCCTGCGGCTATGGACGAGCTGAAAAGAAACGGCGTATGGATATACGGCACAGACGCTTCGGGCAGCGATTACACACAGGCTGATTTCAAGGGGGCGGCGGCATTCGTTATCGGCTCGGAGGGCTTCGGAATGGGCAGGCTCGTTAAGGAAAAATGCGATTTCCTTGTAAAGCTTCCTATGTTCGGAAAGATAACCTCCCTCAACGCCTCTGTTGCGGCAGGAATATTCATGTATGAGGCTGTAAGACAGAGAAACGGCTGATAACCGTCGTTTGCGGTAAAGATAACCGCTTACCTATTTCTTATGAAAGGAATGGTCAGAAAGTTGTCTGATAAATTTTCACTTGATGATATATTGAATGAATATTCGGGCGGCAGCGGAAATTCTTCGGGGCAGTCCCTTGATGATATTCTCAACAGCTATCCTGCTACCAAGCACTACGAGGATTCGGGTCTTGCGGAAATATTTGACAGCAGAAAATCCACTACGGATATAGATCTCAGCGGAATAAATATTTCTATGCCCCACGATTATCCCACACCTGAGGAAATCAGGAAAAGGGCAGCTTCTGCAAGCGTTCACAACATTCCCGAGGAAGAGCTTACCGAGGAAGAACGCATCAAGAAAAGCAAGCAGATAGATTACGAGATAATCAGCGGAGATTATGAGCGTAAATTTATGCCCGATGAGCTGAAAACTGACGCCGAGCTTCACGCTGAGCGCCGTGCCGCTGCTGAGATAAAGCAGGAAAAGGCGGCAAGGAAAAAGGTCAAGGTAAAGCCTGCAAAGAAGAAGTTCGGGCTTGACCTTGCTGACGATATAAAGGGTGTAAGCCTTTCTCTCGATGATGATTTTGACAGC
>JAGAJY010000178.1 GCA_017848125.1 Oscillospiraceae bacterium
TGTATGGCACCGTATGAGTATTTTCTCGCTGCCGCGTAACGAAAAATCTCCCCCTGCTGCGCAGCAGGGGGAGATGAAAGAACTATTCTATTACAAATTCTTTTTGTTTTTTACGCTGTCTACTTGACAGGGGGCACATCAATTTACGGATTATGCGAAGCTCTTTTTTTATTATGACTTACTTTTCTTTTGTCTGTAAGCCCAGAACTTGTTTATAATAAAATTCAGAGGAACGTTTACGAAGATATTGAGCAGGGGAGCGATGACCTCTGCAAGCTCCTTGTTTTCGTAATTGAATCCGAGACTGACTGCAAGCTCTGTAAGGGGCGGCGTGAAGCGGTCTATCCTTATTACGTCTATCCACAGTATCAGCAGGACATTGTTCAGAAACAGCCCTGTGAATGCATATGCGGCATAGGTTTTCAGAAGCACCTTCCACCACACACGTTTTTCAAGGCTTTCGTCCTCCTTGAAAACCAGCTTTGTCTGCCAAAGATATGCGTGGAGAACGCTGATAACAAAGCCGATAATGCTTGCTATCAGGTAATGCATTCCGAAGCTCAGGCAGAGCATATAGATAATCTGACTTACAAGAGTGTTCAGAACTCCCACAAGACCAAAGCTTACAATTTGTTTCAAAAGTTTGTTTTTCATAAATCAAAAAGTCCTTGGATTATTTTCTGTCCGCCATAGCCTCGTATGTTCTGTGACCGCTTACGCTCTTGTATGCGGGACGGATTATCTTGCCTGCGTTTGCAAGCTCCTCAATGCGGTGAGCCGACCAGCCCGAGATCCTTGCGATTGCAAAGAGGGGAGTGTAAAGCTCCATAGGCAGACCAAGCATACTGTAAACAAATCCGCTGTAGAAGTCGATATTTGCGGACACACCCTTATAGATATGACGCTCCTTTGAAATGACCTCGGGAGCAAGCCTTTCAACCAGATGATAAAGCTCCAGCTCCTTGTCAAGACCCTTTTCGTGGGCGAGCTTGTCCACGAAGGTGCGGAAAATGTTTGCTCTGGGGTCGGAAATGGAGTAAACAGCGTGACCCATACCGTAGATAAGACCCGACTTGTCAAATGCTTCCTTGCGCAGAAGCTTTGTGAGATATTCGCATATCTCATTCTCGTCAGCCCAGTCGGAAACGTTCTTTTTAAGGTCCTCGAACATAGCCGTTACCTTAACATTCGCACCGCCGTGCTTGGGTCCCTTCAGTGAGCCGAGAGCGGCTGCGATAGCGGCATATGTATCAGTACCAGAGGAGGTAACAACGTGAGTTGTAAAGGAGGAGTTGTTTCCGCCGCCGTGCTCAGCGTGAAGAACGAGAGCAATATCCAGAACCTTTGCTTCAAGCTCTGTGAATTTGCTGTCGGGACGGAGCAGGTGAAGGATATTCTGAGCGGTGGAATATTCGGGTACAGGCTGATGAATGATAAAGCTGTCGCCGTCAAGATAATAGTTCTTGCACTGATAGCCGTAAACCGCAATGAGGGGCATAAGTGCGATAAGCTCCAGCGACTGCCTGAGAACGTTGGGGATAGATGTGTCGTTGGGATAATCGTCATAGGAGAACAGCGTGAGAACGCCTCTTGAAATAGCGTTCATAATATCGCTGCTTGGAGATTTCATCATAATATCTCTGACAAAGGTGGTGGGCAGCTTTCTGTAGTCTGCAAGAAGGGCGCAGAATTCATCAAGCTCAGCCTTGTTGGGAAGCTTTCCGAAAAGGAGAAGATATGTAGCCTCCTCAAAGCCGCAGAGCTGATCCTTGCCGAAGCCCGAAACAATATCGTTTATGTTATAGCCTCTGTAATAAAGCCTTCCGTCACAGGGGATCATTTCGTTGTCCTCGATGGTATAGGAGAGGATTTCCGATATTTCGGTAAGACCTGCAAGAACGCCCTTTCCGTTAATATCTCTCAGACCTCTTTTGACCTCGTATTTGGCATAAAGCTCGGGGTCGATTTTGCCGTTGCCTACGCACATTTCTGCGAGCCTTTCGATCTGAGGGGTTACTTGGGAAAAACTGTAGTGTGAAGCCATATTCCTCGTCCTTTCTTAATCAATAATTCATAAAAACATATCAGAAACACATTTATTATATCACATTTTTGAAAAAAAGGCAACAGTAAATTTGACTTTTGCCGTAATTTTCATTTGATTATCACAAAAATTTTTGCGGCTTAAAAAAGAAACACAGAAATATTTTCCGATTCTCTTTATTTTTTTGAATAGTTGTGTTATAATATACTATGTGACAGTATTTTTACAAGGGGTGAACGCTGTGGCGGAAGCAACGGTCAATGTGGAATCAATGAACAGTATAATTTCCCTTTTCGGGAAATTCGATGAAAATCTGAATACGATACAGAAGCAGTACGGTGTGGCTGTTCTCAGCAGAGGAAACGATATACGGATAAGCGGCGACGAGTCTGCTGTGAAAAAGGCGCAGATGGCTGTGACCGCCCTTGCGGAAATGGCTGACAGAGGCGATGTGATAAATGAGCAGAGCCTGAGATATGTATTTGCAATGGTGGAGGAAAATACACTTGCGGAAGCTGTGAAGCTTACCGACGGCGGTATATGCGTTACGTCAACAGGCAAGGTAGTCAGGGCAAAAACTCTGGGACAGAAGAAATATGTTGACGCTATTGCGAAAAACACCATCGTTATGGGCGTAGGTCCTGCGGGTACGGGAAAGACCTATCTTGCGGTGGCAATGGCTGTAAAGGCTTTCAAGAATCACGAGATAACAAGAATCATACTTACCCGTCCTGCGGTGGAGGCAGGCGAAAAGCTGGGCTTTCTTCCCGGCGATCTGCAGAATAAGGTCGATCCCTATCTCAGACCTCTCTATGACGCTCTCTTTGATATGATGGGAGCGGAAAGCTTTGCAAAATATATGGAAAAGGGAAGTATTGAGGTAGCCCCTCTTGCCTATATGAGAGGACGAACCCTTGATGATGCATTCATTATCCTTGACGAGGCTCAGAACACCACAAGGGAGCAGATAAAAATGTTCCTTACAAGACTGGGCTTCAACAGCAAGATGGTAATTACGGGAGACGTTACTCAGATAGACCTGCCCGACGCTAAGAAATCAGGACTTGTAGACGCAATGAACATACTGAAAAATATTGAGGATATTGCAACAGTGAGATTCTCCGAAAAGGACGTTGTAAGGCACAAGCTGGTGCAGGATATTATCAGGGCATACGAAAAGGCGAATAAAGAGCGTTAACGGACAACTTTGAAAGGAAGGATTTTTATGCCTAAGCTTAAGGTGTATATAAAGAATAATCAGAAAAGCGTGAAAATTCCCGTGGGGCTGAGACTGCTTATCAGAAAGTGCTGTGCGGCGGTGCTGTCCTATGAGCATTTCGGAAATGACGCAGAGGTAAGCGTTTCCTTTGTGGATAACGGCGAGATACGCAGTCTGAACAGGCAGTTTCGTGACAAGGACAAATCCACCGATGTGCTGAGCTTTCCTCTGGGTGAGGACGGCGTTTACGATATAAATCAGGAAACAGGTGCGCTGCTTCTGGGCGATGTTGTAATCTCAATGGAAACAGCTGTGAAGCAGGCTAAGACCTACGGCCATTCCCTTGAAAGGGAGGTAGGCTTCCTTACGGTACATTCAATGCTCCATCTGCTGGGCTATGACCACGAGACCTCCGCTCTTGACGCTGCCAATATGCGTGAGAAGGAGGAGGCAATTCTGGGAGAGCTGGGAATTTCAAGAGATGAAAGCTTTACCCCCTCCGCAAACTGATATGAAGAAATTTCTGAGAAGCTTTACATATGCTTTTTCGGGGGTTTTATACTGTGTTAAAAACGAAAGGAATTTCCGCTTTCATCTGTGTGCGGCGGTAACTGTGACCGCTTTTATGAAGATATGCGGACTTTCCCCTGCGGAATGCTGTGT
The DNA here is from genome assembly GCA_017848125.1 of Oscillospiraceae bacterium. Classification (GTDB taxonomy): domain Bacteria; phylum Bacillota; class Clostridia; order Oscillospirales; family Ruminococcaceae; genus Huintestinicola. Next base: position 3,927 of record JAGAJY010000178.1, read on the forward strand.
GATATACCTTTGTATCGGGGGAGTTTTGGGCTTTGAGCTTATGAATACTGCCGTAGAGCGGGCTGCGGATATGCAGGGGGAAGAAATATCCCCTCTTGCAAAGGCGGCAAAGGACTGTGCCGCAGGAGCGGTGCTGGCAATGGCGGTATGCTCTGCATTATGCGGCTTTGCCCTGTTTTTTCAAAAGGACAGGCTTTCGGTACTTGCAGGATATTTTCTTGAAAGACCTGCGGCTGCGGCAGGTCTTATTATCTGGATAGCCGCAGCATTTTGTTTTGTGTTCAGAAGGGATAAGGGAAAGCAGATAACGAAAGGACAGTCATAAATTATGGAAACAAGATCGGTATTCGTAACAATTGCAGGACGTGCCAATGCAGGCAAATCCTCGCTTCTTAACAGACTTGTGGGCGAAAAGATTGCAATGGTAACGGAAAAGCCCCAGACCACCCGTACAAAGATAACGGGAGTTCTTACCGAGGGGGAATTGCAGTATGTATTCATAGACACCCCGGGAATACAGAAGGCAAGAAACAAGCTGGGCGAGCATATGAACAGAGCCGTAAGCGAATCGGTAACGGGAATAGACGCTATTATTTATATGGCAGACGTTACAAAGAAGATAAACGAGATAGACCGAAATGCCCTTGAAGCCTTTAAGGGCGGCAAAGCTCCCGTTATTCTTGCGCTCAACAAGATAGACCTGCTTGAAAACAAGGCGGAGGCTGCTGAGAGGATAGCAGAGTTTTCTGAGATCGCCGAATTTCACAGCGTTATCCCCATAAGCGTTTCGGAGGACGACGGCATTGATATTTTAAAAAGCGAGGTCAAGGCGCTTGCAGTTCCTGCACCCCACTATTTCCCCGATGAATCGGTCACAGACCAGCCCGAAAAGGTAATTATGGCTGAGATAATCAGGGAAAAGGCAATGCTTCTTATGCACGACGAGATACCTCACGGCATAGCTGTTACCATTGAGCAGCTTGACGAAAGCGAAACAAGGAGCGGAGAGGATATTCTGAACATCACCGCAACCATATTCTGCGAAAGGGATTCCCACAAGGGTATGGTTATCGGAAAGGGCGGAGCTATGCTCAAAAAGATAGGTCAGCTTGCCCGTACCGAGCTGGAGGAGTTTTTCCGCATAAGGGTAAACTTACAGCTCTGGGTAAAGGTCAAGGAGGACTGGAGAAACAGAGAGGGACTTATCCGCAATTTCGGATTATCAAATAATACCAAGTAATATAATTTCTCCTGATGGAAATGATAATATCACAAGCTTCTTAATATGGAGGATATGTGATATGACGGATAAATTTTCCGATACCAGATGGAATATATTTGAAAACAGCGGCAGGGTAGCTGATTACCTGAGCTACAAGGGGATAGGCGCAAGCCGTCCGAGAGTGAGGGAAGTGACTGAAAATGCTCATAACGACGGAGGGAGCGGTGATCTCGGTTCGGGACGCAGGGGACAATGACAGATTCATTACCGTGCTTTCCCCCGAAATGGGGCTTATAGATATTTCGGTCAAGGGCGCAAAGAAGCTGAGCTCGGGGAGCAATTCCTCAACTCAGCTGTTCGCCTGTGCAAAATACTGCTTCCGTGACCGCTCTGGAAGATATTATCTTAACAGCTGTGAGCCTGTAAAGACCTTTTACGGACTGCGGCTGGATATGAAAAAGCTGAGCCTTGCTTCATATATGGCAGAGGTCATCAGATGTACCGTTACCTCGGGGCAGACTGCAAGGGATATTTACAGGCTGTTTATGAACTGCCTTTTTATGCTTTCCGAAAAGGACACGGACTGCGCTCTGGTGAAGTTCGTGTTTGAAATGCGGCTGACCGCAGAGCTTGGAATGATACCCGACCTGCTGGGCTGTGCAGAGTGCTACCGCTCAGATGTACCTCTGCGTTTTCTTATAAAAAAGGGGATATTTCTCTGCCCCGAGCATTATTTATCAGACAGCCCCAATGCCTATGACAGGGAGCTGACACAGGGAATGTTCGAGGCTCTCAGATATGTCTGCCTTTCGGATATGAGTAAGCTTTTCAGCTTCCGTGTAACCGATTCGGCGCTTTGGGAGCTTGGAAGAATAAGCGAGCTTTACATTCTGACACGGCTTGAACGGGGTTTTAAAACACTTGAATTTTATAACAGTCTCACATCGGAATGAGACAACTTACAATGAGGATTTGACTTATGAATAAACATCTGACTACACTTGAATTACATAAAATACTTGCCATGCTTTCAGAGCAGGCAGGAAACGATGAAACCAGAAAAATGATTTCGGAGCTTGAACCCGAAACTGACATTGAAAAGGTAAAGGAAAGCCTTAAAAAGACCGACGACGCATTCACCCTTTCTGTGAAATTCGGAACGCCGCCTTTTTACAATTTCAAGGATATAAGAGGCTCGCTGCAAAGAGCGCAGTCGGGGTCAAGCCTTACTCTCAGAGAGCTGCTTGACATCTGCTCAATGCTCAAGCAAATAAGAGGACTTACGGATTATCACGCCTCCTGCGGCGATACCGAAACAGTCCTTGACCCTCTTTTCTGCGACCTTTCCCCCAA
>JAGAJY010000179.1 GCA_017848125.1 Oscillospiraceae bacterium
ATTCAGAATTAAAAGTACAAGAAATATGTATCGCACTATTAACAATTCAATTACAGCAAACAGAAAAACGAGCCAAGCAATGATGTTTGATAATCCTATTATCACACAAGGAATCAGCATAAGCAAAACCATCACAGCAAAGCCGTTCTTTTCTTTCATAATATATTCGTCACCTCTAATTCAATTCGCAATGCGTAATTGCAAATTTATACCCGAAAACAATTACGAATCAACTACAGATTTAAGCTAAATTGGCGTATGCTCCATAATGGAGATTGAAAACCGCACAGCGAAAAAGCTCATGGTAAAAAAGTCAAAACAAAACCAACCAACGAACGCAATTTGTAAAGCATCAAACAAAGCTGTAAAAATGCGGCAAAAGGGGAGGGGAGAGGGAAAGGGTGTTGCAGAGGGGACAACCGTAGGGGAGGGGGAAATGCCGCATTTTTGTTGGGTTTATTTTCTTTCCCCCTTCCCGAAGGTTTCCCCTTTGCCAAATCCCCACAAATCAACAATTCGCAATTGCAGTCAAAGCCTGCAGCTTAATTGCATTTTATTTCAGAAACACCATCAGCCCATAGCTTGCGACCCACAGCACACCCGAAACAATGCTGAAAACAGCATAAGCACTGTTTTTAAAATTCTTTTCGGGAAACGCCTTTTCCATATCCTCTTTTTTAACATACAGATTTGCTATAATTCCTGCGGTATTTATAAGCATAACAACCGCAATGCCAAGGTAAGCGGCTGTATCATTTTTCATAACTCCCGTCAGAAACAGTATCATCAGCGCCGCCGAAATAATAAACAGCCACGGAAGCGCCGCAAGCGTGATCGCTCTGAATTTTATAAGTATATTATTTTTCATAAATCCACACCCTTTTTCAATTCCTAATTCGTAATTGCAGATTCATACCCACAAATAATTACGCATTAAGCCTTACGAATCAGCTCCCCCACCGCCGCACAGTCCGTAAATCGAATCAAGCACCTTGCCGCAGTCACGGGGAAGTCCCTCTGCACCGTCGTAAATACACGTCATTTTGTTTGTTCCGTCTTTAAATTTAATGTTAATATTCTTTTTTCCCCCTCGGGTCAGCTGAACATAAAAGAAACTCTGTAGCTGAATATCATCTTCGCCTTTATATTCAGGGCTGTATAAACTATTCCATCTTGTAAGAAAGGCTGTATCCCACATGGAAATAAGCTCATCGGCAGTTTCCTGTGAAAAGCCGTATTCCGACACAACGGGAATGAATTCGCCTTCTCCTTCGGAATATTGGTATGTAAAAACAGCCTTCACAGCTTCTTTGTTTTCCATATCAATGCAATAGCTGTAATATCTCGGAGCATTTACACCTGACGTTACCTCCAACGTTATCTCGGAAATGTCCGACGCCCAATATTCCTTTATCGTCTGCCGATCGGGATTATGATTGCTTGCTCTGAGCGTGATAAACGCAATTACCGCCGCAGACATCAGAAATGCTTCAAATACCGTTATTATGCCTGCAATAAATCTTTCGTTCTTTGCATACTGCCCCTCGCCCTTAGCGTGAAAATCGCAGTATTGCCCCACAGCAAAAGGTGTAAGGAGAAGAAATACAGTAAATCTGTCCAGACCGACCTGTTCGTTTTTTGCAAGTATCGCAAAAGCGATAAGAAAAACGATATATCCGATATGTATTCCCGTCCCGACAATTTTCCACAGCGAAAATCTGCGGCAGGTATTCATAAATCCACACCCCTTTTTTTAATATCCTAATTTGTAATTCGCAATGCGTAATTTAAAATCCGTATCGCCAAACAATTACGAATTACGCATTAAGCATTACGAATTATTCATCAAAGGGCACATCATCATTATCAGCCGAAACCTCGCCGCCATTTCCTCCAAGCTTTCTCGCAAGGAACATTTCCCTCGTCATAAGCACCTGACGGGGCTTTGCGCCCTCAAAAGGACCAACAACGCCAAGCTCCTCCAGCTCGTCCATAATACGGGCAGCCCTCGCATATCCAAGCTTTAGCTTTCTCTGGAAATATGAAACCGAAACTCCTGCCCCTCCTGCGTCAATAGCACATTCGATAGCCCTCTCAACAACGTCCTCGTCAGAGCCTTCATAGGTCTTGCCGTTGTCCGCAGGCTTGTCCTTTTCGCCCTTGGGCTGGGGAATGTTCTGCTCAATTTCCTTCATAATATCATCACTGTATGTAACATCACCCGCACCGTTCTTGATGAAGTTCACCACAGCCGCAACCTCCTTGTCAGAGGAGAAGCAGTTCTGAACACGGACAGGCTTTGCGTAGCCCGTGGGGAAATACAGCAGGTCGCCGTTTCCCAGAAGCTTTTCAGCGCCAATCTCGTTGATGATGGAGCGTGAGTCGATTCCCGAAGCAACCTTCAGAGCGATTCGAGAGGGAATGTTAGCCTTGATAAGACCCGTGATAACGTCAACCGTGGGACGCTGTGTGGCGATAATAAGGTGCATACCTGCCGCACGGGCCATCTGAGCCAGTCGGCAAATGCTGTCCTCCACCTCGCCTGCCGCCGCCATCATAAGGTCGGCAAGCTCGTCTATAACGATAACGATTCTGGGGAGCGGCTCAACACCCTCTGTCTCAGCCGCCATTTCGTTGTAGCCCTTAAGGTCACGGACGTTATTGTCCGCAAAAAGCTTGTAGCGCTTGAGCATTTCCTGAACAGCCCATGCAAGAGCGCCTGCCGCCTTTCTGGGGTCAGTAACAACAGGAATCAGCAGATGAGGGATACCGTCATAAATCTTGAATTCAACCACCTTGGGGTCAATAAGCACAAGCCTTACCTCGTCGGGAGTGGCATTGTAAAGTATGCTCATAATAATGCCGTTTGTGCAGACAGACTTACCCGAGCCTGTAGTACCTGCAATGATAACGTGGGGGAGCTTTGCAATATCTCCGAGAATAGTTTCACCGTCGATATTTCTGCCCACCGCAAAGGTAAGCTTGCTTTCAGCGTTTCTGAATTCCTCCGTGTCAAGAACGTCACGAAGCGTTACAATGTCCTTTACCCTGTTGGGAACTTCTATTCCCACCGCCGCCTTTCCGGGGATAGGCGCTTGGATACGAACGCCCTCCGCCGCAAGATTCAGGGCAATATCGTCCGCAAGACCCGTTATCTTTGAAATCTTCACTCCTGCATTTGGCTGGAGCTCATATCGGGTTACCGTAGGACCTCTGTGAATATCAACTATCCTTGTCATAACGCCGAAGCTTTTCAGAGTTTCCACAAGAGTGTCCGCATTCTGCTTCATCTCAGCTTCGGCTTCATCTGCATTAAGCTCGTTTGCGGATTTTTTCAGAAGCTCCATAGGCGGTATAATGTATTCCGCAGGAGCGGGAATGTTTTCCGCAATTTCATTCTGAATATCCTGCGCCGTAGTTTCGGGCATATCCAGATTCTCGTCATCACCTATCTTGTTTGATGCAAGCGTAGAGCCTTTAAGCTTGTCTCCCCTGAACAGCAGACCGCTGCCCGAGGGCTTTTGAGCCGCCGCATTGGAGCTTTGGGAAACAGGCTTTGACTGACCCTCTGTACCGCCCACAGGCTTTGTAACAGCCTTTTTGATAATTGAAGCAAGGTCGTCGCTCTTTTCGGCTTTCTGCGCCTCAGCCTTGCTCTGAGCCTCTGCCGCAGATGCCTTTGCCGCCTGTCTCTGAGCCTCCTGAGCCTCTACCGAACGTGCTATAGCGTCAGCCTCCAGCTCAACCGCAGACTTGGGCTTTTCGGGCTCAGCGTCAGACTTATTATCTTCATTCTGACAAACCTCGGAAACAGCTTCGGTCTTTGGAGTCTCTGCCGCCTTTTTTGCACCGAATGGCAGAGGAATGTCAATGTTGAAGCTTTTGCGTTTTTCCTCGGCAGTCTCAATGGGAACGTCCGAATTTGGAACAGTCTTTTCGGGAAGGGGCTTTGCCTTCTTAGCCGCCTTTGCAGGCTGGTTCTTCGCTCCGGGAGGGGGAACGAAGTCCTCCACCTCCTCATATTCGGGACGGGCAGCACCTGCCGCCGCAAAGATGTTTCTGATAGCACGGAAAACGTCAACTATGGTCTTGTTTGCAAGAAGCATTGCAAAAACGAACACCAGCACGATTATGATTATGGAAGCCCCTGTTTTGCCGAAAAGCTTAAGGAGAGGAAGCGCCGCCACAGCACTGAACAAGCCGCCGCCGTGCATTTCCTTGCCCGATTCGTAAAGGTCGGTAAGAAGCTTTCCCAGCGAAATATCTTCGTCCATAGGTTTTGCAAAAAATATCTGAATGACCGCACAGCAAAGTATTATAAGCAGTATTCCCTGCGCCAGCCTGCCCGAAACAGTTGCCCTGTCCTCGTCTTTGGAAATGAGAATAGACAGATACAGCAGTACCACAGGCACAAGCACAGCGCCCGCACCGAACAGTCCCAGAAAAATGTTATGTATCCCGAGCCACGCCGACTCGCCTTCAAACAGGAGCACCGCCACCAGAATTATAGCCGTCGCAAACAGCAGCGTTGACCATAAAACCCTGTCGTTGTTCCGTTTTGCCTCCAGCTCTGCCTTTGTGGCACGTCCCTTGGCTTTTGTACTTGTCTTTTTCCTTGCAGATGACGAACCTTTCTTCTGAGTTGCCAATTTTTATCTTCCTTTCTTTTTAAGCCTGTTACGGCACATCTGTATTATTATAACACATTCGTTCTATATTGTCAATGGTAATAGTTCACAGTAATCCTACGGAAATTTTGTTTCGTATTGTATCAGAATATAATAGCCGTTCCCGTAATATGCTCATACACTCCCGCACCGATTACCGCAAGACCGAGAATGAAGGTGTAAACAGCGAAAATGCTGAATTTGTCCGACTTTATCAGCCACTTTATAAGACCGATGGCAAAGTAGCCCGAAACAGCCGCCACAGCCATACCGATAAGCAGGGGAACAGGCTCAAAGGCAAGGTCAGCCGAGCCTATATCGAGAAGCTCAGACAAAGCGCCTGCCAGAATAACGGGAATACCCAGAATGAAGCTGTATTCCACAGCGTCCTCACGCTTCAGCCCCGAAAGCATACCTGCCGAAATGGTAGAGCCCGACCTTGACACACCGGGGAGAAGCGCCACGCCCTGAAAGAAGCCGATAATGAGAGCGTCAAGGGGAGTAGTTTCGCCGCTTGTCTTGCCGCCGCCCTTTTCGGCATTTTTCCGTGCCGCCCTGTCGCCGAGAGTGAGAATGACCGAGGTGTAAAGAAAGCAGATGCCCTCTGCCACAATATCACTGTCAGAGGAAACCGCCGTAAAGAAATCCCTGAAAATGTAAAAAGGAAACAGCGGAAGAATTGACAGCACTATCATAAGTATCATACGTCTGTTTCCCGTGTCCGTTTTAAAGGAAAACTTTCCCGTGAAAATATCTTTGAGCATAGCAAACGCCTCACGGATAAGAATGCCGATTTTCTCTCTGAACGCAATAAACACAGCAATAAGCGTGCCTATGTGCAGAGAGATGGTGGTAAACACCGCCTCGTCCCCCGTCACACCCGTAAAATGCTGAAAAAGCGCAAGATGCCCCGAGCTTGAAACGGGAAGAAACTCTGTTGCGCCCTGAATAAGTCCTTGAATTATAGCTTCAAAAATTGTCATATTATGTAAGTTCCTTTCGTTATGTAGTATGCAATACAGCCCTTACAGCCGTACCGCATAAATATCATTTATCGTTATCGGGATAACGTGGAGGAGTGGCTTCAATAAGCTCATACAGCGCCTCAACAGCGTCCGAAAGACCGCCCAGCCTGTCAATAAGCCCCTCCTTCACCGCAGTTTCGCCGTCAATGACCGTACCCATATCCATTACCAGCTCACCCGTGTTCATCATAAGCTGGGAAAAGCGGCTTGGAGAAATTCGGCTGTTGCGGCAGACAAAATCCGTTATCCGCTTCTGCATAGCTTCAAAATATGCAAGCTGCTGAGGAACTCCCAGCACCAGCCCGTTCATTCTTACAGGGTGAATCGTCATAGTTGCGCTGGGCACGATGTAGGAAAGCTTGGATGACACCGCAAGAGGAACGCCGATAGAATGACCGCCCCCCAGAACCACCGAAACAGTAGGTGTTTTCATACCCGAAATAAGCTCGGCAATGGCAAGACCTGCCTCAACATCACCGCCCACGGTATTGAGAATAATGAGCAGCCCCTCGATAGAGCGGTCCTGCTCAATTGCAACAAGGGCAGGCATGATATGCTCGTACTTCGTGGTCTTAGTGCCCGAGGGAGCGTCATAATGCCCCTCTATCTGCCCTATTATCGTCAGGCAATGGATAAGATGCTTTGAATTTTCCGAAACGGACTGACCGTTCTTTTCGGCAAGCTCCGCATTGTCAAGAAGCTCCGAAGAAAGAGCTTCTTCATTTTCCGTTATATTTTTCTCGCTCACGCAAAAAACCTCCGCCATACATAATACAGCTATTATGCGGAGAATATACGGAAATATACCCATAAACATTATACATCATAATATTTCATATGTCAATGCATTTTTGCAGGATTGCAAGTTTGTCACTTGCAATCCTGCAAAAGTGCAAAAAAATTTTTCAGTCGGTTAAGAAACGGCAAAGCTGATTTTGTCTAAAAATCATATTCCGTAGGATAAAATAAGATATTAAATTGCATTATATTAAAACAGATAAAAATCAGCCGTTTTGTTCCTTGCCAAAACCTATTGCAAAATGCGGAAAAACGTGATAATATTATGTCAACGGAAAGAAATCCGAACAACAAAACATCAAAAAAAAGAACGAGAGGAAGAATTAAAATGAACGACAAGATCAAGGTAATTATCGGTGACAACAGCAAGGAGTTTGGCTGCATGCTTGCAAACTCCCTTAGAGGCAGAGGTTTCTTCGCCGTGACACGGGACAACGACGGACTTGCATTATTCGAGGCTATCAGAAACGAAGAGCCTGATGTGGTGATAATCGACAGCATTATCCCCGGAATTGACGGAACAGAGCTTATCAAAAGATGCTCGGGATTTGTACATAAGCCCTTTTTCATCGTTACCTCAGCCTACAGAAATATGTTTGCCGAGCGTCAGATAATGGCAATGGAGAATGCATACTTTATGTTAAAGCCCTTTGACACCGATATGCTGGTGAACGTTATAAGAAGTGCGATAGAAATGGAGCTTCCTCCCGACGACCCCAGACTCAAGGAGGATATGAAGGTAGTCGTTACCGAGATAATCCATCAGATAGGCATTCCCGCACATATCAAGGGCTATCATTATCTGAGAGAAGCTATCCTTCTCAGCCTTGACGACGAGGAAATGCTGGAAAGCGTTACAAAGCTTCTTTACCCCACAGTAGCAAAGAATTTCAACACAACCGCTTCAAGAGTGGAAAGAGCTATCCGCCACGCCATTGAAACCGCATGGGACAGAGGCGACCTTGACACTATTCAGAATCTTTTCGGCTACACCGTAAGCGTAGGCAAGGGCAAGCCCACAAACAGCGAATTTATCGCTCTTATCACCGATAATCTCAGACTGAAATATCAGAGAAGCGAAAAGGTAAAAACCGCAGTTAACTGAAAAAATATATGCCGCACCGCAAAGCGCTGTCCGTTTTGCGGTGCGGCGCTTTTTGCGTAATCTCCGCATATTTCCCGAATTTCCCTGTCTTGACAAAATACACCTTTGTGATATAATTAAATTGCACAATACATCCATAATAAAAGGATATACTATTGACAGTATGACAGCTTTGCACTCAGCCTATGAAAGGAATGGTATTAAAATGAAATTCAGTGATATGAAATATGTCCGCCCCGATATGGAGGCAATGAAAGCCGCTTCCGAAAAGGCGGCAAATGCAATAAGCACCGCAGCTTCCGCAGATGAAGCGGCGGCAGCGTATCTTGAATGGGATAAAATAAGCGGCGGTTATAATACAATGTACAGCCTTTGCTATATCCGCCACACAATCAACACCGAGGATAAATTCTACAGCGATGAAAACGAGTTTTTCGACACCTCCAATCCGACCTTTACCGAGTACGGTCAGGCGGTTTCAAAGGCTCTTTCGGAAAGTCCTTTCAGAAAAGAGCTTGAAAAACGCTTCGGCAGAGTAATGTTCCTTAACACAGATATTTTCCTCAAAAGCTTCTCCCCGAAAATAATCCCCGAGATGCAGGAGGACAACAGGCTCACCACCGAATATGAAAAGCTTATTGCCTCCGCTCAGATAGAGTTTGACGGAAAGACCCTTACCCTTTCCCAGCTTACCCCCTACAAGCAGTCACCGGACGACAGTATCCGCCATAAGGCGTGGGCGGCTGAAAGCGGCTTCTACAAGGAGCACGCAGATGAGCTTGACCGCATTTACGACGACCTTGTAAGGGTGAGAAATGCCGAAGCTGTGAAAATGGGCTTTGCGGACTACGTTCCTCTGGGCTATCTGAATATGTGCAGAAGCAGCTATAATGCGCTTGATGTGGAAAAATTCAGAGAAGCTGTGATAAAATACATCGTTCCTCAGGCTGACAGGCTTTACAGGGAGCAGGCTGAAAGGCTGGGGGTAAAATATCCTCTGAAATATGCCGATACCCCTGTTTCCTACCGTGACGGAAACGCTGTTCCCAAGGGCAGTCCCGAGGATATTCTCGAAGCAGGCAGACGCTTTTACAGAAAGCTTTCCCCTCTTACAGCGGAATTTTTCGATTTTATGATGGAAAACGAGCTGATGGACGTTCTCAGCCGCAAGGGCAAGGCGGCAGGCGGCTACTGCACCGAGCTTACGGATTTTGAATCCCCCTTTATCTTTGCAAATTTCAACGGCACTCAGGGAGATGTTGAGGTAATCACTCACGAAGCAGGCCACGCCTTTGCCGCATATGTAAACCGTCACAAGCGTCCTGCAGAGAATCAGCTCCCCACCCTTGAAAGCTGTGAGATACATTCAATGACAATGGAATTTTTCGGCTGGGAAAGCGCAGAGGATTTCTTCGGCGAGGGTGCGGCGAAATTCTGCCGCAAGCACCTTGAGGACGCTATCAAATTTATTCCCTACGGTACAATGGTTGACCACTTCCAGCATATTGTCTATAACCGCCCCGAGCTTACCCCCGAGGAGAGGATAAACGAGTGGAAGAAGCTGACAGCAGTTTATATGCCTTGGATTGATTTAGACGGCAGTCCCTTCTACGGCGAGGGCAGAGCGTGGCAGCGACAGACCCACATCTACGAAAGACCCTTCTATTATATTGACTACTGCCTTGCACAGACCGTTGCCCTTGAATTCTGGGTAATAATGCAGAAGGACAGAAAGGAAGCCTTTGAGAGATATATGAAGCTTGTTTCTCTCGGCGGCGAGGAGACCTTTGACGGTCTGGTGGCTGCGGCAGGGCTTGATACCCCCTTCGGCGATGAAGCGCTGAAAACCGTTGCGGCTGCCGCAGATAAGTGGCTTTCGGAGAATATGATTGATTAACAATTGATAAAGGTGAAATAAATATCGAAATATGATAAATTTCTCTTGACATTTGATAAACTGTGTGTTATCATAATGAAAAAGGAGGAATGATTCGCTATGATTGAAAGTTTTTTTGATGATGTTTCACAGGTGTTATATGTAATATTCGTTTCTGCGGCTTTTTTCATCTGCTTTATACTTCCGCTTATCCTTACGGTGAAAAACATAATTCACCTGTTTTCAAAAAAGACCGATTATGAAAAGAAGCGTAAAACCACACGGATCACGATTATCCTCGGAATGGTTCTCAGCATTCTCGGAATCGGTCTTATCAGCGATTACCAATGGAACGAGCCTGTTGTGATGGGTGAACCCGTTTCGTTCACCTCGGTGCACGAGCCGTTTTCCTCGGACTACGCTCTTTCTCTGACGATTTTTGCCGTGGGAGCGGAATTGAGCCTGCTTATCCTTGACAGGAAAAAGACGCTCCCTCCTCTTGCGGCGGTTTTATGCATAAGCGGAGTTTACGGCGGAATAATTCTGGGTATGGTCTATATTACACAGCTTTCGGTTAATATGCTTGATGTGGCTGATGGCATTGTTCTCTATCTTATACTGTACCCCATAAATTTTATGCTCTGTGCCGTGAGGGTCATAGGAGACTCGGTGGAAATTTACACAAGGCATATCCGTGAGCTGGACATTCCTCCGAAAAATGCCTTTGAAAGTTGGCTCAGAAAAGCCCTTGAAAAGTGGTATAACGTAGCGCTCTTTCCTATTATCGGGCTGATACCCTTCACAGGGGCTATGCTCTGCATCTGTATTCTGACAGGACAAGGACCTGCGGGCATAATAAAAGCCTTTACCGAAACCTCGGACTGGGCGTACTCTGCTATGATCTCCCCTCCGCCCATAGAATACGAGGGGCATTATCTCTGCACGGTTGCGGTAAACGGTCACGAAAGTGTCGTAAAGCCCACAAGGCTTGGGATACGTCACGGCGGCGGCGAGTCACCGCAGACTATCCGTGAGCACTTCAGCAATGAGCTTTTGACCTGTATCTCGGCAGATCCGTCAGCTTCGCATATCATAGTTGTCAACCGACAGCTGTGCATTGCAAATGCCTTTGAACAGCTTATTGAGGACAGAGCGCCGAGATTTCACAGGGCGGTCAGATACATTTACGACACCTATGGCTATCCCATTTCAAAGCACATTGACACAAAGCTCAGAGCGGACGCAGTTTATATTATTATGAAGCCCCTTGAATGGCTTTTTCTGACAGTGCTTTACCTTTTCGACCGTGACCCCGAAAGCAGGATCGCCGTTCAATACACGGGCAGACACGTTTCCGAATTTATAGATTAAGGAGATTTTTTCCTATGATAAATGATATTTCAAAGAAAGCACCTTTGTACATCGACAGTGCGGTCAGTCTTTTAAAGGAGCTTATTTCCTATAAAAGTGTGGCTTCCGAGCCTGCAGAGGGTATGCCCTACGGAAAGGGCTGTGCAGAGTGCCTCGGATATGCCGCAAGGGTTCTTTCCGAGGACGGCTTTAGGGTGCGGAATTTTGAAAATCACGCTATAACCGCAGATTTCGGCGAGGGCGAGCCTGAGCTTGGTATATTATGCCACCTTGACGTTGTTCCGACAGACGGTCAGGACTGGACATCAGACCCATTTAAGGCTGAAATAAGAAACGGCAGAGTATATGGCAGAGGTGCTATTGACGACAAAGGTCCTGCGGCGGCGATCATTACCGCTATGCGAATGATACGGGACAGCGGTGTGAAGCTGTCAAAGAATTTCCGTTTGATTCTCGGCAGCAACGAGGAAAACGGCTCTACGGATATGGAATATTACACATCAAAGGAAAAGTTTCCCCCTATGCTGTTCACTCCTGACGGCAGCTTTCCCGTTATCAATATTGAAAAGGGAATGGCGCGGCTTGGAATAAGCGGCGGATATACCTCGGGTGAAAGAGCATTGCTTTATCTCAGAGGGGGAAGCGTTGCAAATGCTGTTCCCGAAAGGGCAGAAGCAGGCGTATCGGGCATATCGGCTGAGGAAATAACAAAGGCTTGGGACAGCCTTGGATTTGATGGCGTTATACTTAATGTATCGGATAATTATGATAATACAGTAAGTATATCCGTTACAGGCAAGGGCGCTCACGCTTCTACTCCCGAACAGGGTAAAAATGCTCTTACCGCAATGCTTGCTCTGCTGTCGGCTCTTTCCCTTGATGGCAGTATCGGAAGTATTATCCGTGATATGTCCGTGCTTTTCCCCTACGGCGACAGTCACGGAAAGGGAATGGGTATTGACTGCTCAGACGAGCTTTCGGGTGAGCTGACACTTGTTCTCAGCGTAGCCGACTGCTCTGACGGCAGACTGAGCTTTATGACCGACTGCCGTTTCCCCATATGCAGAAAATCAGCGGATATCATTTCTGTAATGCAGACAAAGCTTTACAAGGCAGGTCTTTCATCAGTCATAAAGCTTGCAAGCGAGCCTCATCACGCTGACGGAAACAGCGGAATGGTAAAAACGCTTCTGTCCGTATATGAGGACTGCACGGGCAAGGAGGGAAAATGCATTGCCATTGGCGGCGGCACTTACGTTCACGACACGGAAAACGGCGTTGCCTTCGGTGCAGAGTGGAGCGACGAAAACAATATGCACGGTGCAGATGAATTTATCGGCATTAACGAGCTTGAAAAGGATATTGAGATATACTGCGAAGCCATTCTGCGGCTTTGCAGGTGAAAGGAATGTAAATTATGGGTTCATCGGCGTCACAGTATTTTGAGATACCGAAGTTCTTCGTATTCGGCGAAAAGGGCATATTTACGGGGAGCGCTTCGGAAAAGGATATGAACTACAAGGTAGTTCCCAACTGCCCCAAGGAGGGGGATAAAACTCTCAGGGCATATGTATGGTCGGGGAGAAGCTGTCTTGACAAGGCGGAGGACGCTGAAATGAAGGAGTTTCCCTTATCCGAGGAGGGTCACAGGGAAATGCTTGACTGGCTTGAAAGCGTTTATCTCAGCCGTGAGACTGTCCCCACTCATATTGATAAGCAGAGAGCCTATAAGGAGCTTGTCTGCGAGGAATATCTCGATCTTGACGATTATCTTTCCGACCCCGAAAGGATAAAGGCAAGACTGTAATAAATTACGGAAAATGTGCTGCGGCAGTTATCCTTAAAAACTGATAACTGCCGCAGTTTTTTTAATCTGATTTTAATAATAATCAATTCTCATTCTAATAGAATTGTGATATAATTGAAAAGTCTTATGGAAAGATGCAGTTATTTCCCAAAAATATTGCCTGATGTCAGAAAAATATTGTGCAGTATTATGGTTGAAAAAATCACTGCAAAGTAGTATTATTGTACTATAACAATAATACAGTTATAGGAGGGCTAAAATGCATTGGGAATTTACTCCCGACGCTCCCATCTACATTCAGGTCGTAAAACAGTTTGAACAGATGATAGCTTCGGGCGTACTGGCACCCGGCGACAGGCTTCTGTCTGTCAGGGAATTTGCCGTGCAGGCAAATGTTAATCCCAACACTATGCAGAAGGCTTTTTCCGAGCTTGAGATCAGAGGGCTTGTTTACACAAAGCGTACATCGGGCAGATTCATTACAGAGGATACCGAGCGTATCGCCGCTCTGAAACGGCAGCTTGCACAAAAGGAAACAGACCGCTTTTTCGGAGAGATGAAGCGGCTGGGTTATTCCTGTAAGGAGGCTGCGGATTTTATTTCGGAAAAGGCCGTGCAGCTTAATGGTTAAGAAAGGATAAGTGTTATGAGCAAAGAGAAGAAAAAGGGTTCAAAGGTCAAAATCATTGTGATAGCTGTGGTGCTTCTGCTTATAGGAGCATTCATTTACACAATGGTAAGCAGTGCTTCAATGATGTCGGGCATGACTATCGCCGACACATTCAAGCTTGAAAAGAAGAACATCGAAAACACAGTATCTCTCAGCGGTCTTGTGGAAAGTCAGGATATGACAAAGGTTTCCTCCAAGCTTACCTACAGAGTGGAAAGTGTTAATGTTGAGGTGGGCGACAAGGTAAATGAGGGCGACGTTCTTGCTGTTCTGGATTCCGACGATCTCCAGGATCAGATCCTCCAGCAGCAGAAGGCTCTTGACAGCAGCAATGCAAATACAGAATATTCTCTCAGCAATGCGGAGAAAAATTATAACGAGGCGCTGGCTCAGATAAACGACGGCTCGTATCCCGAAATAAGAAACGCAAAGCTTACTCTTGACAATGCAGAGGACGCTCTGGAAAATGCCAAAGAAAAGTACGACGAGCAGCTGGATATTCAGGGCAGCGACAGAGACAGCAAGCTTGTAAGCGCTCAGAAGAGTCTTGAATCCGCAGAGACTGAGCTTGAATATGCAAAGGCTGACTACCTTGAAGCAAAGGAAGACAAGGAAAACGAGGATTACAGCGACATCAAGAAGCTTAAAGAGGCTTATGACGACGCTAAGAAGGAATACAATTCCCGTCACAGCGAAATAAAGAGCAAGGAGCTCCAGAAGGCAAGAGAGGACTATGAAACCGCTCTTTCCAACTATACATATCTTTCGTCTATGGTAAAATACAATTCCGCATACACCGATCAGGCTTCTGTGGCAGAGGCTCAGGAAAAGCTCAAGGAGACAAAGGCAAATCTTGAAGCTCTCGAAAAGAAGTACGACGTGGAAACCACTGAGGAAACTTACGAGGACGCTCTCGAAGCATATACAAACGCAAAGGCTGACATTGATTCCGCAAACTCCATCGCTCTGAAAAACGCAGAGAGAAACTATGAGCGTGCAAAGGTAAGCTATGCAAATGCAGAGAATAACCTCAACGCAATCCTTGACGGCAACGACACCTCCATAAAGGGCTACAAGGACGCTGTTGACGACGCTCA
The DNA here is from genome assembly GCA_017848125.1 of Oscillospiraceae bacterium. GTDB lineage: Bacteria > Bacillota > Clostridia > Oscillospirales > Ruminococcaceae > Huintestinicola. The sequence continues at coordinate 14,417 of JAGAJY010000179.1, forward strand.
GACAGCATATGACAGAGCCAAGGAAAGCTATGAGCTTGCTCTGAGAAATGCAGACTCCACTCTCGTTACACTCAAAGCACAGGCTGACAGAGAAAAGGTGCTTTCCGCAAATGATTCCCAGCTGGTAAGCCTTGAAATACTCAAGGAAAAGCTTGACGACTGCGTTATCAAAGCGCCCTGCAGCGGTACTGTTACAGCAGTTTACGCAGAGGAGGGCAATCCTGCAAGCGGCGTAATGTTCATTATCGAGGACCTCGACAATCTTGTTATGAAGTCCACCGTAAAGGAATACAGCGTAACCTCTCTTAAGCCTGATATGAAGGTAAGAGTTACTGTTCCCTCTCTTGACAATGCAGAGTTTGACGGCGTTATCAGCAAGATATCTCCCACAGGCACAAAGGCTGCCAACGGTCACAGCGACGGAACATCTTCCTTTGAGGTAGAGGTGCTTATTCACGACACCAAGGATTCCGGCGTGCTTATCGGTATGACATCAAAGTGCAAGGCTATTACAGGCAGTGCGGAAAATGTATTCGCAGTTTCCTATGACTCTGTTGTTGAGGACGCTGACGGAAACTGCTATGTATTCGCCGCAGAGATCATCGAGGGCGGCAGCGGAACTGCTACAGCAAAGAAGATCGACATTACAACAGGCTTTGAAAGCGACGCTGAGATAGAGATCATTTCTGATGAGCTTACAGAGGGTATGGAGCTTATCTCCAACGCAGGCGACCTTACCGACGGAAGCGCTATCCTTGTCAGCAGCGCATTCGGCGACGCTCTCCAGGAAGCTGCTGCGGCTCAGTAATTTCGGCGGAAAGGACACTCGTTTATGAAAAATAAAATTACTCCGCCCAGCTACAGCTACGGTAAGGTAAACAATATAGTTCCCCCCGAAGCTTCTAAGTACGTTATCTGCGCAAAGGATATTGTAAAAAGCTTCTATATCGGAACTCCCAATGAGCTGGAGATACTTCACGGAATGACCTTCAATGTTCCCAAGGGAGAGTTCGTTTCCATAGTGGGACAGTCAGGCTCGGGTAAATCCACTCTTATGAACATTATAGGTGCGCTTGACCGCCCCACCTCGGGAAGCTATTACCTTGACGGTATTGATGTATCCACCGCCAACGACAAGGAGCTTTCCGCTATAAGAAACAAGCAGATAGGCTTCGTTTTCCAGACCTTTAACCTTATTGCAAGGACATCCGCTCTGAAAAATATCGAACTGCCTATGCTCTACGGCGGTATTCCCTCAAAGCAGAGAAAGGAAAGAGCAAGGGAGCTTCTTGAAATAGTTGAGATGTCAGACCGTGCAGGTCATATGCCCAATGAGCTTTCGGGCGGTCAGAAGCAGAGAATAGCAATTGCCAGAGCAATGGCAAACGACCCATCGATTATCCTTGCCGATGAGCCTACGGGCGCTCTTGACAGTAAAACGGGACGACTGGTAATGGACCTTTTTCACAAGCTTCACAGAGAGCAGGGAAAGACCATCGTTCTCATCACCCATAACAATGAGCTTGCTGAGGAGACTGACAGGATAATCACCATTTCCGACGGCAACATCATCAGCGATACGGGCAACCGCAATAAGCTCCGAAAGGAGGCTGAGGAGTAATGGGCTTTTTTGAAAACGTAATGCTTGCTGTTTCGGGTCTGCGCTCCAACAAAATGAGAGCCTTCCTTACAATGCTTGGTATCATTATCGGTATCGGCTCGGTTATCGGAATAAGCACTCTGGGCAGCATTATGGAAAACAGCGTTATGGACATATTCAATTCTCAGGGCGGTGCGAACCTTGTAGGCTTTCAGATAACAATGAAGGACGACGCTTCGAGAGATTACATAATGTCAGACGACTTTATGACTGCAGAAATGGCGAACGATATAGGCGAACGCTTTGCAGAGGATATTGACGCTATCGCTCTTATGTCGGGAAGTGAATCCGGTAAAATGACCATTCGCAGAAAGGACTATGATATTTCACTTTACGGCGTAAGCCCGGGATATATCAAGCAGAGTATGACAAAGCTTGTGGCAGGAAGATATGTTTCCGAAAAAGACTGCGAGCAGTACAGACACATCTGCGTTATCTCCGACAAGCAGGCAAAGAAGCGCTTCGGCTCGGAAAGAGGAGCTATAGGCAGAAGCGTTTCGCTTACCCTCAGCGACGGTACTATTACCGACCTGACTATTGTAGGCGTTTATCAGTATCAGCTTACTGCAATGATGTCCACAATGGTAAATATGATGGGCGACGACTGGAACAGTGAGATATATATGCCCTACAGCACCTTTAACCGTATGAGAGGTGTAAACGACGACACCTTCTACGGCTTTAACCTTAACACAAAGACAGGCGTAAGCGCAGAGGAATTCTGCCAGAAGGTCGAGACATATCTCAACAGCACCTATTACAGAGATAATGACGCTGTGGAGGTTATGTACATCACCGCTGAATCCCAGATGGCTATGATAGACGACGTTATGGGTATGCTGGAGCTTGCTATCTCGGTAATTGCGGGAATCTCCCTGCTGGTAGGCGGAATCGGCGTTATGAACATTATGCTGGTCTCGGTAACAGAGCGTACAAGAGAGATCGGCGTAAGAAAAGCTATGGGCGCTCCCAATTCGGCTATCAGGACACAGTTTATCGTTGAGTCTATGATAATCTGTCTTATCGGCGGAGTTATCGGAATCCTTTTCGGTATCCTGCTTGGAAATCTTGCAGGTGTTATCGTGGGAACAATGGCTTCTCCCACTATCGGTTCAATTGCTCTTGCTGTTGGCTTCTCTATGGCGATAGGCGTATTCTTCGGATATTACCCTGCCAACAAGGCAGCCAAGCTTGACCCCATTGAGGCGCTGAGATACGAATAATTTATTCGGACACTTATGACTGATCAAAGAATCCTCGCACGATCCTGCTATATGGATTATGCGGGGATTTTTGCTGACCCCTTGAAATTTCCGAAAAAATATGATATAATGGAATCACAATAACAGATGAAAGCAAGGTGAGGTTTATGGGTATATCGCCGATAGGAATCGGAAACACCGCCGTGGGCGGCTTTGTATCGGGCGGAGATACGGGAACTAATCTCAGAAACAAGCTTGATGAACTGAAAAAACAGCGTGACGAATTTATGCAGGCGAAAAACAAGGTGTCTGATAAAAATGCTCTTGCCGTTAAAATATCCTCTCTTGAACGGCGTATAGAAACTCTTGAAGGCAGGCTTCAGAAGCTTGACGAAAAGAATAACGGTGAATGTCAGACCTGCGAAAACAGACGCTATCAGGACGGCTCGGACGACCCCGGAGTTTCTTTTAAAACTGCGTCAAAAATCGCTCCCGAATCAGCCGCTGCTGTTGTCAGAGGGCACGAAATGGAGCACGTTTACCGAAATCAGGCAAAGGCTGCCCGTGAGGGCAGAGAGGTTGTTTCTCAGAGTGTAAGGCTTAAAAGCGGAATATGCCCCGAATGCGGCAAGCCCTACATTGCAGGCGGTGAAACAAGGACCGTTACAAAGGCAAAAAATGAGCCCGATTTTTCTGTAGGTACAGAGGACGATAAAAAAGGTCAGCTGTTTGATACGGTTGCATAAGATTATGATGCATTGCGGTATTTGACTATATGCCGCAGTGCATTTTTTGTCTGCAAATTGCTTGCCTTAGCTTAGAAGATGTGGTATAATTAAAATAAGTATATTTACCGAAAGGAAGCTGAATATGAATATCCTTATCAAGAATATTAGAATACTTGCAGGCGGCGGCATTACAGAAGGAAGCATCTGCATTTCGGACAATGAAATACTCTCCGTTGGTGCTGTGCCTGCCGATTTTACTGCAGATAAGACCATTAACGGTACAGGCAAGCTTGCAATGCCCGGACTTATAAACTGCCATACACATTCCTATATGTCCCTTTTCAGAAATCTTGCAGACGATCTGACCTTTGAGGACTGGCTTTTCGGCAGCATTATGCCCCGAGAGGACGCTCTCAGCGCAGAGGACGCTTACTGGGGCGCAATGCTTTCCTGCGCCGAAATGATAAAGAGCGGAACTGTTTGCTTTATGGATATGCATATGTTCCCAAACAAGTGCGCCGAGGCGGCAAGGAATCTCGGCATCAGGGCAGTTATGACAAGAGGACTGACAGGACCCGACAGGAATGAAAAGGACGCATTAAGACGCTATAATGAGCATATGCAGGAGAGAGAGGCATTTGACGGCGACCCCCTTATCAGCTTTAAGCTGGGTCCTCACGCTATTTACACCTGCGGTAAGGATTACCTTGAATTTCTTATCGAAAAGGCTCACGAAACAAAGCAGGAATTTCATATCCACCTTTCGGAAACGGTGAACGAGGTGAATAACTGCTATAAGGAGCAAGGAAAATCACCTGTGGAATACCTTGACGAGCTGGGCTTTTTTGATATAAAGACCTGTGCGGCGCACTGTGTTCATCTTTCAGAGCACGATATGGAGATTCTTGCGCAGAAGAATGTCAGCGTTATCCATAATCCCAAGAGCAACTTAAAGCTTGCAAACGGCATTGCTCCCATTCCCGCACTTCTTGAAAAGGGCGTAAATGTTTGTCTGGGAACAGACAGTCAGGCTTCAAACAATACTCTGAATATGTTTGACGAAATGAACTATGCGGCGCTTCTTCACAAGGGAACAACGGGCATACCCACAGTCTGCTCGGCAGGAGATGTTCTGGGATTTGCAACGGTCAACGGCGTAAAGGCTCTGGGGCTTGGAAATTCGGGAGTTATTGCGGCAGGCAGCAAGGCGGATATTGTTATTCTCGACCTTGATCGCCCTCAGTTCAGTCCCGTCAATGACCTTGCGGCGGCTCTTGTATATTCCGCAAACGGAAGTGAAGTGGATACGGTCATCATTAACGGTGAAATCGTTCTTGAAAAGGGCAGGCTTACTAAATTCGATGAGGAAGAAATTTACGCAAGGGCAAGAAAAATTGCCGAAAAATTTTGACTTGAAAGGCTGAATATAAATGAAAATAGTATGGTTCTGTATTCCCGCTCACGGACACACAAATCCTACTCTGGGGCTTGTCCGTGAAATGACGGGGGCAGGTCACGAGGTTTATTATTTTTCCTTTGAACAGTTCAGGGAGAAGATAGAAAATACAGGTGCGAGGTTTATCTCCTGTGATGGATACGATTTTGAGATGGAGGACAAGGAAAACGCTGACAGAGTGGGAAAGGATATGGCTTTTGCCACAGAGCTGCTTGTAAGCTCCACCCTTGCTCTTGATGAGATGGTTGCACAAAAGGTCAGCGAAATAAAGCCCGACCTTATCGTTTCCGATTCGATTGCATACTGGGGCAAGCTTACGGCGATGAAATATAATATCCCCTATGTGTCCTCAACCACCACCTTTGCATTTAATAACGCTTCGTCAAGATATATGAAGCACGGCATAGGGGAGCTTTTTAAAATGATATTCTCCATGCCGAAGATAAACAAGCAGATAAAGCGGCTCAATGACAAGGGTTATCCTGTAAAAAGCATTATGGAAATAGTGCAGAATGACAATGAAACCAATACCGTGGTTTACACGTCAAAGCAGTTCCAGCCCTGTGCCGACACCTTTTCGGACAAGTACCGCTTTATCGGTCCGCAGATACGTCCCGTGGAAAGTCCTATGAAAAAAACTGCGGAAAAGACGGTTTATATTTCAATGGGTACTGTTGTAAAAAACAGGGAGCTTTACAAAAACTGCGTTGAAGCCCTGAAAGACACCGATTATCAGGTGATAATTTCAATGGGAGAAACCGACTGCGATTTCGGCAGTCTGCCCGACAATATCAAGGTCTATGACCGTGTTGACCAGATGGCGGTGCTGTCAATAGCCGATGTGTTCATAACTCACTGCGGAATGAACTCAGCTTCCGAGGGGCTTTATTTTGAAGTTCCCCTGATACTCTGTCCTCAGACTCCCGAGCAGGGGGCTGTTGCTATGAGAACAGAGGAGCTTGGTGCAGGCATTTCAATAAAATCGGGAACTGCCGAGGAAATAAGAAATGCGGTGAACACCGTTCTCTCCGACCCGAAATATAAGAAAGCCGCCGTGAAGATTTCCGAAAGCTTCAAGGGATCGGGCGGAGCAGCAGAAGCAAGAGAATTTATGGAATCAATAGTCAAATAACAAGAAACTGAAAGGAAAGTGCATAATATGTCAGCTGTAAGTGAGATCAGAAATCCCGATTTATGGGAAAGCGGAGCAAGAAAAATTGAATGGGTAAAGCAGAATATGCCATTGCTTCGGGGCATTGAGGAGGAGTTTTCGAGGGAAAAGCCCTTTGAGGGCTTGAAGGTAGCGCTGTCCGTTCACCTTGAAGCAAAGACCGCTTATCTTTGCAAGGTGCTTGCCGCAGGCGGTGCGGATATGTATGTTACAGGCTCAAATCCTCTTTCCACACAGGACGATGTTGCGGCGGCTCTTGTTCACGACGGACTTAAGGTATTTGCGTGGTATGACGCTACAGACGAGGAATATCACCGCCACATCGCCCGTGTAATAGAGGCAGGTCCTAACATTATCATTGACGACGGCGGCGACCTTGTTCACCTTATCCATACCGAGCACCCTGAGCTTATCCAAAGTGTTATCGGCGGCTGTGAGGAAACCACCACAGGCATTATCAGGCTTATGGCAATGGACAAGGCAGGAGAGCTGAAATTCCCTATGGTAATGGTAAACAATGCGGACTGCAAGCACCTTTTCGACAACCGCTACGGTACAGGTCAGTCTGTATGGGACGGAATCAACCGCACCACAAATCTTATTGTTGCGGGAAAGAATGTTGTCGTGGCAGGCTACGGCTGGTGCGGCAAGGGCGTTGCAATGAGAGCAAAGGGAATGGGCGCTTCGGTAATAGTTACGGAAATAGACCCCATCAAGGCAATGGAGGCTGTAATGGACGGCTTCAAGGTAATGAAGATGGAGGAGGCGGCAAAGGTCGGCGATTTCTTTGTTACCGTAACAGGCTGTGACGGTGTTATTACCGAAAAGTGCTTTGAGAATATGAAGGACGGCGCTGTGTGCTGCAACGCAGGTCATTTCGACTGCGAGGTAGATGTGGCGTGGCTTCGTGAAAACTGCGTAAAGTCATGGGTTGCACGAAACAACATTATGGGCTATCAGCTTAAAAACGGCAGAAGCGTTTATGTAATCGCCGAGGGCAGGCTCGTAAACCTTGCCGCAGGCGACGGACACCCTGCTGAGATAATGGATATGTCCTTTGCGGTTCAGGCAATGAGCGCCCTTCATCTTGTAAAGAACAAGAGCAGGCTTGACAGTATGCTCATTGATGTTCCCCGTGAGGTGGATATGGAGATCGCCGCAAGAAAGCTTTCGGCGTGGGGAATCGAAATTGATAAGCTTACTCCCGAGCAGGAGGCTTATCTTAATAAGGGACTGTGATTTATGATAAAGAAGGGACTGTAATTTATGGTAAAGCTCAGAGATACTCTGAGGGAATATTTCAGCTACGGCAGCTTTATACTGCCGCTGCTGAAATGCCCCAAAACAATTGCTTCCGAAAGGATAAGCATCGGAGAAAACGGAAGATATTTTCTGCATTTCAAGTCACCCTGCAAAAAAAGCGATACGCTGATAATATACATACACGGCGGCGGCTGGAACAGCGGCTCGCCCCGTGATTTCAGTTTTATAGGGCAGAAATTTGCGTCTGAGGGCTATGACTGCATTATGCCCGACTACCGAAAAGCTCCGAAGGCTCATTTTGATGAAATAGCCGACGATATTTTCAGAGGATATCTTGCTGTAAAGGAATATATTGCTGACAGAAAGCTCAGCTATCCGAGAATTATTGCAGTGGGGTCATCGGCAGGCGGACATCTTGGTGCTCTGCTGTGCTTTGACAGTGAACGCCGCAGAAAATACGGCATAACAGAAGAATTTGACGGATTTATAAGCCTTGCAGGTCCTCTCTGCTTTGAGCTTCCGCAGTCAGGGACGCTTGATATTCTTGCAGGGAATATGTTCGGCACAAAGGACAAAGCCCTATGGAAATGCGGAGAGCCGTATTCTCTGATGAAAGAGAAATGCGGCACAAAAATACTGCTGATACAAAGCAGACACGACGGACTTGTTGGATTCAGACAGGCTGAAATGTTCAAGGAGCGTGCAGAGGAGCTTGGCATTACAGCTGAGATCTTTGAAGTGACCGAAAAGAGGAATACCCATTCTGCGTACAGTGCAGGAATATTTCTCGGAGACAGAAATGCTTCGCCTGCTCTTGACAGGGTGTTTGAACAGATAAACAAATGGTGCGGCGAATAAAGAAAAAATCGCTTCGATATACCGAAAGGAAAATAAAAATGAGTGAAAGCGTAAAAAAGGTCAAAAGCGTCAAGGGGGAGAGTGAAAACGCCTGTCCCGTATATAAAAAATGCAGCGGATGTCAGCTCAGAAATATGAGCTATGAGGAACAGCTACGCTTCAAGCAGATAAAGGTCGAAAGGCTTATGGGAAAGCTCTGCCGTCCCGACAGGATAATTGCGGCAGACAGTCCCGACGGCTACCGCTGCAAGGTGCAGGGTGCGTTTGATTACAAGAACGGCAAATGCGTTTCTGGAGTGTATCAGTCCTCAAAGGGGGGCGTGACAGCTGTTGACAGATGTGCGGTCAATGACGAAAGGGCTGACAGGATTATCAAGGCTGTAAAGAAAACGGCGCTTAGCCTTAAAATACCCGTATGGTGCAGCTATAACGGAAAGGGCTTTCTGCGTCACGTTCTTGTGCGCATTGCAAAGAACACGGGAGAGATAATGGTCATTATTTCGGGCACAGCGGATAGTTTTCCCTCAAAGGCTGCTTTTGTCAAGAGTCTGACGGAAAAATGCCCCGAAATAACAACGCTTATATTCTCGGTCAACCGCTCGGATAAAATGCTCACGGGAGACAGATGCGAGGTGCTTTACGGCAAGGGCAGTATTGAGGATATTATCTGCGGCAAGCGTTTCAGAATTTCGCCCAAATCCTTTGCGCAGATAAATCCGTCACAGGCGGAAAGGCTTTATTCGCTTGCGGTAAAGGAGGCAAGGCTTACGGGACGTGAAACCGTGGTTGACGCATACTGCGGAATCGGCGCTATGAGCCTTATTGCGGCTGACAAGGCAAAAAAGGTTTACGGCTGCGAGATAAACAGGTCGGCGGTGAATGACGCTGTTATAAATGCAAAGCTGAATAATGCAGACAATGTGGAATTTATCTGCTCGGACAGCGGAAAATTCCTTGAGGAGTTCAATAATGGCGGCTTAAAGGCAGACGTTGTTATCCTTGACCCCGCAAGGGCAGGCTGTGACAGGAAATTTCTTTCCGAGCTTGTGAAAGCTGCACCAAAGAGAATAGTTTATGTTTCCTGCGAGCCTGAAACTCAGGCGAGAGATGTTTTCTTCCTTATCAAAAACGGCTATAAGCTGAAAAAGCTTGCGCCTGTGGATATGTTCCCGAATACGAATCATGTGGAGACGGTATGCTTATTGTCCAAACTCATAAGTGACCAACATATCGAAGTTGAGCTGAAAACAGACGAGCTTGATCTTACCTCTGCGGAGAGCAAGGCTACCTATGATGAGATCAAAGCTTATGTCAAGGAGCATACGGGCTTGACGGTATCCTCGCTGAATATCGCACAGGTTAAGCAGAAGTGCGGTATTATTGAGAGGGAGAATTACAATAAGGCAAAGACTGCAAATTCCAGACAGCCTAAGTGTACTAAGGAGAAAGAAGAGGCTATTGCTACGGCTTTGAGGTTTTTTAAGATGATAAAGTAAAGATCACCCGGCTGCGAGATGTCTTGCAGTCGGGTGATTTTATTTGGAAGAAATACAATTGACAGTTATTTATAAATGAAACATAGGGAAAGCAAATATGATTCAAGTCCTTTTAGCTCTTGCATATAGAATTTTTAGAAATCCTGCATGTTTGTAATTTGTTGATTTTAGGAGAATGCTGTAGAATAGCATAGCTTCCAAATGGCTATAATACATTGTTTGTTGACTGTTAACCATCGCAAACGAAAAAAAATATTTTAGAAAAAATCAAATTTTTTTATGTCTTTTTTGTATTGATTTTATAGGGAACAAAAAATGATACTTAATTGAAAAAAGTCTTCTGGATAACAGTATATTTCCAAAAGTATAGGGAATTGATATTAAGTTTAACATGAAAAGTCCTGAAATATATTCCTAAACTAAAAAAGAAAAGTAATGCTAATGGTATCGTTTCCATTTTTTATTTAAAAGCAAAAAGCGTATTGAAAAATACATCCAAATGTAGTATAATATATAATAGTTCATTCTGTACTAAATGATATTATGTATTAAGAAAAAAATATTATGTGCTTTTTGGATCTTGGAGGATAAAATGAATATAAGAAGGATAACTGAAATTTCAAATTATAGGAATATGTCAGGATGTAGCATATCTTTTGATAAATCATTGAATTACATAATAGGTGAAAACAATATTGGTAAAACCAATTTTTTAGAGCTTTTAAACTCTATTTTTTCAGTGGGAAAATTTATAGAAACAGATTTCTTTAATGTAATGGAGCCAATCAGAATCGTGTTTACGCTTGAATATGACGATGCAAGTGTTGGATTTTTTGAGGATAATTTTGATGTCGATGATAATCATTCAATTACACTAGTTGCTGAACAAGACGTTGTAGACGGTCGTATATCTTATTATCATAATACGCCTAATATGACGCCAATTAGTTTTTCGATAATAAAGAAAATCAATACTCTGTATTACTATGCACAGAGAATGCCATCTAAAGAAGTAGATTTTAAGAAGACTAATGGTTCCGGAAAGGTTCTTAATTATTTGATCAAAAAAAGTCTTCAAGCTGCCGGGATGAACGAGAGTGATGTCATTAATCGAGAAAATATAGAAGGTATCATCTCAAATATAAACAATTCTATTGACAGCATAAATACAATTACTGGCGATTCTATACGTGCTTATCTGGATCCGGTAATGGATAAAATAATATCAAGATTACTCATGCTGGGCGATGAAAACGAAAGAGAGCTTTCGTCACTTGGATAAGGAATACAATACGCCTTTAATATTATTTTACAGATTATAGAGATTATTCATAATACTAAAATAAGCAGAAGGCCCGAGCAATTTGAAGAACGATTAATCTGTGATGGAGATAAAAAGTATTTTCCTTTAATATTGCTCCTTGATGAACCAGAAATACATCAGCACCCTTATAGGCAAAGAAATCTTACGAAGAAAATAGAAGGGTTAATGTGTAACACCAATCAGGATTTCCTTGACTTATTACGAGAATTATTTGATATTGATGGGTTAAATGGTCAAATTTTTATTACAACTCATTCGCCTAATATTTTATTAAATGATTATAAGCAGTTTATTAGGTTGTATAAGGATTCTGGAACAAATGACTTTGTGATTGTTTCTGGTAGTGATCTTGATCTGGATGATAAGCTGTATAAGCATTTATTGCATAATTATCTTTATCTTAAAGAAGCGATGTTCAGTAAGAGAATTGTTTTTGTCGAAGGAGACACAGAAAGCGGAGCAGTTCCTGTATTTGCCGAAAGGAAAAATTATGATTTAGACGAACATGGCATCGGAATAATAAAACTAGATGGAGCGGATAGCGTCCTATACTGTATGGAATTATATAGACGATTCGGTATTAAAACATATGCAATTATTGATCGTGATAAGAAAGATAAATATGAAGGTGCACAAGATGTTTTCTTTACCACGGAAATGGATTACGAAGAAGATGTGTATGCGTCATTTAAGTTACATGAATATTTAGAATGCTGCAAGGAATTAGATATCCTACCATCAATGATAGGACCAATTAAAAGGATGCTTCCAGAGATAGATGTTGCAGCATTTCGAAATGACACTAATATACTTGAGCTTAGCGATGATGATGCTATGTCACTTATGAATGAATGTAAAGAATCTCAATTAGAAAAACTGAAAGGGTCTAAAAATGCCTGCAAAGGAGCCATTCTTGCTCAATATGTGACAGAAATACCAACGGCATTTAATGATTTAATTGATATGCTGTCCGGAGGACATGATAATGGACATTGAAAGAGTACTTCAAGATAAACATTCTGATGATAAAGAACAATTGGATTTTATTTTTTCCGATGAACCAAGAATAATCGTGACAGCACCGGCAGGTTGTGGAAAAACAACAGCTATGATAAGCAAGATTGCACGAGAACTATGCGTAGGAACGATTCTCGGAAACAAGAAAGTTTTGGCTATGACATTTAGTGTAAATGCTGCAATGAGAATAAAGGATGCAGTAAAAAAGCTGTTCCCGGACATTGTAGATGATTCCAAAGCACTTTTGAATAAGGTTGACATAGCCAATTACCATAATTTCGCAATGCGCTTGCTTCATAAATACGGCTATATTTTGAATAGTAACTTTACTAACCTGTCATGTTTTAAAATTATTGATGATTCTGCACTAAGCGATTTGGATTTACTATTTTCTACAGAAAAATCTGAATTCAAAAAATTTGAAGATGCAATTAAAAGCATAGATTATAATGAACTGTGCGACAGTATTGATATCTATTGGAATATCTTGAACAGCAAACTCGTAAATAGTAACATTATTACATATAATGGAATCTTAGTAGCTGCAATCAAGCTCCTTTCAATCGAAAATATTTCTAATTTTTATAGTTCATATTATCAGATGATAATAATCGACGAGTTTCAAGATACTACTCTTCTCGGATACTTGCTTATGGATAAACTAATCATAAATAATAAAGCTATCTTTCTTGGAGATGATGTCCAGAAAATCTATGGCTTTTTGGGTGCAATAAACGATGCTCTTGGAACAGTTTTAGAGAGATACAACGCAAAAATAATCTCGTTTAAGAAAAACTATCGCTTTATGAACAACGAAAGAATGAAGCAGCTTGATCTGTTTATAAGAGACTACGCTGAAAACTATCAGTTATCGGAAAAATGTGCTACAATTCTTTTGAAGAAACTTATATCGGATAGTAGTGAAGTTGAATTTATAAGCAAGGGTGTCAGAAGAATACTAAATACAGAAAGCAATGTTGCGGTTCTTGTCAGGGCTGGGTGGCAAGGAAGTATTATAGTGGACAATTTTGAAAAAGAAGGTATCCCCTTTTTTAATGCACTTTATAGTGAGACAGATAATGAATATATCAAGTTTTACAGAATAGCAGTTGAAGAATTTCATAAAAATGTATTAGGTAAGGCTGTGCAAAGCGCCTTACGTAAATGCTTAAAAGCGATAAAAAATCGAGAAAATGAAATATATTCAGATTCAAGTAAAAAATATGTATTTGATTCGTTATACAAGTTGTTAGAAAAACTATTTGAAATTTCAAAAACTTGGGAGGGAACTTCAAAAGAAAGATATATCAATATTGATTTTAACTTGAGCAATAAAGGACTAAAACATATGATGGAATATTTAGATGAAAAAGTTGTTTTAACAACTATTCATTCGTCTAAAGGACTGGAATGGGATTACGTAATACTTCCGCAAATGAATGCTGCAGTCTATCCATCATGGAAACATGTATGTAAACATTGTAATGAAATAAAGGGATGCGATGCAGGATATGATTATTGTATTAGTAAATTTGCACCTGAAATGAAAAGAAAAATGTCGGAAGAAATGAGTACATATTATGTAGCACTGACAAGAGCTAAAAAAGAAGTTTTCTTTACTGTAAATACGGGATTAAATCAATACGGACATATAAAGAAAACGAATTGCCTAGTTAATCTTCCTAATTTATTACATCAGGATTATGAGTGGGATGATCATATTAAATAGCAAATGATGACTTTTAATAATATCAATAAAGTGCTAAAAAGCAATATGACGTTAACAGAATATATGATACATTAACCATAGCAATGGTTCCGAAAAAGCTTCTCGAAAAGGAGAGATAGTAATGATAGCCCGAAAATGCTGCAAGAATTGTTTTACAAATCGATACCTACAAGAATTCATAACTAAAAATTATGAAAGTATTGGTATTTGTGACTATTGTGGTTCAACCGACATCGAACTGTATCCTATACATAAAATGGGCAAACATATCATAGTGTGTTTACAGAAAGCATACGAATATATAGGTGATGGTACAGGAGCAATGTGGGATGATGAAGAAGACGAGTATATTGATTATAAGGGTCAGCCTTCTGAACCTGTTTCTATAAGAGAAATCTTAATCTCTGATGAGGCTATTTTTACAGAATTAGCCTTAAAAAATGGAATACTTGAAGAATTATTTGAGGATTTAAATTCATATGAGCGATTAAAAGATGGTGGGTATAGTATATGGGGGGATATTGATGAACCACAGTTTGTCATTATAGCTGAACTATACGGAGAAGAAATTCTGCCTGTGTATCAAGATTGGCTGATGTTTAAGCATATCGCAAAGCATTATAATAGATTTTTTGCAGTCGGCAGTTACGGTGACTACTCAGGTTTCTTAGAAAAACTTAAAAAAATAATATTGGGGTTCGTCGATGATTTACCTGTCGGAACAAAGTTATATCGAACTCGAAAACAAACCGATGAATTAAATGACTTGTCAAAATTACAGCCATACAAAGATATGGGACCAGCCCCACCAAAATTCGCACATACTAATAGAATGAGTCCTGCCGGAATTTCATATTTATATTTGGCTGCTGATAAAGATACTACATATTCAGAATGCAGACTATCAAATTGTACTGCGATTGTAGCTGAATTTGAATCAAAACAAAAATTGCAAGTAATTGATTTTACTAAGGATAATTACTATTATAATTGTTGTAGTATATTTAGTGATGATTATTGTCACGAAGATCGTTTCATTACTCGATTCCTAACAAGTTTTGTAGATGAATTGTCTCAACCAGTAAGTGATAATCAAGATCATTCGTATGAATATGTTGCAACTCAAATTATATCAGAATATATAAGAAGTATTGGATTTTATGGCATATGCTACAAAAGCAGTGTATCTAATGGAAAAAACTATGCGTTTTTTTGTGGACCTGATCCAAAAGAGATTCATGATTTGTATCTATACCCATTTAATGATCCCTATTATCCATATAAATTACCAATATTAGATTCTTTTACTAAATTTTTTACTATCAAACAAATTGAAGAAGTTCAACTCAAAAACGAAATAAAGGCAACAACTGTTAATACGATAAAGATAAAATAATGCGCAAATACATTGTCCGTATCCGCCAAATCACCATACGCTATACAAAGGAATCCGCTTATATCTAAAAAGTTGATGTTTATATTCTAAAGGTGTATAATGGGAAATAGTCCAATTTGTAATTTACATTAAAATCTTATTGTGATATAATTTCTGTAAAAAGCAATTTTTGGAGGAACTAAATATTATGGTCAAAATTGCAATATGTGACGATGAATGTCAGGTAGTAGATGATATTTAGAATCATGTTCTGATGTATGGAAAAATGCATGGTGTCGGTGTGCAGACGTATAAGTTTTATGAGGGGGAAATGCTTGTCAGTTCCGAAATAAAATTTGATATTATTTTTCTGGACGGTCAGATGACGGGAATGGACGGAATTGAAACAGAATCGCTGATACGGGAAAAGGATATGAATATTCCGATCATATTTATTACAAGCTTTGCATATTACAGTATGCCCGCACATTCGGTTCATTCCTTTGATTTTATCATTAAACCTTTCAAATATGAAGATCTTGAGCGTGTGATCGGGGATCTCCTGCGGTCAAATAAAATTGGTGCCGCACCTTCTTTTCTGGATGTTTATGCGGATAACGGTGCATTGATCATGCAGGATAAGTCGGAGATTATATATTTTGAAAAAGAAAGTCTATAAGGCGGAAAATACTATTGCACACAACAAAAAGAGAAATATTGATAAATGGTACGATATCCGAAATTATGGCTTCACTGGAAAGAGGGCAGTTTTTTATGCCTCACGCTTCATTTATCATTAATCTTGAACACGTAAGAACATTAGAAAATCTGTATACGATTCAGATGACGGGTGGCTATGAAATACCGCTGTAGCAAAAGAGAAAAGAAGAATTCAAGGACAAAATTCACGCATTTGCAAGAAGAAGTAGCTTGTGAGGTATAAATTAATGAATACGGAATTAACGTCATTTTTAGGTCAATGTCTTGTTTCGGCAGCAATAAATCTATTTGCTTTTTTGATTTTTTATACACAGTACGGGGAAAATTTCAAAAGAAATACTACATTATTTCATACTTTGCGACTGTGTTGTTAATGATAGCGGTCAGTCAGATAAATGAGCCATATGTAAATATGGTTTACTCATATGTTTCAATAAATGCGATATGCCTGATAATGTATGAATCGGACTGGAAAAAAACCTGGATTTATAATTTACTGATATGGTTTATTTTTTTATGTTGTGATGCTGTTACAGTGCTGATTTGGTCTGTAGTTGAGGGAAATACCCTTGAAGGTACTCTGTCAAACGATCAACTAATGTTTGGAAGCAACCTGTTGAACATCATCTTTTTGTTTACTGCATATAGAGTATTTCTTTTATTTATTCGAAAAATAAACTTTAACTCTGTACAGCTTAAAATTGCTCTGCTGATGATCTCTATTACTTTTTTTGAAACATGGATCATTATTTCCTATTCTTCGCAGATTTTGGACAGAATGGGAGGAGTACAGGTGATAATTATGCTGATCTGATTTATATTGATAAATCTGTTTCTAACATATGTTCTCAGCATAGTTTCAAAGTCATATCAATATGAACATGAACTCGGCATGATAAAACGACTTCAGGAAATGCAGCTTGAAAACTATAAAGAAACCGAGCAGAAATACAAAGAATCTCGAGCTATCATTCATGACATAAAAAAACACCTGAATGTGTTGGATGATCTGCAAAAAGAGGATGCTCAGAAAGCAAAAGAGTATCGTGATCATATTAATATACAAATGGATAAGATATTTTGCGGTTTTCATTGTTCTAATAGAATAATGGGAATAATTCTGAGCCAGAAGATGTCAAAAGCAAAAACGGAAGGCGTTAGGGTAGATGTATCTGTTGATGAAATAAATATAGATTTTATAAGTGATATTGATATAACTACTATTTTTGCAAATCTTTGGGATAACGCTATTGAAGCGTGCAGAAAGGCAGAACAAAATAAGTACATCTTATTCAGTGTGAGCAAGTTCAACGGCTTTCTTCTTATCAATCTTGAAAACAGCTTTGACGGAGTCTGCAAAACAAAGGGCAAAGCTTTTTTGACCACTAAGGAACATCACGAGGGGATAGGATTATCAAGTATTCAGGCGTCTGTTGACAAGTATGACGGTGTGTTCAAGACAGAAGCGCAGGATAAAATTTTCAAATCTGAGATCACAATTCCAATCCCGCAGAAAAAAGATATATAATTATGGCACCTTGATCATGTGTTTTTTACTAAAGATCAAGGTGCTTTTTGATTATCATTAAGAGAATAAAAGTACCCGTCAAACCCACCCCCATCCAATAAGCAACCAGCCCTCGCCGAAGCTAATCGACGAGGGCATTTATGTAATATCATTCATCCCAAGGCATAACCGGCACATCAGAAGTAAGCAGCCTGTAAAAATACTGCTCAACATTCATCCCGTTAGCACAGGCAGTAACAGCAAGAGAATAAATCAGCGCACTTGCCCTTGCACCGTTCTGCGTGTTTGAGAACAACCAGGTTTTAGTTTTATTGTGCATACAATTTTCCAAATCAGTTTAACAATTATTATTTTTCAGCAGATTATGACTATTATTAATATATATAAGCGACATAAAATCATACATATAAGAACATCAGACAAAATTTTGCGTTAGAAACAGACCATTATGCAAATGCAGTTTTGGCAGTTAGTGTTAAGCTTTCTCCAATTCGACTATTGATACTGTTAAGAAGAATTACATTTCGAAGCAGCAGATTTTTGGAAAGGTGGGTTTCCAGCAACATTTATTCCCGGCAACTTCTGCTCAACCGAACTGCTGGCACATATACTGTATTCAAAATATGTACAGGCTGTGCCGCTGTATCGTCAGGAAAAGGATTATGCACCCTTCGGAACAAAGTTCAGCAAATTGACTATGAGTAACTGGGTGATATGGGCAGCTGTGAACAAGGATAAGCTGTTTGCTTGGTTGTGGTTTTTGGAATGTGTCCACAGTTACAACACAATACGACGTCACAACCTCTTAATTGCCAGAAATCATAAAAAGTGTCGGTGTCAAGGTTGTCTTCGACATTCATTTTACTTTAACAGCGACATTTTTAAGCATACTGACCCTACGGTTGTGAAACTTTCCGACATTTACACAGTATAAAAATCTGACGCTAATAATTGGTGATATACATCACCGCTTCCATCAGCGAAATGTATCGGTTTTGTTAAATGATATATAAATTCATTTAACGTTTTGCTTACACTTAGAATTGTAAATATTTGCTGCGCACTTCTAAATAATGTGTTGAAAAATACTTTCTTTGCATTTCCATATATGTCGCTAATTAATTGTTCTATTTCATTGCGTTGTTGATTTAGATTCTTCAATCTGCTTTCTTTACTTGGATCTGTACAAATACTTACCGCCATCGGATGTGATATATGCAAAGGGATAATATTCGAAATCTTTAAGCTGTTCCGCATTTTCCCGTGAAAGCTTTTGCCAGTAATCAAGATATGCGTCGATGTTTTTTATGCCACATATATTATCG
>JAGAJY010000010.1 GCA_017848125.1 Oscillospiraceae bacterium
GAGCCTACGGGAATAGACCTTCCCGGAGAGGCGGCAGGTCTTTACTACACCGAGGAGCAGATGGGTATCGTTGAGCTTGCCTCCAGCTCCTTCGGTCAGTCGAATACAGTTACCCCCATTCAGATGATAACAGCCTATGCCGCAACCATAAACGGCGGATACCTTCTCCAGCCCTACGTTGTGAGCAAGGTGGTGGATAATAACGGAAACATTATCGAAACCAAGGAAAGAACAGTCCGCCGTCAGGTAATTTCCGAGGAGACCTCCGCTCAGATGCGGCAGGTCCTCGAAAGCGTGGTAAACAATAACGGCGGCTCAAATGCTTACATTAAGGGCTACCGTATCGGCGGCAAGTCGGGTACGTCACAGAAGCTGAAAAAGAACACCGAGCTGGGCGTTGATAACCTCTATGTAGGCTCATATGTAGGCTTTGCCCCCGCAGACGACCCTGAAATAATTATGCTCTGTATGGTCGATGAACCTCAGGGCAGAGACCACAACGGCGCACAGGTCTATTACGGAAGCCTTGTTGCCGCTCCCGTTATCTCGGCGGTATTCAAGGAAGCACTTCCCTATCTGGGCTATTACCCCGAATACACCGAGGAAGAGCTTGCGGCTCTTGACGTAACAGTTCCCAGCGTAGAGGGTCAGACCCTTGAAGCGGCTACGAAAACTCTCGATAACCTTGAGCTGAGATATTACACCATAGGAAACGGCGATACAGTCGTATCACAAGTACCCTCACGCTCCTCCTCCATTCCCAGAAACGGCAAGGTGGTGCTTTATACGGAGGAAAATCTCGATACGGAATATGTGGCAGTCCCCGATGTTCTGGGACGCACCGTATCGGAAGTGAATGAACTTCTCACATCGGTCAATATTAACTTCAAGGCAGGCGACGGCGCAACAGAACACGCAGGCGCAGTTGCATATCAGCAGAATTATCTCGAAGGCACTCTCGTTCCCGTGGGTACAGTCGTGGAGGTCTCCTTCCGTGTAAAGGACGAGGGATAACATCTTTTCAGAAGGTCGGGTTTTATTATGAGCAGAATCAGCAAGCAGCTTTCACAGCTTTTAAAAAGCGCAGGACAGAGCGTTTCGTATAAATACAAGGGCAAGGACTGCCTTGTTACAGGCATTACAGACGACACCAGAGAGGTAAAGGAAGGCAATGTCTTTGTATGCGTTAAGGGAGAGCGCTTCGACGGGCATAATGCCGCCGCCGAAATGCTTGAAAAGGGTGCGGCGGCTGTTGTCTGCGAAAAGGATATGGGTCTCGGCTCAAAGCAGATTATCGTTCCCGATTCGAGAGAATTCTACGGTCTGATGGCTGCGGAATGGTTTGACCACCCCGAAAAGGAGCTTATCCTTGTAGGAGTTACAGGCACAAACGGCAAGACCACTATGACAACTATGATACATCACATCATTACCTATGCGGGAGGAAAGGCAGGTCTTATCGGCACAGCAGGCACTCTCTGCGGAAAAGAGCCCCTTGAAAGAGACGATTCCACCCCCACCACACCAAGGGTATATGAACTTTACAAAATATTCAGAGAAATGGCTGACAAGGGCTGCAAATACTGCGTTATGGAGGTTTCCTCCTTTGCGCTGGAGCAGAACAGAATAGGTCCTGCTGTATTTACCTGCGGCGTTTTCACCAATCTCACCGAGGATCATCTTGATTACCACAAAACAATGGAAGGCTACTACAACGCCAAGAAAAAGCTTTTCACAGACCATTGCAGGCTTGCTATAATCAACACCGAGGACGATTACGGTGCAAGGCTTTTCAGAGAAATTACCTGTCAGAAATATTCCTACGGCATAAAAGGCGGAACATCGGTCTATGCAAGCAATGCCCGTTTCAGCGGCGGCGCTTCCCACTTCTGGTTCTGCGTTCCGGGAAAAAGCTTCCCCTTCAGGCTTCATATGATGGGCGGCTATAACGTATCAAACGCTACGGCGGCAATTGCCGTATGCTCACAGCTTAAAATACCCATCGAAAAAATAACCGAAGCGGTGAACAGCTTCAAGGGCGTAAGAGGGCGGTGCGAAACTATCCCCACCGAAAGGGATTTCAGCATTGTCTGCGACTATGCCCATTCCCCTGACGCTCTGGAAAATATGCTCCCTGCCATAAGAGAAAACACCGAGGGACGGCTCATCTGTCTTTTCGGCTGCGGCGGCGACAGGGACAGAACAAAACGCCCACTTATGGCAAAAGCGGCGGCGGCTCATTCGGATTATCTGATAATCACCTCGGATAACCCCCGAAACGAAGACCCTGACGCTATCATTGACGAAATAATCACAGGGCTCAGCGGCTCAAATATTCCCTATGACCGCATAACCGACCGCAGAACAGCTATTTTCCACGCTGTACGCATTGCAAAAAAGGGCGACGTTATCGTTCTTGCAGGAAAAGGTCACGAGGATTATCAGGTGCTTAAGGACAATGTGCATATCCACTTTGATGAACGTGAAATATGCGCAGAGGCTCTTGCGGCGCTTTCCGCTCCGAAGCCCGAGGAAAGCTCACAGCTTGCAGGCGGAATGGGCATTGACGAGATATGCGCCGCCTGCGGAGGAAGAAAGTACAATATCCCCGTCAGCTCCCGTTTCATAAACGCTGACAGAATAAGCAGCGATACAAGAACAATAACCCCGGGAAGCATATTCATTGCCTTCAAGGGTGACCGCTTTGACGGGCATAACTTCGTTCACGACGCTGTTGTCAAGGGAGCGGCGGCGGCAATTACCGAACGCCCCGTAGGCGACGACCCCTGTATCGTGGTCGAAAGCACACGAAAGGCAATTCTGCAGATAGCCGCTTACTACCGCAATAAATTCACCCCAAAGCTTGCAGGCATAACAGGAAGCGTGGGCAAGACCACCACAAAGGAAATGACAGCCCTCGCCCTTTCATCAAAGTACAGAACTCTGAAAACAGAGGGAAATCACAATAACGAGATAGGTATGCCCTTTACTCTGCTGAAGCTTACCCCCGACCACAAGGCGGCGGTTATCGAAATGGGAATGTCCGATTTCGGCGAGATAGAAAGGCTTTCAAAGACCTGCCGCCCAACCATTGCCGCTATAACCAACATAGGCTGGTCCCATGCGGAAAATCTCGGCTCTCAGGAGGGCATACTCAAAGCAAAGCTTGAAATACTCGAGGGCGCAGAGCCTTCCGCTCCCCTTGTTATAAACGGAGACGACCCTCTGCTTTATCCTCTTACCGAAAAAATCAAGGACAGAGAGGTTATTTCCTGCGGTGCAAAGAATATGAACTGCACCTATACGGCGGTAAATATAGTCTCTGACAGCGACTCCGTAAGCTTTGACATATGCGAAAAGGGACTCCCCACAGGGAACAGCATACACCTCCCCTGCCCCGGACTTCATCATGTTGTTGACGCTCTTATCGCCTATGCAATTGCGGTAAGGTCAGGCTGTGACGGATATGCCGTATGCGAAAAGCTGTCGGGATTCCGCCTTGACGGACTGAGACAGCATATTGAGCACAGAAACGGTCAGACTCTTATAATCGACTGCTACAATGCCGCTCCTGCCTCAATGATGGCGGCAATAGACGTTCTCAGCGATACAAAGCCCGCCTCGGGCGGAAAACGTGTTGCGGTGCTGGGCGATATGCTGGAGCTTGGCTCCCGTTCTCCCGAGCTTCACGAAAGGATAGGCGAATACGCCGCCGAAAAGGGGCTTGATATGCTGGTATGCTACGGAAGCTATGCGGCATATATCGCAAAAAGCGCAGAGGCTCTGGGGATACCCTGCTGTGCGTCGGAGGATAAGAATACTATCCTCAATTTCCTGAAATTCAAGCTCAGGGAAGGCGACGCCGTGCTTTTCAAGGCAAGCAGAGGTATTCATATGGAAGATATAATAAAAGAACTTTATGACTCGGAAAACTGAGAAAGGTTGATAGAAAAATGCCATTCTGGATAAACATTCTTGCGGCGGCTGTATCCTTTGCGGCGGCGGCGCTTTCGGGGCTTTACCTTATCCCCCTGCTTAAAAAGATCCACTTCGGTCAGACCATTTACGAAAAAGGCCCTGCCTGGCACAAGAGCAAAAACGGAACTCCCATTATGGGCGGCTTTATGTTCATTTTCGGAACTATACTTTCCTGCGCACTGTGCTATGCAATATGGCAGTTCACAAGCTCGGATATTGCCCTTTCCCCTGACAGAACAGGACTTTACAAGCTTATTGCAGGTCTTGTGTTCGCTCTGCTCAACTGCGTTATCGGCTTCATTGACGACTACATCAAGGCGGTAAAGAAGCAGAATCTGGGTCTTAAGGCAAAGCAGAAAATGGCTATGCAGCTGGTTCTCACATCAGCCTTCCTTGCTGTGCTGTGGCTTCTGGGAGATAAGTCCACAGAAATAATCTTCCCCTTTTTCGGAGCTGTTGATTTCGGTATCTTCTATTACCCTATTATGATACTGTACCTTATTTTCCTTACAAATGCAGTTAACCTGACCGACGGCGTTGACGGTCTGTGCGGCACAGTAACAGCCGTATTTGCAATATGCTGGCTGGCAATATATTCCGCTATGGGAATGAACGAATACTGCATATTCGCCTCTGCTCTTGCAGGCGGCTGTATGGGCTTCCTTGTATGGAATCTTAACCCTGCAAAGGTATTTATGGGCGATACAGGCTCAATGTTCCTGGGCGGCTGCGTGTGCGCAATGGGCTTTATAACCCACCAGCACCTGCTCCTTGCTCTTATGGCGATCGTCTATATCTGCGAGGCGCTTTCGGTAGTGCTTCAGGTAATAAGCTTCAAGACCACAGGAAAGCGTATATTCAAAATGTCTCCCATTCACCATCACTTTGAAATGTGCGGCTTCTCGGAATACAAGATAGTTTACACCTTTTCGGCAGTAGGTCTTGTATGCGGAATACTTGGCAATGTGCTGTATAACATTTATCTGAAATAACACGCTCATTACATAGGTCTGCCTATAGAAAGGAGTACGCAAATGCCCCCGAAAAAGACAAAAGAGAAAAAAGAAAAAAAGCCCTCATATCTGCCCTATAACCATTCCCTGTTCAAGAAGGGAATACCCCATTCGGAGCATCTGGAAAATATCCGCTTCGGAGAAATAGACATAACATTTCTCATTCTCGTGCTTATACTGCTGGTTTTCGGAGTGATTATGATGTACTCCGCAAGCTATGCATGGGCGATAAAGGACGATGTTGCCCCCGACTATTATTTCAAAAGACAGCTCTTTATGGCAGGCGTAGGTCTTGCCATAATGATGGTCGTTTCAAGCAGGCTTTTTGATTATCATCTTCTTACAAACAACACCATCAACAAGGCATTTTTCGCTTTCTGCTCCGTACTGATGCTGGTAGTTCATATCCCCGGAGTGGGAACAGCTACCGCTGACGCAAAGCGCTGGATAGACCTTAAGGTATTCTCATTTCAGCCCTCGGAGCTTATGAAGCTTGCACTGATAATCCTCCTTGCTCACATTATGGCAATAAACTACAGGCAGATGAACAACCGCTACAGTGTTATTCTTTATCTGATACCCACAGGCTTTGTTGCCCTGCTGACATTGGCTCAAAGACATCTGTCCGCAACGATAATCGTGTGCATAATCGCTTTTTCTATGATGTTCATAGGCGGCATAAACCTCCGCTCCTTTTTCTCCACCCTGTTTGTGGGAATACTGATTGCAGCCATAGGCATACTGATACTTTATCAGACAGACAAATTCGACTATCTCCAGGAGAGAATCGCAAGCTGGCTTTACACCTTTGAGCCTGAAAACAAGGACGTTGCATGGCAGACAAGAAACTCTCTCATAGCCATCGGCTCGGGAAATCTTTTCGGTCTGGGTCTTGGAAATTCAAGACAGAAATTCCTCTATCTTCCCGAATCGAAAAACGACTTTGTTTTCTCCATCGTATGCGAGGAGCTGGGCTTTATCGGTGCGTCTGTTGTGATTATCCTGTTCATACTGCTGATTTTCAAGGGCTTTGCCATTGCCGCAAACGCTCCCGACAAATTCGGTATGCTTCTGAGCGCAGGAATCATCATTCAGATAGGACTGCAGGCGCTTCTTAACATTGCCGTTGTAACAAATACTATCCCAAACACAGGTATCTCCCTGCCCTTTTTCAGCTACGGCGGAACAGCGCTTATCATTCAGCTTGCCCAGATGGGTATCATTCTCAATGTTTCAAGGCAGTCCATTCCCTCAAAGGAACGTGAGGACGCCGACGATGCGGCTGTTTCCCGTGCAAAGAAGGAGCTTGGCGAAACTGCCAGAAAAAGAATGAGCAGATAAATACTTTCCCGAAAGGATAATGATGATATGAAGGTACTTCTTGCAGGCGGAGGAACAGCAGGTCATATAAATCCTGCCCTCGCCATTATTTCGATTATAAAAGACCATTGCCCCGACGCTGAATTTCTCTATGCGGGAACTCCAAACGGTATGGAGTCAAGGCTCGTGCCTATGGAGAATATCCCCTTTGCGCCTATCAAGGTAAGCGGCTTTCAGAGAAAGCTTACGCCAAAAAACATCGCAAGAAACATCAAGGCGGCGGCATATCTCACAACAGCAGGTCATACCGCACGAAAGATAATCAAGGGATTTTCTCCCGATATTGTTATCGGCACAGGCGGATATGTAAGCGGTCCTATCGTTCTCGAAGCGGCTAAAATGGGAATCCCAACCGCTATTCACGAGCAGAATGCATACCCCGGCGTTACCACAAGGATCCTTTCCAAAAAGGTGAACAGGGTAATGCTCACTATGGAAGAAGCCGCTGAATATTTTGACAAGGAAGTTAAGTATGTCAAAACAGGACTTCCCGTAAGAAAAGGCTTCAGCAATGCCCTTTCAAGAGCGGAAGCCAAAAAGAAGCTTGGTCTTGACGAAAACAGCGTATGCATTTTCTCATGGGGCGGAAGTCTGGGCGCAGGCGCTATAAACGATTCGGCAATTGCCCTTATGAAATGGGAAAAGGAATCGGGTGCAAAGATAACACATATCCACAGCTACGGCAAAATGGGCAGAGATACCTTTGAAAAAAGGCTTGCCGACCTTGGTATTTTTCCCGATGACGACCCTGCTCTTATTGTAAAGGAATATATCCACAATATGGACGTATGCACAGCCGCAGCTGACCTTATCATCTGCCGCAGCGGAGCTTCTGCCATAAGCGAGCTTGAAGCAATGGGCAGAGCCTCGGTGCTTATCCCCTCTCCCGTTGTTGCGGGAAATCACCAGTATCACAACGCAATGGTTCTGGGAAAAGCGGGAGCGGCGATAGTAATAGAGCAGAAGGATCTTACAGATGAGCTTATCATCAGCAAGGTAAGCGAGCTTACCTCGGACTCAAAGGCACTCTGCGAGCTTTCAAGAAAAGCAAGAGAGCAGTGCATTGCCGATACCCCCGACAGGATATGGAGCGTTATAGAGGAGCTTACAAGCAAGTAAATAATCACAAGCTTTGAATATCCGCATATTATAGTTTTAGGATTCGTTATAGAACAAAAAGCTGTAAAGGAGCGTCGGATATGCAGAAGCTGGTGATCGAGGGCGGAAAGCCCCTATTCGGTGAGATTATTACACAGGGGGCTAAGAATGCGGTCCTTCCCGTTCTTGCCGCCTGTGTGCTGTGCAAGGGAACGGTAAGGCTTGCAAACTGCCCCTGCATATCCGACAGATATGCCTCCGCAAGAATACTTACCGCTCTGGGCGCAAGAGTCACCACGGAGGGCAGCAGTGTTTCCGTTTGCTGTGACGATGCAGATTCACCGAATATTGATTCCGCACTTATGAAATCAATGCGCTCGTCTATCATATTTATGGGAGCGCTTCTGGGGCGTTACGGAAAGTGTACCCTAAGCTGTCCCGGGGGCTGTAACTTAGGTCCTCGTCCCATTGATATGCATATTGCCGCAATGAAGCGTATGGGGGCGGAAATAACAGATGAGCACGGCGCAATATCCTGCAATGCTCCCAAGGGGCTTACAGGGTGCAGACATTCCCTGTCCTTCCCCTCGGTGGGAACTACGGAGAACATTATGCTTGCCGCTGTATGCGCAGAGGGTGAAACGGTCATATCAAACGCCGCAAGAGAGCCTGAAATATGCTGTCTGGCTGATTTTCTCAGAGCCTGCGGAGCAAAAATAAGCGGCGACGGCAGCGGACGGATAGTTATAGAGGGCGTACGGGAGCTTTATCCCCCAAAAGACCCTTTTGAGATAATCCCCGACAGAATTGCCGCCGCAACATGGCTTTCCTGTGCAGCCTGTGCGGGAGGAGAGCTTCTTGTAAGAAACTGCAATCCCGCCCACCTTGAAGCGGTGATACCGATTTTCGAGCAGACAGGGTGCAGGATAAGAGTTTTCGGCACAAATATCTACATACACCGCCGTGAGCGTCTCACCGCTCCCGAAACCATACGCACAACGGTATATCCCGGATTTCCTACGGACGCACAGGCTATAATCATGGCACCCCTCTGCACCGCACGGGGAACCTCCGTATTTGTGGAGAACATCTTTGAAAACAGATACCGCCACACGGAAGCAATGCGCAGTATGGGTGCAGATATCCGAGCCGAGGGTAAGGTAGCTGTAGTGACGGGCGTTCCTGCACTTCACGGCACTGTTGCCGAAGCCCCCGACCTGAGAGGGGGAGCGGCTCTTGTATGCGCCGCTCTGGGAGCAGAGGGAACAAGCGAGATATACGGAGTAAACTACATTGACAGAGGTTATGAAGATACAGAACGTCTGCTGTGCTCAGCAGGAGCAGATGTGAAACGGATATCCGAATAGGACTGATACCGCTTCTCATTGAAAAATGCGGAGCGGTATGTGAAAGGAAGTACAGAAGTTGAGCTATACCCGAAGAAGAAATAACGGCAACGCAATTGGAGTCATATTTTTCTTCATTGCTGTAATAATTTTTCTGATGCTGTCAACGACGGTGTTTTTCAATGTGGAAAACATCACCGTATCGGGAGCGTCAAATTATACTGCCGATGAGATTATCAACGCCAGCGGAATACAGGCAGGCGACAATCTGGTGCGTACGTCAACCGAGCGCTGTGCGGAAATGATAGAAAACCGCCTTGTTTATATTGAAAACGCCACCGTAACAAGGCATTTCCCCAACACTATGGTAATAAACGTGGAGGCAAGCGTTCCTGCGGCGAATTTCATCTGTGAAGGCTACACTCTGCTTATAAGCAGCGGCGGCAAGGTACTTGACAAGCTCCAGGAGCAGAAGGCAGGGCTGCTTAATTTCACGGGAACAGACCCCCTGCCCGAGCTTATCCCCGGTGCGCAGTTCAAGTCGGCAGACGAGCATAAGGATAATGCAATAAGCAGTCTGATGCAGTATTTCACGGAAAACAAAAGTGAAAACATCACTATGATAGACGTAACCAACCGCTCCGAGCTATCCTATACATATGACAGCCGAATTACTGTCAGACTGGGTTCAATAAACGATATTGACTATAAAATGAAATTCTCCGAGGAGATCATCAGGACAAAGATCGGCGAAAAGACCGAAGGCGTTCTGACTATCCTTTCCGATTCCACGGGAGCGTCATTTCTCGATAAGGAGAGCCTTGAAAACAATGCAAGGGTATTCAGCGAAAATATGGCTGAAAGAACCGAGGCGGAAAGCAGCTCCGAAACTGATGTGACCGACGAAGCAGAAGAAACCGAAACCGAAACCTCAAAGCCTGTAGTCTCAATGGAATAAAATTCTGTATTTATTGTGAAATGTGAGCAAAATCAGATTTTCTGACAGGATTTTTTGTGCAATCGGTTTTTTTTATAAAAGCACTTGAAATAATCATTCGTTTGTGTTACAATATATATTGTATAATAGTTTGAATTGTCTGTATTTACATATATTAGGAGGAAGTAAAATGGCGATCATGGTTGATACCGAAAGAAATACCTATGACGAAATTATTAAGGTTGTCGGCGTAGGCGGCGGCGGCGGAAATGCCGTTAACCGAATGGTTGACGAGGGAATCAAGGGTGTTGAGTACATCACAGTAAATACCGATGCAAGAGCCCTCAATTCGTCCAAGGCAGAAACTAAGGTTCAGATAGGCGTTAAGCTTACAAACGGCAAGGGCGCAGGCGCTAAGCCTGAAGTAGGCGCAAGCAGTGCAGAAGAAAACAGAGACGAGATCAAGGCTGCACTCAGCGGCTCTGATATGGTATTCATTGCAGCAGGCATGGGCGGCGGAACAGGTACAGGCGCAGCTCCCATTGTTGCCGAGATAGCTCAGGAGCTTGGTATTCTTACCGTTGCTGTAGTAACAAAGCCCTTTGAGTTTGAGCAGAAGGCAAAGATGCGTCAGGCTGAGGCAGGTATCTGCGAGCTTAAAAAGCACGTTGACTCACTTATCGTTATCCCCAACGAAAGACTTCTCCAGAGCTCTGAAAAGGAGCTTACAATGAGAGAATCCTTCGCTCTTGCTGATAATATCCTTAAAGTCGGCGTAAAGTCCATCGCTGAGCTTATCACAGTCGAAGGCGACATCAACCTCGACTTTGCTGATGTAAAGACCACCATGAAGGACGCAGGCTATGCTCATATGGCTATCGGTCACGGCTCAGGCAAGGACAAGGCTGCCGAGGCTGCAAAGCAGGTTATTTCCAGTCCCCTTCTCGAAACCTCCATTTCGGGCGCTACAAGGCTTCTCGTTAATATCGTTATGAGCGACGACGCTCTCGCAAGCGACATCAACACCGCTACAAGACTTATTTCCGAGGCAGCCGATCCTGATGTAAATATGATCTTCGGTACTTCCTTCGATGAGAACCTCAAGGACGAGATAAACATCACTGTTATCGCTTCCGCTTTCAATGATGATATTTCTCTTACAGCCGCTTCCGAGTCTGCTGTTTCCAACGTTGAAAAGGTTCCCTCCTCAAGCACAGCTCCCTCTCTCAAAAAATCCACAGTTGACGAGGATTACAGCGAATTTTTCAATATGATCAACAAGAGATAAGGCTTATTCATAATTATCAAAAGGTCATTTGCACATTGATTTGTGCAAATGACCTTTTTCTGTAAACATTACTCTGCCGATGATTCCGCAAAACGTTTTACTGTCTTTGCAAGAGCAATTACCTGAGCTTCCGTATTAAAAACAGAAGGAGCAAATCTCACTCCGCCATCCGGAAGCGTACCTGCTGTGCGGTGAGCAAGCCCCGAACAGTGCAGTCCCCCTCTCAGAGCAAAGCCGCTGTCGCTGAGATATGCGGCAGTTTCCTCAGGAGATCTGCCCTCAACGTTAAAAAGAACTATGGGAAGATAGCTGCACCGCTCACGTCGGTATATCCTCACTCCCCCGATCTTTTCAAGCTCGGAAATGAATCTGCGGCAAAGGTGCTCCTCATAGCCGTGGATACGCTTCTGCCCCATACTTTTCAGAAAATCAATGCCTGCTCCCACAGAAACGATGCCCACTGTATTGACAGTGCCGCTTTCAAGCCCCTCGGGAAGAAAGGGCGTCTGCTCCGCTTCAAGGGAGGTAGTGCCTGTTCCTCCCTCGATAATATGGTACAGAGGGAATTTCCCGTCGGTTATAAGAAGCCCTGTTCCCGATATTCCGTAAAGCCCCTTGTGTCCCGGCATACAGAGGATATTTATACCGTCACGCTCCATATCCACAGGCACAACTCCGCAGACCTGCGCTCCGTCGCCTATAAAGCAAAGATTTTTTCTTCGGCACAGCTCACCTATCCTGCCAAAGGGCATAAGCTGACCTGTAACATTGCTTCCGAGAGTGCAGACTATAGCTTTCGTGGAGGGCTTCACAAGGCTTTCGATATTATGAAGCGTTACCTCATCATCGGGGCTTACCTCGGCAATGCTGTAGGTAAGTCCCCTTTTCGTCAGCTCGTGAACAGGTCTGAGCACGGAATTGTGTTCGAGAGAGGATATTATGACGTGAAAGGGCTTACCCTCTCTCAGTGCAGTCTCCGCAAGCCCCTTTACCGCCATATTTACGCTCTGTGTGCAGTTGGCGGTGAATATTACATTTTCGGGAAGCGCTCCGAACAATGCCGCAGCCTTTTCTCTGACGGAATAAACCGCCGAAGCGGACGCCATCGACATATTATGGCCGCTCCGTCCGGGATTTCCGCCGCATTTTACCATTGCTTCCATTACCGCCCGTCTGACGCTGTCGGGCTTGGGATAAGTGGTTGCGGCATTATCAAAATATATCACATATAACCATTCCCTTCATATCAGCCCTTTACAGCACTGATGGATTTATATGAAATGCCGTTTTCCTCCATTATCCGAACAAGGTGCTCGGGTCTGCCTTCAGCAACAACGCTGAATCCGCAGCCTCGGAAAAGTGTTCCGGGAGTCCGCTTCACAACAGCGTTTATGCCGTTTTTTGCAAACACCGACCTTGCCTTGTTTGCATATGTCACCGAAGCAAAAGCAATGATGTGCTTATTCAATGCATATCACCCTTTCTTTTGACAGATGAAAATATCTGTCCTTATCATTATATTCGGCATTGCGGAAAGTGTGAAAATCGAAAGCACCCTCATATGAGCGGCGTGCGGAAATTTTGTATAGTTTTATTGTCACTTTATATAATCCGTTTTTGCTCCGTCTGATTATGCAATCAGCGCTGTAATTTTTGTGCAGTTCTACAAAATGCATTAACAGCTGTTGACTTATTTTGCATACTATGCTATTATTATCTTAATAAGAATAAGGATTATGCCTTGTTTTGCAAACGATTACAAAAATATTACCTTTATATGGAGGAAGCCTATTATGAATTACAAGAAGATAATTGCAGGCTCTATGGCTCTCAGCCTTACACTTTCTCTCACCGCTTGCGGCGGCGAAAGCGGCGGTGACGCTGCAACCGAGACCACAACTGCTGATGTTACCACTACAGCAGCTACCGAATGGACAGGCGATAACATTGAGGTTGAAGCCCTTGATGAGACTCTTGATGTTGATATTAACGGCAAGAGCCTGAAGTGGCTTGGTATCTATGACCTCAACCCCACAAACGACTCTCCCGAGAGAAGCCCCGAGCTTGCCCTCTTTGAGGACACCTACGGCGCTAAGATCGAGTATATCCCCACCACAAGCGACAAGCGCTTTGAGGACCTTGCCACAAACATTATGGGCGGCACATCTCCCGACATCTTCGCATACGAGTGGCGTTCCTTCCCCTGCGATATCGCAAAGGGTCAGTATCAGCCCATTGATTCCCTTGTTAACTGGGAAGATCCCAAGTGGGCAGATGTAAAGGAAACTGCTGACAGCTTTATCTGGAAGGGCGAGCACTATATCGCACCTCTGGGCTACAGCTTCAACGATACGCAGGTTCTTATGTACAACAAGTCCACCATTCAGAGCGAGGGCTTTGACGATCCCTATGAGCTTTATCAGAACGGCGAATGGGACTGGAACACCTTCACTGATATGATGAAGACATTCGTTGAAAACGGCAGCAGCGACGGCACAGAGCGCTTCGGTATCGGCGGCTGGTGGGCAAACGCATTTGTTTACACCGCAGGCGAAACTATGGTTACATATGACGGCACAAATTTCGGCAATAACCTGAGAAGCGGCAAGATCGAAAAGGCTCAGGGCGTTCTGGAGGATATTTTCAAGAACAACCTTATCAAGCGTGGCTGGATAGGCGGCGAATCTGCATTTGTTGATGACAGCCTCCTGTTCTACTCAATGGGTACATGGGCATACAATGCTGCGGCTCTCTCCGTTCCCGATGATGAGATCCAGATCGTTCCTTTCCCCAAGGATCCCGATTCCGAGGATTACTATGTATCCAACAAGGTATTCGCTTATATGTGGGTAAAGGGCTCTGAGAACGGCGACGTTGTAAAGGCATGGTTTGACTGCAACAGAACTGTTAACTTCGACGAGAAATATACAGAGGCTACCAAGGAGAAGTATCTCGCAAACAACCCCGGCTGGTCCTCTGAAATGTATGACATTGCTATGGATTTCTATGATTCCGAGAAGTTCACTCAGGCATACGATTACGGCTACGGTCTCAGCACACTTATGGCTGACGATGTAATGGGCGTTCTCTATGAGGGTATCGCTAATGAGCAGTTCGAGAGCTGGGTACAGGCTCGTGAGGAATACTATCCTATCGTTGACGAAGAAATCAACGTTTATAACAACGCAGAGTAAGATATTACGAAATAACAAACGACCCGTTTCCGATACATTCGGAAACGGGTTTTTATTGTAAACCTATACAAAGCAGAAATCACTGTCAGAAATTAGCTCCGTTCCAGCCCCAGTCCTCTGTGGGATAATAGCTTACATATACCCTGTCGGTGGATATTCCGAGGGTATCGAGGAGTATTCCCGTGATGTTGCTTGTAAGCACACCCATGGCATTTGAAGAAGCCTTGCCGTAAAGCTGAACTGTCACCATTGCAGCAGGCTCGTCTGTTCCCTTGAAATAAAGCCTGCGGTTACCCTCTATCTCCGCCATAAGCCAGCCCTCTGATTTACCGGGGATAGCTGTTATGGCAAGACCGAGAGCAGACTTTATTCTCTCAGCCTTTTCGGGTGTTACTTCTGCGTTTGTTTTCACATTGATAAATGGCATACTAATTTCTCCCTTTCACTTTTTATTGAGATATTTATATTATATCACAATTCATTTTATATTTCAAGTACATCTGCAAAATATACACAGTCAACATTTTAACAATATTAACAGCAATTTACATTTATTCTGTTTATTATGATATTCACGCCGAAAAATCAGCATTTTATCATCAGAATGAACTTTCAACAAATCAGCTCCCAAGCTGTTGAAACTGCCGATGTTGTAAAGAAATCGCCTTTACAACAAATCAATCTGCATACTGCGGGTACAACAGCCGCATTGCTTCATAAAAATACACGGAATACTTGCAGTTAAAAAGCTCCGCCGCCGAATATTTCCGAGGAGTGTCACCGCCTATCTCAATATCGCCGCAATAGCCCCAGATACTGAAAATCAACCTTGTTGCCTTTTTCGTGCTGTCATTCTGCCAGACCGCAAACAACCCCTCAGCCTTTACACAGTCCTCGCCGAAATCAAACAGCTCCTCCGCATGAGGGAATATCTCAGGCAGGCCAAGCAGATAAGCAACAGCGTTATGATGCCTGTCCACAGACTTCATCTTATAAAAAATCTCCACACAATTAGCCTTATGCCGGTCATTGTAATATTCAAGGTCTCGTTTCATTCTATCCTCCCTCTCATATCAATTTTATCAGCTTTATTTTATATTATCAGACTTTCATTTTTTTGTCAAGATTTTGTCAACATTTGTTGACAAACTATAGATAATATGATAAAATGAAATCAACGAACAGAATCTATGCAAGGGAGCAATGTTATGAACTATGAATTCAAACTTATCATCGAGATAGACGACGAACTTATTATCAGTGACAAAAAATATGAGCCTGACAGCGTTTATGAATATGTTAAATCCGTATGCGGCAAGCATACGCTGAAAGATGTTTCCGAGGGCAAGCGGCTTATTTACATCACCTCACCCGACGATAAAAAGGGCTTTTCCTCTGTGGGAATCGCAATAAACACATTGTATGACAGCGATATAAGAAAATACATAAAAACCTTTGAATTGCATAATTCTGACGGAGAGGTTGAATATGTCCTTGACGAAATAGCACAATTTGACAAGAGGTATGAAGAAAGAAATGCGGCAGCCAATCCTTCATTTTCCGTAATTATCCCCGCTCACAACGAGGAAAAATACATACGCAAGTGTCTTATGGGAATAAAAAATGCCGCAAACCGTGTTCCCGAAAGCAAGGTACAGATTATAGTTGTGGCAAACCGCTGCACCGATAAAACCGTACTTTACGCAAAAAAATACGGTGCAAAGGTAATTGAAAACAACGACAAATGCATCAGCAGTATCAGAAATGCAGGCGTTAAGGCGGCATCAGGCGATATTATCGTCACCATAGACGCCGACAGCATTATGACCAAGGATTCCCTTGCCGAAATAAAGCAGCTGCTTTTAAGCGGCAGATATGTGGGCGGAGGCACAAACCCCGTATTTGACAGAATGTCATTAGGAATAGCCGTTTCGTCTCTTTACGTTGCCGCAAACATTATCCCTGTTATGATAAAGAATAAAGCTCCTCTTTCGGGAGGAATGTTCTGGTGCTATAAAAAGGATTTTGACAGTATCGGAGGCTTTGATGAGAATCTTGTGAGCCTTGAGGACCTCGACTTTGCATCACGGCTCAGCGCCTTGGGCAAAAAGAGAGGTCAGAAATACGGAACTCTGAAAAAATCCTACATCATAACCTCTGCCCGAAAATTTGACCAATTCGGTGACTGGTACCTTATCAAAAACAGAAAGCTTACAAAAAGGATATTCACAGGCAGGGACAGGCAGGCGGCAGATGAATTTTATTATGATGTGAGATAAGCCGCCGTCGGAAAATCCTTCTTGACATTTTTACCCCAGTATGCTATAATAACATTGCTTAGTAAGCAAATCTCAAAGAAAGGAGTCAGTACAATGCTTTGGAAAATGACAAATGTACAGCTTACAAAAGGTTCCATTTTTCCCTTTTACGGGGATAGTGCGCCCTTTTTTAAGGTAATTTGTCAAAAAGCAGCTCAAATCTGACTTTTTTCAGAGGTGTTTTTTCAAATTTAACAGCGCATTATCTCCTTAAACCGTTTTTATTTTGAGTTTAAGGAGATTTTTTTATGTTTAGTATCAGAAAGCAGTTAGCAAAATTATATACATCATCGGTAATAGGCAATATTTCTCTGTCGGGAGCGTGGGTGGCAATTCTTGCTTCAAGAGGCTACAGCCTTACGGAAATCGGCATTGCGGAAACAGTCTTTCACATCACAAGCCTTATTTTTGAGCTGCCCTCGGGAGCTATGGCAGATGTGTTCGGCAGAAAGAAAATGCTTATGGTCAGCTGTATTATGGCTATGATTGGCAATGCCGTAATGATTTTTTCGGATAATCTGTTTATGGTGTGCCTTTCAATAGCATTTCAGGCACTTTGCTATAATTTTTCATCAGGCTCGGGGGACGCTCTTGCTTATGATTCTCTGAAATCCGTGAAAATGGAACAGGATTTTGAACGGTATGAATCAAATCAGCTTGTTATATACCGTCTTTGCGGCGGCTTGTCAACACTGTGCGCAGGCTTTGCACTTGTTATCGGTCACAGGCTTGCCTACGGTATCGACATTATAATCGGACTGATACAGCTTGCAGTTCTCGGCACTCTCACGGAGTTTTACGGTGAATCACCCGAAAGCGCAAAAACAGCCTCACAGAAGCTTATTTCCTGCTTTAAGGAAAGCATAGCTTTTCTGAAAAGAGAGAAAAGGGCTGTAAAGCTTATGTTCTGCAATTCCTTTGTAGGTGCGGCGGATATTCTCCTGCTGTTTTTTTGCAGGCAAAGCTTCCCGAAAAGGGGATACCAAGCTGGGCGCTGGGTCCCGCTCTGCTTATTATGGAGCTTGGAGGAATAATCGGCTCAAAGCTTATTTTAAAGCTCAAAGGGCTTGAATACAAGCGTGTGTTTGCAATAGCGTCGCTCCTTGTGCTGACAGGTCTTGCGGCTGAACATTCTTCCCTGTACCTCATTATGATTCTCGGCGGATTTATCTCGGCAGCAGGAGATGACGCATTGCAGGTAAGGACAAATGCTGTTTTGCAGGATATGTTCCCCTCGGAACAGAGAGCGGCTCTTACCTCCGCAGAATCATTCACCTTCTCGGTAATAATGATATTTCTGTCACCTCTTGCAGGTTGGTTTTTCACAATATGGTAATCCTAATGCGTAATGCGTAATTCGTAATGCGTAATTATAAAAAATTTCGGGGCTGTGCGATATGCCGCATAGCCCTGATTTATTGCAAATGCACATTTTTATATTGTCACGTTACCGAGCCGCAAATTTAAAAGGTATCACTGAATTTACCAACGAAGTAGGTGCAGGCTCAGCCTGCGTTACCGAGCCACAAAGAAGCAAGTTATCTCTGAACTAACCAACGAGGTGGGTGCAGGGTTCTACCCTGCTGCACGTTCCATTTTGTAGCCTACGCCGAAAACAACCTTGATGTAGCTGGGATTTCGGGGGTCAGGCTCAAGCTTGCATCTGATACGGCGAATATGCTCCACAACGGTTTTTCTGACGCTGTAGGGTGTTTCGTTCCATACACGCCTGTAAATATCATCAACGGTGCAGACATTTCCGCAGTTTTCCATAAGATACTCCACAATGCCGTATTCAATTGCAGTCATTTTAACAAGACTTCCCTCTCTGAAAACCTCTCTGCGGCGGCGGTCAATGGTCAGTCCGCCGTTGATAAGAGTTTCTCTTTCGTCAGCGCAGACGTTCACAGCCTGTTCGGCAGACAGATAACGTCTGAGAAGTGAAACTACCCTTGCCTTAAACTCAAAGCTGCCGAATTCATCAGCGTTCATACACATATCCGCTCCCTTTGCAAGAGCCATTGTGCGGTAAATCTCACAGCACTTGTCCGAAACCGTCAGCACAGGCATATCCGAAATACTGCGAAGCCTGCCGATAAGCCCGAAGGAAGGCGAGGAAAGCCCCCCGTCACGGACAATGAGCATATGCACCCTGCCGAAAATACAGCTTTCACCTAAAGTGCCGCCCTCCTCACAGGGAATAACGTTTATTTCCTCTCTCGAAAGAATATCCGAAAGCTTCATTGCTTCATTTATTTTATCGCCCGAATATGCTATCATAACATTGGGGCGCATATTTATTTCCGTAAGTCCGTTTTTTCCGCTTGTCAGCCTGTTCATTGCCATTCCTCCTTATAATATTTCCATAACCGCACTCTGTTTTTATCGGCGGACTGTTTTTCGTCGTCTGATATATAAACGACTGAACTGCCGAAAAAATTTCAGCCAAGCTTCCTGTTTTACATTTTATTAACATTTATCGTCACTTTGCACCGTTTTCCTTCTTAATATTTGGTTGATTTTACGGTGAATATTACGAGACTTTTTTCTCTGCAAAGGTGTTATATTTATGAAACGTTTCTAAGAATCAAAAAAGGAGAAATACAATGACCGATTCCGAATTTGAACTGATAATGCGGCGGCAGATATGCTCTGTATTGCGGCTTGCCTGTTCATATCTCAAATGCCGTGCAGAGGCAGAGGACGCCGCACAGGAGGTATTTCTGCGGCTGTACCGCTTCCCCGTTTCCTTTGAAACGGAAAAAGATGAACGTGCGTGGCTTCTGACAGTCACCGCTAACATCTGTAAAAACATTCTCCGTTCACCGAGAATCAAAGGACGTTGTGAAGCCGATATATACGAGCTTGTCACCGAGGATATTTCAGACAGCGAAAAAGCCGCATTGGAAGCAGTTATGAAGCTGCCTGAAAAGTACCGCACCCCCGTTCACCTGTTTTACTGCGAGGGCTATTCCGTCAAAGAAATATCACAGGTCACGGGGATAAAGGAATCCACCGTAAGAACACGGCTGCAAAGAGCGAGAAAGCTTCTCAGAGCCGATATGGAAAGGGACTGATAATATGATTTTTGACGAATACAAAAACGCTGTAAATAAAATCAATATTTCCGAAAAGAAACTGAGCGAAATCGCCGAATATGCAAAGAAACCCCATAAAAAAAGCATCAAGCTTATCAGATACGGGCGGTCATTTCCCATTATAGCGGCGGCTGTGCTTTTGCTTGCGGGCTTTACCGTCTATGCCGCAGGAAACGGTATTCTCGATATTATTTTCGGCGGCGGCAAGGACTATTCACCTTTTGAAAATCTCACAGGCGAAATGACCGTTCATTCTGTTGAAAGCCACATTGACGGGCTTGATGTAACGCCTATCGGCTATGCTTCTGACAGCTATACCGTATATGCGGTATTTCGTCTGGATTTTCCCTCGGCACTTCCCGAATATGACGAATACCAAGAGCTTCAGCTTGACGGCTACGGTCACACGGATAACAAGCTGATAGATATTCTTAAAAGCTTTTCCGAGGACGGTCACGCCTCAGGCAGCTGTATGGGAAGCTATATCAAAGAGGACGAGGACACCCTTTATTATATTTACACCTTCAGCTGCGAGGATAAAATGAGCGGCGATATTACCTTTGATATGAGCTGTCTTAACCTTGCAAACAGCTGTGAAACCCTTGTCCGTGACAGGCTGATTTATAAAGACAAGCTCTTTTCCGCAAAGTTCACGGTAAATATCCGTCAGTTGGAAGGAAGAAGGATAAAAAACGAGGGAAGCGGTCTTGACGGACTTAATGCATATGTATATCCATGCAGTATAGTGATAAACTCAACCGACCCCGAAACCGTGAACGAGATCTACAGAACAGGTCTGCTGACCCCTTACTCAGCTGTATATATCACTCTGAAAAACGGAGAAAAAGTAGATGTAAAAGGCTCTTCCGCAAGCTACGAGCTTGATAATAATACCTCGGTAAGCTTTAATTCCGCTTCATCGGGTCTGCCCCGATACGGCTGTATGGATTTCAGAGGGTATCTTGAATTTCCCGTTGACCCTGACGAAATTGAATCTCTGACCATATACGGCTATGAGCTGAAAGCCGACAATTGAAACGGCGAGCCGCTGAACTCACCTGCAGGTGATTCGGCGGCTTTTTATTATCGGTATGATAGACAAGTCTAATGCTTTATGTAGATAACTGCTATATGCAATCATCTCTTCTTCTGCGTTAAGCCCCCATATTTCTTCTGTCGAGCCACTACTTCTAATACGCAACAATTCATTATATTCGTCAGCCGTTATTTTTTGAATAGCTTGCAGTTCTTTTACAGCATCAGCCATTGAGATGCCAAATCCTACATCATCAGCACCAAGACCTCCACCTGTCCAAAAAATATCTTTCCATTGTTTGATAATATCATTGCCATTGGTATCTTTTCCGTCAGCAATCAGCAAGTTGTATGCTTCTTGTTGTGCTTCTTTATAAGCATCTCTTAATTCTTCAACATTGCCTTTAAGATTAAGAATAGCGTTGCCCTCATCTGTATAGCCTTGAACAAGAGTAGGGAACATATCTGCAATTTCGTTTGCAAGAGATGTATATTCCTTGTATTCCTCATTAGTGAGGGAAATATTTTCACCAAGATTATTTACGCCCTTATAAAGTTCTTCGTACTTACCAGCAAGGTCTTCTACACGTTTTGCATTGGAATTAGCCGTATCTAACTCTGTCTTAAATGTAGATGTAAGTTCATCAACCTTTTCACGAGTAATTTCAACGTGATTTATTAAATCACCAAAAGCCTTGACACCTTTGGAAATTAGTGTTATAATTACCATAAGTCCAGCATTTGCTAATAAGTTCATAGCAATTTGCTGTGCTTTTAATGCAATAGTAGAAGTTTTTGTTGCTTGGTCTAATGCTTGTTGTGAAACGGCAGCACCATTAGCATCACGAGCAAGTTGTTGTGCAGCGGCAGATGAATTACCTAAACACCTATAAAATACAGTATTGGCACTCACACATCGCCCTTGTTCATCGGTACACGTCTTTAAAGCATTGTTATAATCATTACCACCGCTTCAAGCGGTGGTTTGAAATTAGCCCTATAAGGGCTCAATACAAGCACGCCTAAAAGGCGGATATCGCAAGCCAAATACCGGCAACCTCTAAAAGAGGTTATATACGCATATCTTCTCGCTTGGTTTCCTCTTCCTGTTCAGCAATATATTTTCTGATTGTTTCTTCATTTATATTGCCTATGGTTGTTACATAATATCCTCTTGCCCAAAATTCTCTGTTCCATTTGTTTGTCATTTCAGGGTGTTTGTCGTGTATCATCAATGCTGATTTTCCTTTCAAATATCCTACAAATTCTGATACACTTAGCTT
Organism: Oscillospiraceae bacterium; assembly: GCA_017848125.1. Classification (GTDB taxonomy): domain Bacteria; phylum Bacillota; class Clostridia; order Oscillospirales; family Ruminococcaceae; genus Huintestinicola. The sequence continues at coordinate 21,969 of JAGAJY010000010.1, forward strand.
TGGTGGTATGCTTACACATATATGGATATGATCTGAGCACACTGCCCCTTCTATTATTTCCACCTTTTTATAGTTGCATAACGTTCGAAGTATTTCTCTCATATCCTCTCTCACCCTTCCGTACATCACTTTCTTTCTGTACTTTGGTATGAATACAATATGATATTGACAACTCCATCTTGTATGTGATAAA
>JAGAJY010000180.1 GCA_017848125.1 Oscillospiraceae bacterium
ACCAACGCTGTGAATAAGGTAGAAATCAATGTAGTCCGTACCCAGCCTTTCAAGCTGCTCCTCAAAAACAGCCTTGTAATCGGGATTAGCCTGGATAAAGAACTTATCCGCAATATAAAAGCTGTCTCTGGGATAACGCTTGACAAGCGCCTCTTTCAGAAAGCCCTCGGACTTTCCGCTGTGATAAATATAAGCGGTGTCGTAATAGTTAACACCGTTTTTCATAGCTCTGTCAATGATCTCCTTGCCTCTTTCAAGGTCAATATCACCGTCACCGCCGCCCTGAACAACGGGCAGACGCATATTTCCCATACCAAGAGCCGAAAGCCTGATATCCTTAAAATCTCTTGTTATCACAGCGAATACACTCCTTTTTACAAAAATATATTTATGTATCAGTTTAGAAAAAAGGGTATCACACATAAAGTATGATACCCTTGAACTTAACAAATTTCAGAAATTACTGAACTTCCTTAAGCTGAGCGTCAGCCTCTGCAACGAGCATATCAACAACAGCAGAGATCTCTTCTCTGTTTGTTGCCCACTCAACGCCGTGGAGAGCAGCTCTCAGACCGATTCCGTCGCCGCCGTCAGTTGTAAGGGAAGCAACGTCAGTGGAAACACCTGTAGCAAGGTCAACAACGGGATACTGACGAGCAAGGTCGTTGATCTCCTTGTTGATAGCGATAAGCTCCTCGGACCACTGGTAGTCAGCCATAGCCTTAGCGTCAGCAATAGCGATAGCCTCGTCGTTTGTATTAGCAAGACGTGTGCAGTCTGCGAAGAGACCAACACCCTGAGGATTGCCTGCGCCCTTGCAGATTACCCAGCCGTCAAGTGTAGCGCCCTGATAAGGATCGGAGCCTGCAGGAGAAGGAACGGGTGCAAGACCGAGGTTGTCGGGAGAAATGCCTGTAGCCCATGTGTCGGGGTTGGACTGTACATGCCAAGCACCAACGATGTAGAACAGCTCTCTGCCCTCACCCATGAATGCAGGCTGCTCAGCCCAGTCAAAGAGGGATCTGTCCATAACAAGACCCTTGTTGTAAAGGTCATACATCCAGTTCATAGCCTTTTCAACGGTAGCGTCCATAAGGTTTGTCTTAAGAGAACCGTTATCGGAGGTTACGGAAGGAACACCTGCGGAAAGGAAGAGTGCCTTCTCAGCCCAGTAACCGTCAAGACCCCACTGGTCAGCGTCGGGATCGCAGAACTGCTCCAGCATAGAAGTGAAGGTATCCCAGTTCCACTCGCCTGCCTTGTAAAGCTCCCAGGGATCATCAAAACCGTTTTCTTCAATAGTCTGCTTGTTGTAGATAACAACAGCCTCAGCGGATACAGAGTTTACAAGCTCATAGTGCTTGCCGTTGAAGTTGTAGATCTCCATAGCGTCCTTAACGTCTGTCCAGAGCTCGGACTCCATATCAATGTAGTCGTCAACAGGCTGGAACATACCGTTGATAACGCCCTTGGGGAGAGCAGCGGTATCGCAGGGGAAGAAGTCAACGCCGTCGCCGCCGAGAACGTGTGTGGAAAGGTCAGAGTATCTTGTGTCCCAAGTTGTGGGGATATATTCGATCTCACCGCCGTACTTGCTCTTGAAGAGGGTGATGTTAACAGCCTCAGAGTCGCCCTTGGAGGTGGAGGGATTGATGTCGTAGTGAGCAAGCCACTTGATGGTCTTGTTCTCGAGCTCTACGTCACGGAGCTTTTCAGCAGCAAGCTCTTCGAGAGTAGCAGCGTCTTCCTCTGCGTATGTAGCTGTGTTAAGCTCTACAGTAGCAGCAGTAGTGGTGGTGACTGTGGTGTTCTCGGTAGCAGCCTCGCCGCCCTCGGAACCGCCGCCGCCGCAGGCAGTAAGACCGAGAGTAAAGGTAAGAGCTGAGATACCGGCCATAGTTCTCTTAAAATTCTTCATTGTAATAACCTTCCTTTCTATAGCCCTGTTACGAAATACAGAGCCCGCACGGAGATCTCCGCACAGATGATGCAAATGCTCCGCCATTGAGAACAGCAGAAACGTTCCTGAAATATGCACCAACGGTACATATTAAAATAATTGCAATATAATTTTATCATTTTTCACTTAATCTGTCAATGACGATTATGCAAATATTTCACTCATTCATTTGTATATTTTACATAATTAAACGTATTCGTAATAGTGAAAAATAAACGGCAAAGCCCGAAAGCCTTGCCGTTTTGAATGACTGAAATAAAGAAATTATTCCTCAGCCTCAGCAGAACCGTTCTCCTCGAGAACTGCTCTTACAGAAAGGCTGATGCGCTTCTTCTCGGAGTCGATCTCAGTGATCTTGGCAGTTACCTCATCGCCAACGGAGAGAACGTCCTTAACGTTTGTAACTCTCTTGTCGGAAACCTGAGAAATGTGGATAAGACCGTCAATACCGGGAATGATCTGAGCAAATGCGCCGAAAGCAGTGATGGAAACGATCTTACAGCTTACAACATCGCCCTCGCTGAACTCATTCTCAAACTTCACCCAAGGATTATCCTCGGACTTCTTGTAGCCCAGAGAAATTCTGCCTGCTTCCTTGTCGAGATCCTTAACATATACTTCGAGAGTATCGCCAACGGAAACGACCTCGGAGGGGTGCTTGATCCTATCCCAGCTGAGCTCGGAAATGTGAACCATTCCGTCGATGCCGCCGAGATCTACAAATGCACCGTAGGAAGTGAGGGACTTGACCTCGCCCTTGAATACGCCGCCGATCTCAACAGTCTCCCAGAACTTAGCCTTGGCAGCGTCTCTCTCAGCGGAACGTACAGCCTTGATAGAGCCTACAGCCTTGCCTCTCTGCTCGTTTACCTCGATAACCTTGAACTTAACAGTCTGCTTAAGAAGCTCCTCAAGCTTCTCGTCTCTTCTCATAGTAGCCTGAGAAGCGGGAACAAAAACTCTTACGCCGTTAGCAAGAACTATAACGCCGCCCTTAACAACGTTTGTAACAGTACCCTCAAGGATAGTGCCCTCTTCCTTAGCCTTTGCAAGCTCGTCGAGACCCTTGAGTGCGTCAACCTTCTTCTTGGAGAGCTGAACGATGCCCTCTGCGTCGTTGATCTTGATAACGATAAGGTCAACCTCGTCGCCGACTTTAACAACATCACCGGGCTTGAGAGCAGGGTCGTCTGTAAGCTCGGACAGAGACACATAGCCTGTGTGCTTAGTGCCAACATCAACGATAGCTTCTGTGTTGTTTACAGCAGTTATGTATCCTTTCACCCTGTTACCGGTATATATTTTTTTGAATGAAGCGTTGAGCGCCTCCTCAAAGTTAAAGTCCTCGTCCAAATTCTTCATAATTTCGCTCATCTGGTTTTTAACCTCCTTGATTATAGATGCCGGGGTGGACGCTCCGGCGGTGATGCCTATGCGGACATCACTTTTATAAGAAACACCTTTCGGTATTCTCATCATATCAAGCTCCTGAGGGCTTTCAATATGAAAGCATACCCCGCAGATACCGCTGCATATGTTAAAAAGCTTAACGGTATTGGAGCTGTGCTTTCCGCCGACCACTATCATAATGTCGCTTTCGGCGGCAAGCCTCATAGCCTCCTCCTGTCTTTGGGAGGTAGCATTGCATATAGTGTCAAAGGTCTGAACGCCGTCAAATCTCTCTGCGGTACTCACGCAATTTTGCCACATATTTATATTATACGTTGTTTGCGGCATAATTGCAACCTTTTTTTTATATTTTTCATAATTTTTTTTCAGAAAGCACTCCAGCTCAGCGGAATCCTTAAGAACATTCGCTCCATTCACGCAATGTCCTGCGATACCGATGACCTCAGGGTGAGTCCGGTCGCCCATAATAACGACCTCCATACCCTCCTCGGAGCACTGCCCTACGATTTTCTGAATCCGTCTGACAAAAGGACAAGTACCGTCAGAATATGAAATCCCTTTTTCTTCAAGCTCCCTGTAAACCTCAGCCCCCACGCCGTGAGAACGGATAATGACCTTTTCATCGGGAAAAGCCTCGGAAACCGAAGAAATCACCCTGACTCCCTTTTCTCCAAGCTCAGCCACAACGTTCGGATTATGTATTATCTCCCCCAGCGTAGCCGTCTTTGAGCAATTCTCTATTTCATTATACACGAGATTTACCGCCCTGTCAACACCAAAACAGAAACCTGCGGACTTTGCGGCAGTAATTGTGAATTTTTTCATAATTTTCAGCCTGTCTTTATGTGTATTATTACCATATTTTTCAGATTCATTCAACTGCTTCGGAAGAAACCTCTGCTTCGGGAACGCCCTCAACCAGCTCGGTTATAGCGTCCATAATAACACCCTTTACCCTTTTGAGTGCCTTTGTGTCGCCGTCCTCAACGTGAATATCCTCTGCCTTTATGACCTTTCCTATCTTTAAGGTAAGCCTGCTGCGGAAATGAAGCTTCTCCCCCTCAAAAACAACACCCATAGGAAGAACATCCGCCCCCGATTTTGCGGCAATGAGCGCAACGCCCGTCTTGCCCCTGCCGACCTTATTTTCCTTTGACCTTGTTCCCTCAGGAAATATTACCACATTCCTGCCGCTTGCAAGAATATCCACGCAGTCATCGATCACCTTCATATCTCCTGCACCCCTTTTCACAGGAAAAGCGCCGAGGAATCTGATAAATGCGCCGAAAAGCTTATTTTTGAAAAGCTCCTCCTTCGCCATATATGTAACGTGGTTTTTCATAGGGATCGTAACCAGCACAGGGTCTGCATAGCTGCGGTGATTGCAGGCAATGATGACTCCCTCTTTTTCGGGAATATTTTCTTTCCCCTCTATCTTAAAATTGTAAAACAGCTTGTAAACGCCCAGAACAGCGTATCTCACAAAAGCGTTCAAATCGTGTCAACCGTCCTTTACAGAATTTCCTTTATCATAGAAATTATCTTATCTATTGATTCTTCGAGAGTAAGCTCCGTAGTATCGCAGAGAACGGCGTCCTCCGCCTGTTTAAGAGGAGCTATGGCTCTTTCGGAATCGTCCTTGTCACGCTTTATAATGTCCGCCAGCACCTGCTCGTAATCGGGAGCATTCCCCTTTTCGCAAAGCTCCGCATATCTTCTTTTTGCCCTCGCCTCGGGAGAAGCGGTAAGAAAGATTTTCAGCTGTGCGTCGGGAAGCACCACCGTGCCGATGTCTCTGCCGTCCATAATGACATTATTCTCAGCGGCAATTTTTTTCTGCAGCCCGAACAGGAACTGCCTTACCTCAGGAATTGCCGAAACCCTTGAAGCCGCAAGTGATATTTCCGGAGTCCTTATCCTGTCCGAAACGTCCTCACCGTTTACAAAAACGTGCTGAACGCCGTCAATGAATCTCAGCTCGGGAGTAATTTCGTCAAGCCGTGATACAACAGTCGACGTATCCTCGGGGGAAACCTCTCTGCTTACGCAGAAATAGGCTATTGAACGGTAAAGCGCACCCGTATCCACATAAATAAACCCAAGCTCAGCCGCCGCTTTTCTTGCTATGGTGGATTTTCCCGCACCTGCGGGACCGTCTATTGCAATGTTAATGCTCATAAATATGACTATTCCTTTCCTGAGAGTTTTGAAAATCCTTGATTTTCAAAACTCTCTCACCTGTTTCCAAAAACTCAGTATGACCCGTCAGCGCCGTCAATATCGTCAAACACAACGGGTATTTTCTTTTTGAAATCCTCCAGCAGAGGAACAGCCACCTCTCTCATCTGAGGGTGCGCCCTTTCCGATGTACGCAGTCTGAAAAAGTGTCTCCACTCTCTCAGATTCATTGTTACCATTATCTCGGTCTTGACGGAGTTGGGCAGGATACTTCTTGCCTCCTCAGGCTTCGCACCCAGAGAGATAAGTCTGTTGTACGCATTTTCTATCTCCTGCATAGTCTCTTTCCAGACCTTGTATTCCTCCTCATCATCAGTCCAGAAGAAGGGGCGGATAAAGGTTATCTCACTTCCGAATTTATCCTTGGAATAATTGCAGTAACGGGTGCTTTCCTGGCTGTAGCTTGCAATTCTGTGCCGTACTATCTCGTGGGTAACTCCCCTGTCGCATACGATCCTGACAGTTACCTTTTCGTGCTCCAGAACGGATTCGTGACCCGATTTAAGTATCATAGACACGAACTTTTCAGCCGAGCCTTCGGTAATTCTGTCCTCGCTCTTGTAGCATACTCTGCCGCACAGCTCTATATTACGAAGGATTTTCCCTCCGTCAATTTCCGATAATATCTCATGATAAGGTTCGATAATTTTCATCAATGTTCTCCTTCTTGTACATAACTGTCTCGCCGTCGGAGGTCTCCTCCTGAACAGGGATATAGCCGCAGCTTACGCAGCATCTTACAGCCGCCTCATTTGAACAGCATATATGCATAGCCGCACTGTCAATACCCTTTTCGATAAATATCTCCTCAGCCAGCCTGATACATTCCCTGCTGACTCCTCTGCCTCTGAACTCGGGAGCGATCACCAGCATGGAGATCCAGCCGCATTCACCGCTTTCAAGACCGCACAGCTTCAGCCAGCCCGCAGGCTCAGAGCCTACATAAACAATGTAATCCTCCTCGTCTCCGTCCTCACGCCACTGTTCAAAAGCCTCGTCCCAGTCCTCAATGTCAAGTGCACCCGCTTCAAGCCTGTCAAGAAGCTCAGCCCTGTTGTACAGGTCGCACAGGAAAGGCAGATCTCCTCTTGTTACCTCCGAAAGCCTTACCTTCTGACCGCAAAGCTCCGTTGTCACCTTCAGAATAGGATACCCCTGCTGATAGGGCTTTACGATAGCAGGATTCTTTGCAGCCTCCGCAAAAATTATGTCTCCCAGACCGCTGTCAAGCTCCTTCACAAGAGTGCTCAGGGGCATTTTGTAAAGCTCGGGACAGACAGAAGCAATGGAAATCACCCTTGCACCGTTTAAGTCCATAACTCTGTAGGGCCATATCTTGCAGTCAAAGGGCTTGTTTTCGCCGAGAGTACAGCCCTTGTTTACGTCAAGAGCAGGGCATCTGTAAATTTCCTCCTCATCGTCCCAGCAGTCCTCCATATTGAAAACATAACCGCCGTTTCCGCCCTTGGAAACGGTTTTCAGGTCGGGACGCTCAGCCGCCAGCTTCTGATGAAGCTCTCTTGTGATGACAGGAGTCTCCCACACGTCATACTTGTCGAAAATACAGCACATACGGCACTTTGCACAGGTCTTTCCCGAAAGAATGTTTTTGAGCATAATACATTTTCCTTTACAATAAAATTTTGGGATCTCTGCGGAATACGGGTGCTTATGCGGGTTATAATAAAATAAAATCACGAAACGAAAGGAATGAAGCTTAATGAAGCTTTCAAAGAAGCAGTACGGCGAAATGGTAAAAAAAGCCTCACCGAACTCAAAATGTATGCGTGACGTCCCCCTTGCATTTCTCATCGGAGGACTCATCTGCACAGCAGGTCAGGGACTGACCGAGCTGTATTCATATCTGGGCTTTGATGACAGAACAGCCTCAGCATGGTGTACAGTCACCCTTGTTTTCCTGTCAGCGCTGTTCACAGGTCTGGGTCTGTACGAAAAGCTCGCAAAATACGGCGGTGCAGGCACTCTCGTCCCCGTAACAGGCTTTGCAAATGCCGTCACCTCTCCTGCAGTGGAATTTCGATCCGAGGGCTTTATTCTCGGACTTGGCGCAAAGATTTTCATCATTGCAGGACCTGTTATTCTCTACGGGTGCGCCGCCTCGGTAGCCTACGGACTTATCTACTACTTTTTCCTCAGATAACCGAAACGCCAACAACGGTAACATTATCGGTGCTGCCGTTGTCAATGGCGGTGTCGGCAAGCCTTCTGAGCCTTTTTGGAAGCCGCATGGGGAGTGAAAGTATCTCTTCAAATTCCCCCCGTGTGATGAAGTCTGAAAGACCGTCGCTGCATATGATGATAATATCTCCCTTGACGATACCGCCTTCTATCTCCGAAACGCAGGGGTCGGGGTCATCGGAGATATTTCCCAGCACGGGAAATATAACATTTTTCTGAGAATGGGTCTTTTTTTCCTCGTCGGTTATCTTCCCCTGTTCATAAAGCATCTGTACAAGGGACTGATCAGTGGAAAGCTGTGTAATAACGCCATCTCTGTAACGATACATACGGGAATCACCCACATTAACCGAAAAAGCCCGGCCGCTGTCATCAACAGCCAGAGCGCAGAGAGTGGTCTGCATATTGGCGGAGCCGCCGTGAGTAATGCCGTATCTTTTCAGCCTGTTGTGGATACTCATAAGCTTTGCTCTCAGATCCACCTTTTTGCCGACCCTGACTCCCGAAAGCAGCTCCAGAGCCATACGGGAGGCAATTTCCCCCGAAGCCTCGCCGCCGACGCCGTCAGCAACAGCAGCAATGAACGGATGATTTATTTCGCTCTCAACCTGAGCATGGGACATAACTATTTTATTCACAAGATAAGCGTCCTCATTGTGGCTGCGGACAGCTCCCTTGTCGGAAATACCGCAGCAGTAATACAACCTTGACACCTCGGACAATATTATGATAAGATTATAGGATTATTATACAATTATACAACATTTTCCTATGAAAATCAATAGGCAAATCCCACAAATTTCAGAACAAATTTTCGATATTTACAGAACATATTTTTCGTTTGATACAAATCATCATAATAACGTCCGAATATTTGTATATTTGCACAAAAAGACAGCAATGTTAAAGAAAGTCATTGACAAACAAGCAAAGATATAGTAAAATTATAGTTGAAATAAAGTATAAAATCCACTGTGCGGAGGTTTTACATAATGTCATCTATCAAATTAACGGATCTCATTGACGTTAAAACGCTTCAGGAGATTCAGGACGGCTTTGCCGATGTAACGGGTATGGCTGCGCTCATTACCGATGCCGACGGCAACCCAATTACCAAGGGAAGCAATTTTACAGACTTCTGTATGAAATATACACGCCGTTCCCCCAAGGGCTGCGAGCGCTGCGAAAAGTGCGACAGAGACGGAGGAAACAGAACAAAGCAGACAGGCAAGGCAAACGCATATTCCTGCCACGCAGGTCTTATGGATTTTGCCGCACCCATTATGGTGAATAACGAGTTTATAGGCTCTATCATCGGCGGACAGGTTCTCACCGAAAAGCCCGATGAATCCAAGTTCCGCAGAATCGCTTCCGAGCTGGGCATTTCCCCCGAGGAATACATATCTGCTCTGCGCAAGGTAAAGATCGTTCCCAGAGAAAAGGTAGAGGCAGCCGCAAGATTCCTCTGCACTATTGCAAAGACTCTTTCTTCCACAGCATATTCAAACTATATGCTCAGAGAAAACAACGGCTCTCTTTCCGCAAGCATCAACGCTTCAAGCGATGTTATTCTCCGTGTAAACAGAATTGCGGAAAACTGCATAAACGCAGTCACTTCAATGGACGAAACATTTACCCAGCTTTCGGGCATTGCCGATAAGTGCGTTACCGAAGTAAAGACCGCAAGCGGTGCCGCTAAGGTTATTCAGGATATTGCTATGAATACAAGAATCCTGGGCTTCAACGCTTCCATCGAAGCCTCCAGAGCAAAGGAGAGCGGTAAGGGCTTCGGCGTTATCGCACAGGAGGTAAGAACTCTTGCAGACACCTCCAAGAGCAGTGCCGATACCATTGAGCAGAAGATCAGAAGCATCGGCGGCTGTGTCGATGAGATCGACAAGAAGGCAAAGGACGCATCAGAGCTTATCTCCGAGGCTGTAACAGGCATTGAGGAGCTCAAGAGCGTTATCAATTCAATAAACTAAATTAACGGGAGGGAGTGTTCTTATGGATCCTACAGCAATCGCTTCAATGGCAACAAGTATGAAGCAGGCACAGCTTGCAAACGCTGTAAGCACAGCAATGATGAAGAAAACCCACGACGTTATGGAAACACAGGCTCAGGGCATTATTGAAATGGCTCAGAGCGCACCCAAGGTACAGGGTCAGATAGGCTCTATCCTTGATATCAGAGTATAATACCAAGCTGCCGTACAGTAATTCTGTACGGCAGTTTTTATGCACAAAAAACCTCCGATGAACCGTATTCATCGGAGGTTTTCATTATACCTTTCTGAACGTCTGGAAAATACAGTAAAGTATCACAAAAACAAAATTGTAAAGCAGGATATTGGTTACGGTAAGCTCTGCCATAGATTTAAGCAGAACAAGCGCCAGCGTCAGCAGGATACCCAGAAGTATCTCAGCCGCCTGCATGGCAATACCTGCCGAAATAGTTCCTCTCAATCGGTTTGCACCGATAATAAGCTGTGCAAATGAAGCAAATCTTCCCGAGCATGCAAGGGTCGCAGGACGCCTTGCGGTGTATTCGGTAGTGCTTTCATAATCAGGGTGAAGCCTGAACGGAATAAGCTTGAACAGCGCAGGTGTTACCTCGAACATCTCCGAAAGCTTGCTTACCGACAGCATTGAATCTACAGAGCGAAGCATTACCGCAATTCCGCTTCTCTCCAGCTCCTTCAGAGCAGACTTTATCTGATAGCTGGGAGTCAGCTCAATGATGAACATAGCCGAAAGCTGTCCCGAAATAGAGAGGTAAACAGCGATCTTGTCGCCGTCAGTATATTCATTTTCCTTAGCAATGGAGGGCAGACCCTCAATGCTGTGATTCTGCATAAGCTCTCTGTTTCCGAGGAGCACACGTCTGTTGTTTATCCAGCCGCTAAGACCCAAAGAATCCTCATATATGTAGCTTTCAACAGGGTCAAGCATTTCCGTCTTGCCAACGATAATATCATAGAACATCTTCCGCAGAACACTTCCCGACTGGCTTGTCAGGCTCGCCGCCGCAACAATTGCCTCGTCAATGCTTGTATCGGGGAATGACTTGATATTTCTCAGAACAATGCTTCCCGAGGGGAACAGCGAAGAAGCGTCTACCATAATACTGTTTACATCGCCGAATTCATCAATGCTGTCAAAGCCGATAATAGCACCCTGACGGTTTCCGTACTTTGCGGAAGCCTTTTCCATAGGAAGATTTACGACCAGCATCATCGCAAAGCAGGAGCATACGGAAGCGCAGGCTGAAAATGTGGAAAGTCCCACGCATACAGCTCCCATAGTGCCGTGCTCTGTTCTTGCAAGAAAGCCTGCAAGAACGCCTATAACAACTCCCGCTATGGAAATTATTGGAGCAATTATCTTGCAGAAGCGGTCAGAGCTGTCCCCCGCATAAGAGGTTTTCAGAAAATCGGTAATGACCTCGGTTTTCTGCATACCTGCCAGCACAGGGAAGTCTGTAAGAGAGCCTCTTGTAAAATTCTGAGCCTTCTCCTCGTCTTTAAGCACAAACAAAGCATACCGCTCGTTATCACCCGAGATGTAGGAAAAGCTTCGCTGAGTCCTGTTGATAATAAGCAGCTTGCCGATGGTGTTGAAAATAAGCGCACCAATGGCAACAGGGATATAAACGTAAACATACCCTCCTCTGACCATATTAAGGTCAGCAAGGGAGATCATAGAAGTAACAAGACCCGAAATGAGGGCAAGCGCCGACAATGAATCGCAGTCCGCCTTGTTTGAAAGCAGCTTTGAAATACCGCCGGAAACAGTCTGCGAAGCCACAAAGCCTGCCGCCACACCGATTATGCTGTTTATGAACAGGAACACATCGGGAGAAAGCCTTTTATCCATAAAGCTCAGGGAATCCAGCACAGGCAGCTTGAAATCATTAGCAACTGCCATATATGTACTTGCCACAAAGCATATAAACAGAACGATAAGTCTTATAACAAGCTTATTTTTCTGCCCCGCAATGTGATTCTGTATATCGGGAGCATCAACAAGACTTTCAAAATCCTCGATCTCACGGCTGTCATCAGGCATATCAAGCTCGTCAGGAAGGCTTTCCTCCTCATCTCCCACAAGAACAAAATCCTTTATCTTCTTGCTTCTTCGTTCCTTTAAAGCCTTTATCTTCTCAAGCTCGGTGTTTGTCTTGTCGGTATTTATCTGAGAAGTGTCCTGAATGAGCTTGTCGGAAAGATCGAGATCAATATCTGAGATCTTCTTTCTTTCAATAGCGCCGTCGGAACGCTTTATCTTCCTGCTGCCCTCCAGCAGCTCGGAACGTTCGCCGCTGTCCGCTTCTTCCTTAGCCATAAGCTTGTTGAAAATATCCGTAAAGCCTTTCAGGGGCGATGTATCGGACCGTTTCAGAAGCTGCGTTTCCTCTTTTTTCTCATACTGACCGAGAATACTGTCAAGGTCATCAATAGCGGCATATTTGTCAAAGGGATTCTCTGCCTGCTCACGTTTAGGTGCAGGCTTTTCGTGCATCTGCTTCGGCACGCTTTTTTCAGCGGTTGACTCGGCAGCGCTGTACTTCTCGTCAAACTCTGCTTTTCGTTCGATTTTTTCCGACAGGCTTGCCCCTGAACGGGGCTTTATCTCAAAGGGGATCTCGTGTTCCTCGCCGCCGATAAGCTCGTCACGGTCAGCGGCGGTAAACAGCGGAGCGTCGCCGTATTTGCTGTCAAAATCATCATCGAGAGAAAGGCTTACACCCTTTATATCGTCAGCAAGGTCAAGCCCGAACTTCTTCTTTGCAGGCTTTACCTTGACCTTTTTTCTTGCCGCCTTTTCCTGCTTTATCTCAGCAGCGGCACGGCGTTCAGCGTGAAGCTCGGCGTCAGTTTTCAGCTCATCGGGCATAAATTTACGCTCATAATCGCCGCTGATTATCTCGTAATCTATCTGCTTGCTTTTCTTGATGCGTTCTTCCTCGGTAAGCTCCTCCTCGGGAATGTTGTGAACGCTTGCAGAAGCCGCTCTTTTCCTGATTTCCTCAGGCGTGGGATAATCGTGGGGCATAGAAATATTTATTCCGCTGAGATCTATATCCGTAGTGGATTTTCTGCTGTCAAATATTTCCGCAAGACCC
>JAGAJY010000011.1 GCA_017848125.1 Oscillospiraceae bacterium
AGAAGGCTATTGATGATGTCAACGAGCTGCTGATCGGCGGAGAGAACGCCGGGGAGTTCATTTTTCAGTCGGAATGTTTTCTTATATGAAGGGAGGTCACAAAATGCTCTATTCCGAGGAACAGATACAGCGAGCCAATGAACGCAGCATAACCGAATACTTTCGTCAGGCGGGGTATTCCTGCAAGCGTGTCGGATCGGAAACACATATTGAAGGCTTTGGCGGTTTTTATGTAAATGACACAACAATTCCCAATAAGTTCTACATTCATTCGCAGCAGAAGGGCGGTGTGGGACTTGTAAACTGTCTGATGAAAGTCATGGATATGCCGTTCAAGGAAGCGGTCAGAGCTGCTCTTGACGGGGAGCTTGGTCAGGAAGAGAGAACCGACAGTGTTCCGAATTATGCTCCGCTTTACAGAAATGCTGAGCCGCCTGTTCCCGAACCGAAGCCCGAATTCATAATGCCCGAAAAGGGTGAGAACGATCGTCGGGTGTTCAGCTATCTTACGAAAACCCGACACATTGACGCAACCGTTGTGAATGAGTTTATTCGTGCGGGAGTCTTATTCCAGGATGCAAAGGGCAATGCAGTTTTTCTTCATAAGGAAAATGGAAAATCTTGCGGAGCTGAGATTCATGGGACAAGCGGTAAGAGCTACACTGTCGGAAATTCAAGATACGCCGATTTCTCAGCCGATAGAAAAGTTATCTCGACAGAGCCGTACATAGCTGAAATGCTGGGCAGAGAAATGAATGAAAGCGGAGTTCGATTCGCCGGATATGTTTATGAGAAAAATGCAAACATCGTAACCGACAGTTCGGGCGTTGATGTCATAAGCAGCAAGATTGCAGAAATTCAGAACAGAAAAATTGACAAGGCAGCCATTGACAGCGAGGTTAAAAGCAAGCTCAAAAACTATAAGGGAGTTGCACCCGGCACGTCCGCAAGTTTTTTCTCTTATGAAAAAGGTGAGCCGAAGAAGGCGTTTGTATTTGAAAGCTCCATCGACCTTATGAGCTTCATTGCGCTTCACCCGGATGTGACCGACTGCAAGTTTGTGGCAATGGCTGGGCTGAAACCAAATGTTGTGGAGAAGCTGCTTGCAAGTGGGCTTGATGTCACGCTTTGTGTGGACAACGATCAGGCGGGCAAGAATTTTTGTAAGCAGTTCAGCGGACGGTGCAAATGCTTCGTTGAATGTATGATGAACAATGTCAAGGACTTTAATGAGCTGCTTGTTACAAAAAGGACTGTTCCCTTTGCGGAAAGAGTCGGTGCAATGAAAAGCTGGGCAGACAAGGCGATACAGAGAGCAGCCGAATTACAAAATCCACAGCTTGGATTTGCAAGATGAGCAGCGAAATAGAAAAGAGGTGAGATTTTGGAGAACAAAAGCATAGAGGAGATAGCAAATTCACAGAAGAATTTCCTGAGTACTAAAGAGGTGGCAGCCGTACTCGGAATTTCTCCGCTGACATTCAGAAGAAGGGTGGAGGAATATGCAGAACTGTTTCCCATCGAGAGGGTAGGAAGGATATACAGAATACCCAAAGAGCCGTTCATCGCATATGTGAGGACGGGTAAAGCACATAAGTAACAGGAGTGATGTTATATGAGCAACAGGATCAGAGATTCTCCCGATTGAAAAAATCTGCGTGGCATACCTTCATTTCGATTTTGTGGTTATGTTTTTTTCTTGTCTCCTTTTTTGTATTCAACCGAGTTGCATATGGGTTTTCAACTCGGTTGAATACCTCAGTGGTTTGTGAGGGAGCAAGATTTTGTCCCGGGAGGGGCGGACGCAGGATTTTGAAAAATGAGGGCGGTTTGGAAGATAGCAAGCGTAGATTTGAGATATCTCAAATCGGCTGAAACAACGCAGGTTTCAGCTTTTAAGGGCAAAAGCCCCTAACACCCCGATATATTTCTTACAAGAAAGGATGATATTTATAGATAAGCGAGATAGAAAGCTGCTTATCCGTGTGAACAGCGATGAATATGAGGTCATAAAGAAAAAAGCGGACAAGCTGAATCTGAGAGTTGCCGTATATATACGGCGAATGGCTGTTCAGGGAGAGATAAAAAGATACGACCTCTCCGAGCTTCGTGACCTTACAAGGTCTTTTCGAATGATCGGAACGGAGCTGAACCAGATCGCAAAGGTTGCAAACTCCACAGGCGAAGTGACAAGCAAGGCGGTTGAGGAAATCAAGCGGCAGTATGAAATTCTTGAAGGCGTTTTTGAGAATTATCTGAAGCCTTTGAAGCCCAATGTCATCTTGTGAGGTGCGGAGTTGCCCATCATAAAATATGTTGCGGTGCATGGTTCTCCGCTGAAGCTGCTAAAGTATGTGACCAATGAAAACAAAACAGAGGACACGCTTATTACAGGGCTGAACTGCTCAACGGATTCAAATATTGCTTATAAGGAAATGGAGCAGAACTTTGAACTTTACAGCGAGGAACGCTTCTGGAAAAAGTCCTTGTTTATGAAAAAAGACATTCTCGGTGGAAAGGAAAGAGTGCGGCTTCATCATTACATTCAGTCATTCAAGGCGGGTGATGTTTCAAAGGAAGAAGCTCACCGCATTGGTCTGGAGTGGGCAAAGGAAATGTTCGGGGATAAGTTTCAGGTGCTTGTTTCCACACATACAGACAAAGGACATCTGCACAATCATTTCGTGGTATGCCCGTATGATGATGACGGAAAGCTATGGAGAGCCGACAAGAAATCTCTGAACAGAGGAAAGGCAATCTCCGACAGAATTGCTCTTTCACATGGACTGAGCATAATCGAGCATCCGAAAAAATCCTACAATCACAAGTATGGTGATTACCTGTCCCAAAAGCGGGGAGCTTCATGGAAGGAAAAACTGAAAGCCGAGCTGGACGAGCTTGTTATGAGGGAAGATGTGCACAGCATTGATGACCTTGTGGACAAGCTGAAAGAAAAGGGCTATGGCATTCGCATGAAAAAGTATCTTTCCATACAGGTGAAGCCAAATCGAAAACCAATACGGACTTATCGCCTTGGTGACGGATATTTCCTTGAGCATCTTGCATATCGCATCGAGCATAAAAATTTTGAAATGCCATTATCCGAGATAGCAAAGTATGACGGTATTCAGAGAGAATATGCAATTTGCCTGCGGCAGATACAGATAATGCTGTATAAAGCTCCCGAACCGGACAGACCGCATTATGTATCTTATCGGACGGTGCTCAAAAATTATGAGCTTCTGTGTTATCTTCACAACAACAATATCCATTCCGTTGGTGAGCTGAAAAGTGTGGTGGATAAGGCAGAGGGAAAATATTCGGAGGTGCTGGCTGCAAAGAAAAAGCTGGAGGACAGAATTTCCGAGGAGGAAAAAATCATCGGAGATTTTCCGAGATTTACGGAGCTTGTAAATAAGAATCCGATGACCAAGGCTGAAAGGGAAGAACTGAAAAAGCTCAGCTATCTTGCCGACAAGGGCGTTTTGTCAAATGATGATGTGACAGAGCATAAGGCGATCCTTGAAAAACTCAGAGGTCAGGTTGAAAGCTGCGAAGAAAATATCAAGGAAGCCAAAGCCGAGCGTGACAAGCTCACCGATTATTTTGATACATACACTCAGCAGGTGCAGTGCGACTATGATTTTCTGCTTGAAAGGGCAAGGGAAGAACAGGAACGGAAGGCACAGGCTGTTCAGATAAATGAAGAAGAACATGAACAGGAAAGGAAAACTTATTATGAAAAATAGAAGAAATCATTCATCACATGAGGAGGAATATTTTTTCAGAATTGCTCTGAAAACCATTTCCGATGTCAATGAGTTCTGCAATGTTATGACAGGACTTGAAAGATTTGTTGTTTCGGCGGAGGTCAGAAGCGGCACATATATTGTGGACGCAAAAAGCCTGATGGGGATTTTCTCGCTCAACCTCTCAAAGCCCGTTGAGGTATGGTTCAAGGTGGAGATGAACGATCAGCTCCGCAATATGGATATGGACAAGTATTTTGCAGCCAAGATCGAGAAGTGGCTTGTCGGGGATAATGCCAATGAATGAAATTCAGCTCAGGGACTATCAGCAGGAATGTGTTAATATAATCAACAACACAGAAAGCGGCTCCTACCTTGTGGCGGTGGCAACAGGTTTAGGGAAGACAGTCATATTCTCACATATTGCAAGACGGGGACGTATGCTCATTCTCTCTCATCGTGAAGAGCTTGTATGGCAGCCGAAGAAATATTTTGACTGCTCATACGGAGTAGAGAAGGCAGACATTCACAGCAATGGTGAGGAAGTTGTTTCGGCAAGTGTTCAGTCGCTTGTCCGCAGGCTTGACAGTTTCTCTCCCGATGATTTTGATATCATCATCACCGATGAAGCTCATCATGCTGTTGCTCCTACCTATAAAAAGATATATGAGTATTTTAATCCGAGGCTGCATATTGGATTTACCGCAACACCAAATCGTGCCGACAATGTAAAGCTGGGCGAGATATACAGCAGCATAATTTTTGAGAGAAACCTGAAATGGGGTATCAAGAATAATTATCTGTCCAATATCCGCTGCCTTAAAATTGATATCGGCTATGATATTTCCGAGGTCAGCAGTCAGAACGGCGATCTGAATGTGGGCGAGCTGTCAAGTGCTATGGATATTCAGAAGCAGAACAAGGCGATTGCCGAAGCATATCAAAAGTATGCGGTGGGTCAGACACTTATCTTTGCGACCTCCGTAAATCATGCACGAAATATTGCAATGGAAATTCCCGGGGCAAGAGTGGTTACGGGAGAAACGGAGAACAGGGACGAGATAATCGCAGATTTTACGGCAAGAAAAATTCCCTGCATAGTAAACTGCATGGTGTTTACCGAGGGAACGGATATGCCGCTTATCGAAACTGTGATAATCGCAAGACCCACACGAAATTCAAGTCTGTACGCACAGATGGTCGGACGGGGACTTCGGCTGCATGAGGGCAAGAAGGAACTGCTCCTTATGGACTGCGTTGGTGTGACAGGCAAGATAAAGTTATGCACGGCATCGAGCTTGTTCGGAATAAGTGAGGTCCCCGCTTCAATTCCCCAGGAAGAAATTGAGGGACAGCTCATAACAGACATTGAGGACAGAATAAAGTATGAGATGAACAAGCCCCAGGACTGGCAGATAAATGCTCACCTTGTGGATATATTTGAGGAAGAGAACAGCTATGACACTCATGATGTGAATTATGTTATGCTCCCCGACGGAGATATGGTCTGCTCATACGACAGGAACTGCTGCATCAGAGTGGAAAGCGAGGATATGACAGGGAACAGCAGGGCGGTGCTCTATGAAAACAAGCTGCCTGTGAAAACAACGGTGAGAATGTATATGCAGAATGTACTTGATTTTGTGTATAACTTTCTTGTCACCAATTTCCCGAACAACCATAAGCTGTGGGATATGAAAAGCGTAAGGAAGTGGGGCGGTCAGCCTGCTTCCGATGCACAGAAGCGGCTCATTTACCGAAACCGCAAAAAACTCTCTGACCTTGATATAGATTATGATAAGCTGACCAAATATGAAGCCAGCGTTATTATAAATAGAATACATAACTGAAAGGGTGCATACTATGGCGAAGAAAAAAATAAAGCTTGATTTGTCGGGAGGTTGGAGAGATGTTCTTGAACAGGCGATAGATGTAAATGATGTCTATGCCATTGAATCCGACCTTGAAGATGAAAC
>JAGAJY010000012.1 GCA_017848125.1 Oscillospiraceae bacterium
ACCCCGGTGACGAGGTGCTTGTGGTAGAGCCCAGCTTTGTTTGCTATTCGCCCATAGTTTCTCTCTGCGGCGGTGTTCCCGTTTCGCTTCAGACTACAGCTGAAAACGAGTTCCGCCTTACTGCGGATATGCTCAGGGAGAAGATAACTCCCAGAACAAAGCTCCTGATACTGCCTTTCCCCAACAATCCCACAGGCGCTGTAATGCGCAGAGAGGATCTTGAAGCCATTGCAGAGGTGCTCAGAGGAACGGATATTATGGTTCTTTCCGATGAGATATACAGCGAGCTTACATACAGCGGAGTTCACAGCTCCATTGTTCAGATTGAGGGTATGAAGGAGCGCACCTTGCTTGTTAACGGCTTCTCAAAGGCATTTTCCATGACAGGCTGGCGTCTGGGATATGTGGCAGGTCCCGAGCCTGTTATTTCTCAGATGTTAAAGGTACATCAGTATGCTATAATGAGCTCTCCCACCGTTTCACAGTATGCGGCAATTGAAGCTCTGGAAAACTGCGAGTCTGATGTTGCGAAAATGCGTGATGAATATGATATGCGAAGAAGGTATCTTGTAAAGGCGCTTAATGATATAGGTCTTACCTGCTTTGAGCCTATGGGTGCATTCTATGTGTTCCCATGCATAAAGTCCACAGGGCTTTCCAGCGAGGTGTTCTGCGAAAGACTGCTGTATGAGTATAATGTGGCAGTAGTTCCCGGAAATGCATTCGGCGAATGCGGCGAGGGATACATCAGAATTTCCTATGCGTATTCTTTAAAGCATATTATGACGGCAATTGAGCGAATCAAGGAATTTCTTGCGGCTCTCGATAAGCAGAGAAACGGTGAACAGTAATGATTGCGAAGGACGAGCTTCTGAAAATCGCTTCCGCAAAGGCAAAGCGGAATTATGAAAAGAATATCCGTCTGAGAAAGCCTGCGGGACTGATAAACGGACAGAAAAGCTGTAATGTATCAAAGCACCGTATGGGAATCGCATCGGTTTCCTTTAACGGTTGTGCGCCCATAGCTGTTTACAATGCGCTTTATGCCGCAGGGCATAATCCTGATTTTTCCCTTATCACTCTCGGTATCGACAGCTTTGCTCTGCGTATGGGCGGACTTCTGGGAACAGACCCGAAAAAGCTGGAAGACTGCTTTGCAAAATGTCGTATTGCGGCGGTGAAAGCAAAGGATTATACAGACTTTGTGAATGTAATGGGAGCTGTAAAGGTAGGGATAATATGCTATTGGGTAGCAAAGCCCAAGAAGTCTCTGCTTCACTTTGCGGCGGTGATAAACTGCGGCGAGGGCTATGATGTTTGCAATAGGTTTTCCAACAGAAAAAAGCCTTCAAGAGTCAGAGGGATAAAGGATTTTTGCCCCAAGGAAAGCTATGTCTGCGGCTTTTTCATTAACTGAACGGAGTGGTGATATGTATTTTACCCCGTCTCACAGCGGCGGCTTCTGCGAAATAAACGCACCTGCCAAGATAAATCTTTATCTTGATGTAACAGGTAAAAGAGCCGACGGTTATCATCTTCTGGAAACGGTAATGCATACTATTTCCCTGTCAGACAGTGTTACGCTTACCGAGCTTGACAGCGGAGGAATACAGATCCATTGCTCAGACCCGTTAATTCCACGTGATGAGAGGAATATTGCATATAAATGCGCAAGGGCTTTTCTTGATAAAACAGGAAAACAGCTCGGCGGTGTTGGAATAGAAATCGTGAAAAACATTCCCTCACAGGCAGGAATGGGCGGCGGAAGCGCTGACGGTGCGGCTGTTCTCAAAGGCTTGAACAAGCTGCTTGGAACAGGGCTTTCAGAGGACGAGCTTATTGCCATAGGAACGCCCATAGGTGCGGATATTCCTTTCTGCATAAAGGGCGGCTGCGGCTGGTGTACGGGAATAGGGGAGATAATAGAGCCACTTCCTGAGCTTTCGGGAACTGTTCTCATAGCCAAGGGACAAAAGGGAATAAGCACAGCGGAAGCTTTCGGAAGAATTGATTCTGTAGGTCAGAAAATCGGTCTGAAGGACGTAAGGGAAAGCTTTTTGCGAGCGTCCTCAGCAGTCGAAATATCCGACCTTTGCCGTAATATTTTCGACGAGGTTACAAACTGTGACGAGGTTTCGGAAATAAAACGTATTATGACCGAAAACGGTGCAGAGTGTGCCTGTATGACAGGAAGCGGCTCAGCTGTATTCGGCATATTCAGAGCTGACGAAAAGGCAGAAGCTGTCAGAATGGAGCTTGATAAAATGGGCTTCTATGCGGCTGTATGCAGCCTGATATAAAGTGATTTTTATAATAGAGGTATTGTCAAGCCGCTTTTGATATTTATATCGGAAGCGACTTGATTTGTATTATTATTATTATTTTTATTATATAAGAAACAAACTGTGATTAGGAGGGGTACAATGGTAATTGAAACAGCACGACTAATATTACGGAATTATTCAATGGAAGATTTTGATGCAATATTTGAAATATTATCAGATGAAGAAACAATGCAGCATTATCCGAAGCCCTATGATGAAGAAATGACAAGACAATGGATTGAATGGAATATACAGAATTATCAGGAGTATGGTTTTGGTATATGGGCTGTCATCTTAAAAGAAACAAGAGAATTTATAGGGGATTGCGGATTGACGATACAAACAATAGATGGAGAATTACTTCCGGAAATAGGATATCACATTCACAAGAAGTATTGGAAAAAAGGTTTTGGAAGTGAAGCAGCAAAAGCTGTCAGAGATTGGGCATTTGAAAATACTATATATGATAGTTTGTATTCTTATATGAAATATACAAATATAGGGTCGTATTCTACTGCTATTGCAGCTGGAATGAAGAAAGTAAAAGAATATCCTGATGAAAATAATAAGATTTCATATGTCTATGCTATAACGCGAGAGGAATGGAATAAGCTTAAACAATAAATTCTGATATGCAGAATCCTGAGAAGAACTCAAAGCTTCTCAGTTTTTTTATTTTAAATCAGTCTCTAATACAATTTTAACTTATCTTAAAATACAATTTAATGCTGATAGGGTATTATATATTACAGAAACAGCAACCAATATATGAAACCAATGAAAGGACGGTCATTTATATGAACGAATACAGAAATCTTCCCGAAATCAGCACAGGCGGCAAAGTAAGACACTTTTTCTCGGTACTCTGCAATAACCGTATTACAGTTGCAAGAACAAGAGCGATTTTCAATATGCCTATAATCGCATTTCTCATAATCGCTCTGCTCACTTTTGAAATATCAATTCCCGCAATACTTATTTCTCTTTTCTGCGGAGTTGAATATGTTCTTGACGGAGCAGACTTCCCCGTACAGAAAAGAATCTCCTTCAAACCCTGATTTTTTTAATCTGATTTTAATCTTAATCACAATATGGTTTAATACGAGTGTGCAATAATAATTTTATAATAATCGAAAGGCTGAAAAGTATGAATGATTTTGAAAATGTAAGCGAACTTGTTAATAAAACAGGTGCAAGCTTTGAGGAAGCAAGATATGCATATGAGGCGTGCGGAAAGGATATGGTTTCCGCAGCCATAATGCTTGAAAAGGCAAGAAGCAGCAGAAAATATGCAAACACTGCAAGAAACAAGGCAAGGGAAAGCTTTGCGAAAAACAGAAGGACTGCCGCTTTTCATATCAGAGGCTTTTTTGATAAGCTTTGCAGAAACAGCGTTTCCGTCTGCGGCAGCAGAGAATATTTCAGAGTGCCTCTTATCGGAGCGCTTCTCTGTCTGATACTTCTGGGTGAGCTTCTTGTTCCTGCGGTGCTTATTTCAGTTCTCTGCGGAGTGAGATATGTTTTTGGAGGAGTGGATTTTCCTAAGGAATTTGTATTCGGCTTTACAAAGCCTGCAAGCTCTGCCGTAACTCCTGATTATTCATACACTCCCTGCGATGATGACAGCGACAACGGATTTTTCAATAAAAGCTGATAACTGCTGATTTTCAGTATATTAACAAATCTGTGTTGTAATCGTTTTAAAGTTATGCTATAATAATGCGGAAGGACGAAGCCTATGCTGAATTTACGAAAAACGGAAGGGGGATTTCCGATGGAACATCACGAAATGGCGGAAAAGCTGGTTGAAAAATGCGGAATATCCTACGAAGAAGCAGGCGAAGTTCTGAAGGAAACGAATTTCGACCTTCTGGAAGCTATGATAGTTCTTGAACGCCGAGGAAAGCTTGGCAATTCGGTAAATAATAAGTATTCAACGGGAATGAAGCCCGATCTATATATGTACAGCGAAAAAACTGCGGCAGACGCCGAAAGCATCAAAGAGTTTTTCAGCATTGCCTGGCAGAAAATATGTCAGGTATGCAGAGACCTTCTGAAATATCAGGTGGTTATATCTAAGGACGGAATTGAGAAGCTCGCATTTCCTCTTGTTCTTGCAATTGCTCTGCTTTGCTGTACTGCAGGACTTTGCTTTCTTATCGTTATAATCACAATGTTCAACGGGTGCAGCTATTCAATACGCAAGTGCGACTAAATTTAAGGGGGAGGTGAAGGCACGTTTCGACAGAAGCGTGTCCCGTAAATGGCAAAGATTCTTATTGTTGAGGACGAGCATCAGCTTGCACGATTTATTCAGCTGGAGCTTGAGCACGAGGATTACAGCACAACTGTATCAGGTGACGGCAGAGAGGGGCTTACTCTTGCCGAAAGCGGTGAATTTGACCTTATACTCCTTGATATAATGCTCCCCGGACTTAACGGGCTTGAGGTCCTCAGAAGGCTCAGAAAAGCAGAGAATAATGTGCCTGTTATTATGCTCACCGCAAGAGATTCCGTTATGGATAAGGTTTCGGGGCTTGATATGGGCGCAGATGACTATATCACAAAGCCCTTTGCTATAGAAGAACTCCTTGCAAGAATAAGAGTTACCCTCAGGCAGCGCAGCTCCTCGTCGGAGGAAAAGTCAGCAGAGGGTCTTATCTCGTTCAAGGAGCTTTCAATGGATACTGCACGTCATACAGTTACCTGCGGCGGAAAGCCTCTGGAGCTTACTGTAAAGGAATTCGGGCTTTTGCAGGCACTTCTGGAAAATGTGTCTATTGTTCTTACCCGTGAACAGCTTCTTGAACGTGTCTGGGGGTATGATTATTTCGGTGAGACTAACGTTGTTGATGTATATATCCGTTACCTCAGAAGCAAGCTGGAGGAGGTTTCCGAAATAAAATACATACAGACTGTCAGAGGGGTGGGTTATGTTATCAAATGACAAGCTGCGTTATCCCGTTCTGTTGGTTCACGGAATGGGATTTCGTGATTTTAAGGGGATAAACTACTGGGGGCGTATTCCCAAGGCAATGGAGGAAAACGGCGCTAAGGTATTTTACGGCAGGCAGGACTGCAACGGAAGCATTGAAAGCAATGCTAATCAGCTTAGAGCGGCTCTTGATGATGTGCTCATGAAATCGGGTGCGGAAAAGGTGAATATTATCGCCCATTCAAAAGGCGGTCTGGAGTCCCGTTATCTGATTTCATCTATGGGATATGCAGATAAGGTGGCTTCTCTTACCACCGTTTCAACACCTCATAACGGCTCGGTAACAGTTGACAGGCTGATGAAAGCACCGCAGGGACTTGTGAAATTCGGCTGCGGTGCGGCAGATCTGTGGTTCAGACTGCTGGGAGATAAATCTCCTGCGACATATGAAGCGGTAAAAAGCTTCAGAACAGCGGACGCAGAGCGTTTTAATATAATGAATCCCGATGCGGAGGGAGTTTATTATCAAAGCTACGCCTTTGCAATGAAGAAAATGACTTCTGATATTTTTATGGCTGTCCCATGGGCAGTGGTGAATCACTTTGAGGGAGAAAATGACGGTCTGCTTGCTCCGAGAGCGGTAAAATGGACAAATTTCAAGGGTGTATATTACGGCAGCGATAAACGGGGAATTTCTCACTGCGATGAAGTTGATATGAGAAGAAGAAAGCTCTCGTCGGGGTCAGACGAGGGTATATCGGATATTACAAGGTTTTATTCGGATATAATAACAGACCTGAAAAAAATGGGATTCTGAGGGAGGCGGCAAAATGGCGAGGTATCGTAATGACAGCAGCTCCATAGCGGGCCAGATAGCCGCAAGCAAGCAGCTTGAACGGCTTGGAAATTATCTTGTCAGCGACCTTATGATTTTTTTGTTTGCCGTAATAAGCTGGTGCATTGCGGCAGAGGGTGCGGTTGTAAGCACATTTGACCCCGATATGGCAAGAAGCTTTGATTTCGATTTCGCACATTTTTTATCAAACGCAACTGCGGAGAATTTCTGGAATGCGCTTGGCAGCGGTGTTTACCGATTTGGTGAGTTTACCGTAAAATGCGGAGAATTTGCAAGGGCGCTGACAAGCGGGATATGCTTTGTGGGACTTGTTCAGAGCGTTATATGGGTAGTGACCTTTCTGCCTGAATATTTCAGGGCGAAAAAGCTTCTCAGCCCTCTGAACAAAATTGCGGTAACAGCGTCCGAGCTTACCATTGCCGCCCACAACAGCCAATATAATTTTGACGACATTGAATCAGCTATCGGAAGCATTGACCCTATGGCGGCGGATATTCACATTTCCACAGGCAATCGTGACTTGAAAAGCATTGAGCAGGCAATAAATGACCTGCTTGACAGA
>JAGAJY010000181.1 GCA_017848125.1 Oscillospiraceae bacterium
TGGTTGACTTTTTCAGCGTTGGTACAAACGACCTTACACAGTATACCCTTGCCTGCGACAGACAGAACCCCGATATTGACCGTTTCTGTGATATGCACCACGAAGCTGTTCTTAAGCTTATTGAAATGGCGGCTGAAAGTGCTCACAAGTATGGCAAGTGGATTGGTATTTGCGGAGAGCTTGCTGCTGATACAACTCTTACAGAAACTTTCCTCAGAATTGGCATTGACGAGCTTTCAGTTTCACCGTCATTCGTTCTGAAGGTAAGAGATACTGTAAGAAGCATTGATTTGTCAAAAAATCAATAATACTAAACACCATTTAATAACAAGACAAAATCCAACCTCTACCTGTAATGCTTTTAATGGGTTCTTTAGGGAAACTATGATTTCTTTCTTTTTTATCCTTTTGCAGCATTTTTATCACTCTTTTTATTATACCATATCCTTTCAAAAAAAAGCCAACCTTTCGGATGACCTTTTTCGACAGACTGACACCGCTATGCTGTGATCAAACAGCATAGCGGTGTTTTTTCTTTGGTACAACTGAAAATCGATTCTTAATACAGCAATTTATACTTCCCTGAATTGCTGTTTGTAAAGCTGTGCATAAGTTCCGTTCATATTCAGAAGCTGTTCGTGAGTACCTTGTTCAGTAATTTCACCATTGTCCACAACAGCAATTTCATCTGCATTTTTTATGGTCGACAGACGATGTGCGACAACGATTGTTGTACGTCCCTCGCTCAGTTCATCAAGGGATTTCTGTATCTGAATTTCGGTAGCATTGTCAAGTGCGCTTGTAGCCTCGTCAAGAATAAGAATAGGCGGATTTTTAAGGAACACTCTCGCAATACAAAGCCTTTGCTTCTGACCGCCTGAAAGACGTACTCCACGCTCACCGATTACGGTATCATAGCCGTTTTCAAGTGACATTATGTAATCGTGAATGTTGGCTTTTTTAGCCGCTTCAACAACTTCTTCGTCTGTTGCATCAAGCTTGCCGTAAAGAATATTTTCACGGATACTTGCGTTGAACAGATAAATATCCTGCTGAACAATACCAATATTCTGCCTTAAAGATTCGATAGTGATATTTTTCAGCGACTTGCCGTCAATAAGAATGTCGCCGTCCGTTATTTTATAAAAATGCGGAATAAGGTGACACAGCGTTGTTTTTCCTCCGCCGCTTGGACCGACAAGTGCAAATGTCTTGCCCTTGCCGATAGAAAGACAGATATTTTTCAGCACTTCCTTGCCCTCGGCATAACTGCTGCTGACGTTATTGAACTTGATCTCACCGTCAAGACGTGCAGCGGCAACAGCTTTTTCTCCGTTTGTTTCAGGCTCTGTTTCCATGATCTCAACAAAACGCTCGAAACCTGCAACACCGTTCTGAAACTGCTCCATAAAACGGATAAGAGTATTTACAGGGCCAAGGAAAAGGTTTATTGAAACGATAAATGCGGAGTAATCGGCAAAGTTTATTCTGCCGCTGTATAAAAACAGACCGCCTGCAATAAGCACAACAACATTGAACACATCTGTAATCATTGTTGTTGCAGAATGGAATTGTCCCATTGCCTTGTATGCGTCACGTCTTGCCTCCATAAACTGCGAGTTGCCTTCTTCAAACTTTTCCGTTTCCCTTTCCTCGTTAGTGAAGGCTTTTGTAACACGAATTCCTGCAATACTGCTCTGGAGAGAGCCGTTTATCTGTGCAATAGCAGCCTGACTTTCACGGAAAGCCTCTCTCATTTTCTTACGGAGTGTAAGGGACACAAATACAAGCACAGGCACACAGGCAAAAACAATAAGCGTCAGCCATATATCAATGCTTGTCAAGTACAGAAACGATATGACAATGGTTATGCCTGTAATAATAAAGTTTTCAGGTCCGTGATGTGCAAGCTCGGCAATATCGTTGAGATCGCTTGTCATTCGGGACATAATCTTTCCCGTTTCGTTATTGTCATAAAAGCTGAATGGCAGCTTTTCAAGATGACGGAACATTTCGCTCCTCATCTGCCCCTGCATTCTTACGCCCATCATATGTCCCTGATACTGAATAAAATAGTTCAGCAGCATACGGATAAAATACAGCACAAACAATGATACGCCTGCAATTATAATCATACTATACTGCCTGTTTGGTATAAGGTCATTGAGCATTGTTCTTGTTACAATCGGATAAAGAATTCCAAGCAGTGCGACGCTCAACGAAGCAAGCATATCAAGCACAAACAGCTTTTTGTGCGGTTTATAATAGCTTAAAAATCTCTTGAACAATTATTTTTCCTCCTGTCTTTTTCCTTATTGTATCATATTTGCACTTGATTTTCAATCATTTTATAACAACTGTCAAAGCAAGTGCCTAATGATATATTTCCGTTGAGTGTACTTTAACAAAACTTAAACATTTCTCAAACAACTCAAAAACATCACTGCTGTATAATTCAGTAAAATGAAAATTTATAGGCATAGGAGAAGAAAAATGAACGCTGTTGAAATCAGAAATCTTTCAAAAAGCTTTCGTGGAATGTATGCTGTTGATAACCTATGTATGACTGTTCCCGTTGGAGCAATCTACGGCTTTATCGGTGAGAACGGCTCAGGCAAGTCCACAACCGAAAAACTCATCTGCGGTCACCTCGTTCCTGATGACGGAGAAATAAAACTGTTCGGCAAGGACTATACCGATGCAGGTGTGCGTGTGAGGGTAGGTGCACTCATTGAAAATGCTGGCTGTTTTCCAAATTCAAGCGTATGGGATAACCTTATGATGCAGGCGATAAATCTCGGACTTGAAAATCGTGCCGAAGAAATAGACCGTGTACTGAAAATTGTGCGTATGGAGGAACATTCACAGCTTAAATTCAAGAAATGTTCCCTCGGTATGAAACAGCGAATCGGAATTGCTATGGCACTTTTAGGCGAGCCTGCACTTCTCATTCTTGACGAACCCATAAACGGACTCGATACGGACGGTATGAGAATTATGCGTGAAATTCTTCTTGACATCACAAAGAATTACGGCTGTACCGTTCTTATCTCCTCACATATTTTAGGCGAGCTTGAAAAAATCGCAACTCACTATGGCATTATCCGTCAGGGTAAGATGATAATGGAAATGTCAGCAAAGGAGCTTGAAGGCAGAGCAAGAAATTTTGTGTCCCTTAAAACAAAGGATATAACAGGTGCGTTCGGACTGCTTCGTAAAAATTACAATGATGTACGCACAGAGGAAGGATATATCCGTGTTTACGGCATTGATGACGTGGAAGCTGTTGTTGCATTGCTTATGGAAAACGAACATATTGTCAGCGAAATCAGGAAAAACAAAATTGGTCTTGAAGAATATTATATTGAACTTATGTCAAAAAAGGAGGAAGAGTAATGAAAGAACTGAATTTCAAATCGCCTACCTTTTTTGAAAGACTCAGAGGAATGCTCGGCGTTGACTTCTACCGCCTTTTTCACACTCCGATGTTCTACATTTTCCTCGCCATTGCCGCAGTAATTCCTGCAATGATACTCGGCACTATGGGAATGGAAAATCCTCAGACAGGCACAGTTGCCGAACCTCTTTATACCAATACTTGGCACATCATTGCTGCAGAAACGCCCCTTTATGTTGTCAACAACATTGCTGACTATGCAAATATGAATATGGTTTTCATCTTCGGCGGAATTATGGTTTCGATCTTTATCGGTCACGACTACAAATCGGGATATGTAAAACAGCTTTTTACAACTCACGCAAAAAAGCAGGACTATATGCTGTCCAAAACAATTATAGGTGCGTTTTCAATGGCTTGTATGTGCATTACATATCTGCTCGGAGCAGTTGGCGGAGGACTTTTCGCAGGTACTGCCTTTGAAGTTAATGTCGGTTCTCTTGTTATTGCAGTTATAAGCAAAATGATTATGAGCCTCGGCTGGGCAAGCCTTTACACCTTCCTTAACATTATTTTCAGAAGATATTTCGGTGTATCAATCGTGTCCTGTTTCTTCTTCGGTACGGGTATTCTCATCATTGGTGCGGCGGCGGTTTTCGGCAATAACGCTATTCTCAACATCTTCCTTTACGGCTCATCGGTTTATGCTTGTCTTTCAAGCAGTGTTTTAACTCTGATTGTATGTCTTATCTGTTCTGCCGCTTGGACAGCTGTCTACACTGTTGCAGGAACACGCATACTTTCAAAGTGTGACGTATATTAAGGAGGGAGAGTCTGAAAATGAATGCAATAGAAATAAAAGGCTTAACGAAAAATTTTAAAGAAAAGCAAGCTCTCTGCGGACTTGATATGACTGTACCTGTTGGTGCAATTTACGGCTTTATCGGTGAAAACGGCTCAGGTAAATCAACAACCGAAAAGATAATCTGCGGACTTATCCATAAAAGCAGCGGCACGGTAAAACTATTCAGCAAAGACCATACTGACCCCGAAATACGCTCGCAGATGAGCGCTTTAATTGAAGCTCCCGGCTGTTTTCCAAATATGAGTGTGTGGAATAATATGATGCTGCAGGCGGCAAATCTTGATATTTCCAATGCAGAGCAAGAGGTTGTAAAGGTGCTTAAGCTTGTACGTATGGAAGGTGCGGCAGGAAATAAATACAAGAACTGTTCTCTTGGTATGAAACAGCGTGTAGGAATTGCAATGGCACTTCTGGGCAATCCGAAACTGTTGGTGCTTGATGAGCCTATAAACGGACTTGATGCAGATGGTATGCGAATTATGCGTGAGGTGCTGACCGACATTTCAAAAACAGGGGCAACCGTTGTAATTTCTTCGCATATCTTAGGTGAACTTGAAAAAATCGCAACTCACTATGGAATTATCAAGGGCGGTAAAATGCTGAAAGAAATGACCGCCGCTGAGCTTGAAGCTGACTGCCGTACATACACTGCTTTGCAGGCAAAGGATATGAGCAGAGCAAAGGCAATTCTTAGTTGTAAATATTCACATGTTGAAGAAGATGAAAGCGGATATATCCGTGTTTATGACACAGTTACCCCCGAAGAAATCGTTTGTTATCTTTATGAAAACGGAATTATTATTACCGAAATCGGCAAGGCAAAAATCGGCCTTGAGGAATACTACATCGACCTTATGAAAGGAGGCAAGTGAGATGAAAAAACTTAAAAGTATGCTGAAGGTGGACTTCCGCAGAATGTTCACAACACCTCTTTTTTATATCGTGACGGGTATCTGCTTTGTTGTGCCTATCCTTATTCTTGTTATGACAACTATGATGGACGGCTCCGTTTCGGTTAATCCTCAGACAGGAAAAGAAACGGTTATTGAGGCTTTTGACAGTGCGTGGCAGATTATCGGGACTGTCAGCGAAGATACAACTGAAAGCGAAACCGCTTCCGCCATGGAGGTGGATATGCTCGCTATGTGCAACATAAATCTGCTGTATTTCGGCATTTCTGTGCTTGTCTGCCTTTTCACATCTGCTGATTTCAGAAGCGGTTATGCGAAAAATCTCTTTACTGTAAGAGCAAAGAAAACCGATTATGTTATATCGAAAACAGTTGTCTGCTCTATTTGCGGAATGATAGCAGTGCTTTCATTTTTCACAGGTACTCTTCTTGGCGGAGTAATCGCTGGACTGCCATTTGAAATGGTCGGCTTCAATGCAGGAAATCTTATGATGTGTCTTCTTGCAAAAATGCTTCTGATATGGGTATTTGTTCCGATTTATCTACTGATGAGCGTCATTGCTAAGCAGAAAGCGTGGCTTTCAATCCTTCTGTCACTTATGGTAGGAATGTTCTTGTTTATGATGATACCGATGCTTTCTCCTCTCAATGCAACGGCTATAAACGTACTGTTGTGCATTGTCGGCGGAATTGTAATCGGAACAGGTTTTGGTGCAATAAGCAATCAGGTGCTGAAAAAGACAAGTCTTGTATAATTTTAAGCGGAGTATGTCAATTGACACAACTCCGCTTTTTATGTTAAAATTCTCTTGCAATGCCCAAACAGAAACAAAACTTTAACATTTCTGTGTTATCATAAAGAAAAACCATCGGAGGTAAAGCGATGTTCAAGATATTAGTGGTGGAGGACGACCGTGAAATGAACAAAACGGTCTGCACATTTCTTAATAACAGCGGATATGAAGCAACAGGCTGTCTTACGGCAAATGAAGCCTATGACGCTATGTACGAAACCGTGTTCGACCTTATTGTGTCGGATATTATGATGCCTGATATTGACGGTTTTGAGTTTGCAAAAACAGTACGTTCACTGAATAACGAAATTCCTATTCTTTTTATGACAGCAAGGGACGATTTCGCCTCAAAACAGAGAGGCTACCGTGTGGGAATTGATGATTATATGGTCAAGCCTATCGACCTTGACGAGCTTTTCCTGCGTATAGGAGCACTGCTCCGCCGTGCGAAAATTGCCTCAAGCAGAAAGCTTGAAATCGGCAGCTTTGTTATGGACGCCGATGAGCACACAGCATATCTCGGTGATGAGGAAATACCTATGACGACAAGGGAATTTTCCATTCTCTACAAGCTTCTTTCCTATCCGAAAAAGACCTTTACCCGCACACAGCTTATGGACGAATTCTGGGACGCAGATACAGAAACAGCGCCCCGTGCTGTTGATGTATATATGACTAAACTCCGAAGCAAGCTTTCAGAATGTACTGACTTTGAAATTGTTACCGTTCACGGACTCGGCTACAAGGCGGTGATAAAGTGAATTACAAAAAAATTCTTCACGGCATGAGCAACTGGTTTGTGTTCTTTCTTGTTGCAGCTTTTGTTGTGACCTGCTGTATGACGCTTTTTATAACGGTAATGTCGGAAAGTCTTGACTTAACCTTTACCGAGGAAAATATTTCAACAGCGGCAAAGCTTACATTTGGTAACGTACTTCTTATCAGTCTGCTTTTCACGATTATTGACGCAGTACGCCGCAGGCTTATGGTTGACCGCCCCACAAAGCATATTGTTTCAGCAGGCGAAAGGATTACAAGCGGTGATTTTTCCGTGCGCATAGAGCCTTTCGGGGATAATTACGCATATGAGAGTTTTAACAGCATCATTGACTGTTTCAACAAAATGGCGGAAGAATTAGGAAGCGTTGAAACTCTCCGCACAGACTTCATCGCCAATGTTTCACATGAGTTAAAAACGCCTCTTGCGGTTATTCAGAATTACGGAACAATGCTTCAATCCCCTGATTTGACCGATGAAAAGCGTGTTGAATATGCAAAGGGAATTACCGACAACTCACGCAGACTTGCAAGCCTTATCACAAATATTTTAAAGCTCAACAAGCTTGAAAATCAGCAGATTTTCCCTGTGTCAAAGCATTTTGATTTAAGCGAACAGCTTTGCGAAAGTCTTTTGCAGTTTGAGGAAATATGGGAACAGAAGAACATTGACATTGAAACGGAAATCGAGGACGGCATTTATATCAACTCTGACTCCGATCTGCTTTCTCTTGTATGGAACAACCTGCTTTCAAATGCATTTAAATTTACCGAAAGCGGCGGTGCTGTTTCCGTTTCGCTCTCCGCTGATGATGAATATGCAACAGTAAAAATCTCTGATACAGGCTGCGGTATTTCCAAAGAAACAGGCAAACATATCTTTGAAAAATTCTATCAGGGAGATACTTCTCACGCTATGCAGGGAAACGGTCTGGGACTTGCTCTTGTGAAACGTGTGGTTGACATTATGCAGGGTGAAATCGCTGTCGAAAGTGAAATCGGAAAGGGTACTGTATTTACTGTCAAACTGAAAAGGAGTGACGCAGTTGGAATGGAAAAAGCTGATTAAATATCTCTACCCACCTTTGTGGTCAATAATCCTGCTTGTCCCGATTTGCACAGCGGCTCTTGTTTACACCTTTATCGGCGGCTACGAAACACACCCTGTTGCTTATTTAACCTATGTTCTGTCATTTTACACATTGACTGCTGTTGTTATGAGGTGTATCAAGGTAGTGCCAAAGCATTATCGTGCCGCAAAGGAAAAAGTTTATGACAATCCGATAGGAAACCGATATTTTACCGACCACAAATTCAAAACACACGTCACGCTATACCGAAATCTTGCTGTAAATATTCTTTATGTAGGAATAAATATCGTGTCAGGATTTCTATACAATACAGCGTGGTTTTTCGTACTTGCCTTTTACTATACGATTTTAGCAGTAATGCGTTTTCTGCTGGTGCGCTTTGTAAACCATGTTGGTATCGGAGAAAATCGATTAAAAGAGCTTAGACATTCAAGACTATGCGGATATATTCTGCTGACTATAAATCTTGCGCTGTCAGGTGCGGTGCTTATGATATTGTATCAGAACAAGGGCTATGAATATCACGGCATACTTATCTACGTTATGGCGGCGTACACATTCTATATAACAACAGTCGCAATTGTAAATCTTGTGAAATACAGAAAACTTGGCAGTCCCGTGATGTCTATGACGAAAATTATCAGTATGGCTGCTGCGCTTGTTTCAATGCTTTCGCTGGAAACGGCAATGTTTTCCGAGTTCGGCAAGGATATGACAACTGAAAACAGGCAGATTTTTATTATGCTGACGGGTGCAGGCGTAAGCATAATTATTGTCGCAATGTCGGTTTACAGCATTGTCAAAAATTCAAAGGAAATAAAACAGATTATGGAGAACGATACCTATGGAGAATAAGGAAACCTTCAGCTACACCTACTCTGCCAAAGAGCAGGAGGAAATAAAGAAGATAAGAGAAAAATATGTACCCAAAGAAGCTGACAAAATGGAACAGCTTCGCCGTCTTGATGAAAGCGTGACCCGAAAAGGAACAGTAATTTCACTTATTGTCGGAATTATCGGTGCACTCATTCTCGGAACGGGAATGTCTATGTGTATGGTATGGACAGAGCTGTTCGTGTCGGGAATAATTGTGGGCATTATCGGAATTGTTATGGTATCTGCCGCATATCCCCTTTACAGCCATGTAACAAAAAAGGAGCGTGAAAAAATCGCTCCTGAAATTATACGGCTCACAGATGAGCTTATGAAATAAAAACGAGGCAGTCCTGCTTTAGACAAGACTGCCTTGATTTTATTTTCCTGCATTCTTAGCATTTTCAGCCATACGGTTTTTGGCTTCCTCAACTGTTTCTCCCTCACGGGTAAAAAGCTTTTCCACAAATTTGTCGGATACTTTTTCAAAACCATCAACAACACCGTTTTCGATTTTCTTATACCCGTCAACAACGCCTTTCTCAATCTTCTTGTAGCCGCCGACAACTGCGTCAGCAATCTTTTCATTCATTTCAACAAGCTTTGACATAATCATTTCTCCTTTTATTTATTATTTTCAATTTCTTGGGTAAGCTTCAGAATCTGCGGACCAACTTCTGCACACTTTTTATTTATTGTGCTTTTATATATCGGATATGCCACACCGCACATTACAATACCGATAATTCCGACAAAAATTCCGAGCACAAATAAATTTGTCCAGACCATTGTGCAGCACATACCAAGTCCAAGGATGAGCGCCCCCGGCATTCCTATTGCAAGAGCACAGGCAATACCTTTGCTCTCAACACTTCTGTCCAGCTTTTTTATCTGCTCAAGCTTTGACCCGGCAGAGGTCTGAGGAGCGTATTTCTTTCTAATTTTTTCAATCTCTGCGTTTTTCGCTGCAGAGTAGGTGTATTCGAATTTGTTTTTCATATTTATCTTCCTTTCTGTATCTTATGTCTGTATTATATAGCAGGTTTGTTTGAGATATTTTGGCGAAATGTTTGAGAAATGTTAAATTCCGAAATATGTTCAAAAAGTTACTATATCGCTTAAATGATGAGTAAGTACAGCAACACCGCTATGCTGTTAAATCGCAGCATATCGGTGTTTTTTACTCTCTTATAAATCAGTCAATCATCTGAATGAAACCGACAGCAAGGAATAAGAAAAGCCGTACTCGGATTTCTCCGAATACGGCGGTACATATTGGACTGCTCGACCAAATTGGAATTTAGCGGTGTGTCGCCGCAGCCACCTCGTTGGAAAATTCAGAAATGAACTTTTATTTGCAGCTCGGTAACGTTAATTTGTGTTGCTGACAAATTTTAATTTGTCGGTCTGTCCGATTTTCTTCATTATACCACATTCCCCCCTAAAAAGCAATACATACCCTTGTACAAGGTAAATAAATCATAGCAACGAGGTATCGTCAGTGGCAATCCACTTTTTGAAAAACATAATAATCCGTGTCCATTCCGCCCCAATAAAAAAAACTATCAGTCTATGTTTATGGTTGAATACAGATCAAGACGAATATGAGAAATTAAGATCCGAAGCTATTGAGCTG
Source organism: Oscillospiraceae bacterium (assembly GCA_017848125.1). Taxonomy (GTDB): domain Bacteria; phylum Bacillota; class Clostridia; order Oscillospirales; family Ruminococcaceae; genus Huintestinicola. The sequence continues at coordinate 10,344 of JAGAJY010000181.1, forward strand.
AATCACAAATGCTATTCCAACGGTGCATTTCATTATTGCCAATATGAGGTGATATGGTATAGCTTTAAAAGCGTCCATGAGCTTGTATCAGAGCTGCGAAAATATGGACGATTTGAATTTTTATTGATTGATGATAGTATTGATAATTATCTATTGGGATTCGAGATATATGAAAATGCAGATTCGTTTGATTTGATGATTGATGTTAATGATAAAATGCAAGATTACTTAAAAAAAATAATAGACTTGGGGTTTGATTTGAAACTGATGTGACCTTTTGAGTTTTGCACTTCAGCTGACAAGTATAACCTGCTTTACAGAAAGCATACATTCTAAGTTCAGCCACCTTCTTATACCGTTTAAATGATGTTCTATTTTTGCGGTTACCGTAGTAACCAAATAGTAACCAAAGTGGTATTTCGACAAATTTCGCACAAAAAAAGAAAAAGTCCGTAGATGACGTATCTACGGACTTTTCTGTGGCAATATCTGCCATAAAATGGCAGGGGCAGTAAGATTCGAACTCACGACACGCGGTTTTGGAGGCTTTGCTCCTTGTTGCCCTCAAACTGCGTATTTACGCCACTTTTTCAGCGTCGTTTCCGTTTTTTACGACGGATTTACGACGTTTTATTTTTACATTAATTTTCTTATAAATATCTCTTTCTAATTAATTATACCCTATTATTAAAAATGCTATATTCAAACTATTTAAAAATTCTCATTATTCACATCACACAATACTCCATTTTTATTTTTAAGAATGATATGATTAGCAAAAAAAGAAAAGGCTTCTTCTTCATGAGCTACAACTATTACCGTTTTCCCTTCGTCTGATAATTTATTAAGATAACGCACTACCTGATAAATTTCACAACTATTTAATCCTCTAAATGGTTCATCAATGGCAATTGTTTGTTTATTTGTATTCATTACCTTTAATAACTTAACCCTTAAGTTTTCACCGCCTGAAAGACTAGATGTTTTTTCACCAATCTGTAAATGTCCTAGCAATAATTCCTGTGCTTGTTTTAACTTTTTTGCTACCTTAGAATTTAAAGGAGTAAAAAAAACATACGCTTCATCAATTGTCATTTTTAAAATATCCATTATTGTTATGTTATTAATTTGATATTTAGATAATTTAGGATTAAATCCTGTTCCATCACAATCTTTACAATTAAGTATTATTTGGCTTTGATTTTCCGAACCATATGTTACTATACCTGTACCTCCACATTTTTGACACGCTCCCTTTGCGCCATTCATATTTGAAAAGTATGATCTTTCTTTTTGATATTTTTTACAGAATAAATCTATTATTTCTTTAAAAATATCCAAATCAGTTGCAACTATCGAGTGGCTTTTCCCAATAATTGGTTTTTGGTTAACATATGAATAGCTATCAAAAAATTGTGAAAAATATTCTCTTAATAAAGTTGATTTTCCAACACCAGAAGCTCCTGATATTACATTAGTGCATTGATATGCAATTTTAACTTGAGCACCTACATATGAATATACTTTTGATTGTAAATTTATATTAATAAATTTACTTGGTTTTTTAGGAGAAAAATAATTTTTTTGACATTGACTTTCAATATATTTTTTTTCATCAATTATACTACCGCCTTGTTTACCACTTCCAATTCCAAGAGCAATTATATTCGCTGCATCATTATAAAATAATGTATGATGATCTATAATTAATAGCGTATGCCTATCTGCAAGACTAATTATATTTTTGTAAACATTCTCCAAATCTACAAATGACAATCCAGCTAACGGTTCATCTAATATTATAAGCATATCTGTAAGTTGCGAAGAAAAAATTTTAACAAGCTTCAAACGTTGCAACTCTCCACCAGACAATGACGGTATATTTCTATTCAAAAATAAATGTCCTAAATCTAAATCATTAGCTTTTTCAACAAATGAAATTAACTGATTTAATGAAAAATCAATATTTATTTGATGCGAATATTTAGAATGAACCTTAAATAACCAATGCGATAATTGATTAAAAGGAACAAGCATTAATGAACCAATTGACTCTCCACATATCAAATGCTTTCTATGATCAGTTGAATACTTTTCTCCTTTGCAATTTTCACATGGAACATCAAAATAAAAATCGTTACTTGGAGAAAAATTTCTAAGCATAGGTGTATTAGTCATAACACCCATATACTGTGTTGTTCTAGTTGATACACAATTCGCTTTCATATATTTAATCATGTATTTTTTAGTGCTTTTCCCGAAAAGAATCATTTCTTTTTCTTCTTCAGATAATTTTCGAAATGTTTTTTCGGTACTAATTCCTATATCATCACAATATTGTTGTAATATTTTCCGATAAAAATCTTTGTTCTTATTCCAACAACGAATTGGAACATTTTTTATAGGAATATCATAGTTTACAATTTTATTAGGATCCAATTCCTTTTTGAAGCCGATTCCCCCACAAATAGGACAGACATTTTCTGACTTGTTTAATATAAAATAATCATACGGCAATTCAAGTATAGAAGAAAAAATTTTCGCTAAACATATATTCAAAGAAAAGTAAGTTCCTATTGTAGAGCGAACGTTAGTATTTAGATTCAACTGTTTAATTGGAATAGTTATAATCATATTTGAATAAGAATCTACTTTATAATTTGGTTCACAAACATTATCTGCATATATTGAATCAAACTCATGTTGTCCTATTTGAGCAATAGTGTCATATGCGAGTGAAGATTTCCCACTTCCTGATGGACCAATAATTAAATTAATTTTATTCTTTTTTATTCTTATAGTTATATTTTTTAAATTATTAGTCTTTATTCCACTAACTACTATATCATTTTTATTTTCCATACAAATCACCTCAAACTTATCCCATTATTTTTTAATTGAATCCATATTATATGGTAACAACCACCGTATAAAGCGGTGGTTGTTAAAAATAACTAAACATAACATCTTTTACATAATATCAGCAAAATCTCTAAATTCATCCAAAAACTCTTCTCGTATTCTCTTTACTGCGCTAATCGTATAATATAACTTGTCCTCAGATACAGATTTAGGATTTTTCAATAATCTTTTTGCTTGCAAATCCGCACAATACAATGTTATAAGTTTTTGAATTCGACATCTTGATTTATCTCTATTTTTAAATGTTTTTTGTGTCAAGTAATTCGCTCCTGCACAATGAGGGCAAATAGGATAAATATAGCAATTTTTAAAACAATCATCATCAATAAAATTAGCTTGATTATTAAAGTCTGTCTTTAAAATATCTTCAAGTTCTTGTTTATCAAAAGTCATAGGTGTTATAAAAGGACATGGCAATCTTGTACCATCTGTGTCAAAGAATATTGCACCTGTACCAATTCCACACCATTTGCGTTTAGGGCGATTGGTTTCTTCGCAAACATATATTTTTCGTGACAACATTTGGTTAACTGTTAATGAATCATTCTCAACATAATACGAAACCAATTCTTGTAATTGTGGTATTAATGTTCTTATGTATTTGGGATCACTCCAGTCAAAGGTTCCCTCAAAAAGATTAACACCACCAATTTCCTTAAATCCCAAAGAATGTATATATATTATACTCTCTGCTAAATGTTCAAGAGAATATTCAGACAATGTCATTTTAACACTTTGGTTAGGCCATGTCTTTATAAAAAAGTCTATATCTATTTTATCAAATGAGTTACTACGGTTTTTGTTATGTACTTCCGGAATTCCATCTAAACTTAGTCCAAGTACAAAATGATCTTTATGTGCAGTAAAATATTGTTTCATTTCTGCGTTTAATACAGTTCCGTTTGTTGTAGCATAAAAAATATATTGTTCGGACTTATAGTTTTCTATTGTATACTCTACAATCTTTTTAATTAATTCAAATTCAATAAGAGGTTCGCCACCAATAAATGATATTTCTACACCATTCATATCATCAGGTACATTATTAAAAATATAATCTATACACTTACAAGCTGTTTCAAAAGACATTCTATTGTTACCATCATGCTTCTGATAACAATATATACAATCAAGATTACAGCTGTGTGTCAAACAAATACTTGGAGAAAACCTAATACCTTTTCTTATATCATTCATTGAATACACCTCATCCATTATCAAATATAAAAACAAGCTGTTTACCATAACTCTGCTAGTAAACAGCTCATTAAAAACTCTTATACAAAATTAGTTGCAATCTCCATAGCAACTTCTTCCGCAATCTCCAGTGCATCCAGCCAAACAATCACCTGAACAGCTCTGACCACAATCACCTGAACAACCACAACCACTCTCGTAGTATGCACCACCAGCAAAAGCAGGAACATTCTGAGGAATGATCTTTTCAAGTGCATTCATAATTCCATCATTCAGTAAAGACATATTGACACCTCCGATTATTTTCATTTTGAGTCGTAATTCACATACAATCACAATTCTGATTAGTGAATTGGTATGGAACCATTACTTTACTCATGTAATATTATATCATTTATTTTGCCAACTGTCAAGAATTAGTATATATGTCTAAATATATTTGTTAAAAATCACTATTTAAAAGCACTATATTTATTTACTATTATATACCACAATATCAAATGCAAAATCTCTATAAATAAAAAAATTTCTGGATGTAAGATAAAACATCAAATACATATAGTCCTAATTACTGAAAAAACCAGGACAATGGGACAATAGACCGCAAATCCCTGTTTTACGCCATTTGAGCCTGTGCCATTAGACGGACAACATCTCTAATGTCCGGGACAATAGACCTGTTTTTACTCCCATTCCCCTTCAGCTTCATCAAATTTTGCTCTCAACGTTTTTTCAAGAACAACAAAAGCAGGGATAAAGCTGTCACGGATAAGTGCTATCATTTCATCAATTTCGTCCTCATCATATACATGAACAGAGGTGTTCCTCTTTTTGAGCATAAGCAGCCACACTGCTGAATCATCGACAAAACCAAGCTTATATCCAAGCTGCAGTATTTCTCTCGGTGAGCCTGTTTCTGCCCCCTCTGCGCCGTGTATTCTCAACACTGCCTGCAAAGCCTTCCAGGAAAGCTCAAAAGTCAGATTGAACTGTCCGATAATGCCTGTTCTGTATATATCATTGTTTTCTGCAAGTTTAAAATCCGCACCCTTTAATACATCAAGGCAATTTGTAAAGTTGTCAAGCTTTTTCATATATTACAACTCCATCCTTATCAATTTCGCTTTTCAGATCATCAGAAACCCCTGAATCAAGATCAACCACATCAAATGAAAGCAGCGAATGTGTTTTTTCTTTTACATCCCAGTAAAAAGCGTCGAAGTCACCGCCGCTGACTGCAATGTCAATATCGCTTCTTTCTGTGTGGTTTCCTTTCGCCCGGGAACCGAAAAGTATGATTTTTTCTATGTTATTGTTTTTGGCAAACGACGTAATATCACGCAATACTCTGTCAGGAATATTAAATTTCATATATGTCCACTCCTGTTTTTCTGATTTAATTACATTCAAATCAATACACAGCAAAATATAACATTATATAATACATTATACCATAATTATACTGAATTAACTGTGTAAAAATTGGTACAGCAACGTTATCTTATATAGAAATTCTTTATTGAATTTTGTATAAAATAACAGTTTGCTACATATATACCTTATTTTAGTTTTGACTTTTATTATCCTTTTCTGTCATTATCCCCGTGAAAAGATAATAATAGCTGTATTCCGTTTCTCTGCGGATACCTCTTAATTCATCGCTGGTAAAACCATACGCACCTGCTTTTGAATAATCGTATTCCTGTGATAACAGAAAACGCAGATTTGACTTGTTAAGTGATTTCCAGCTGTTTATTTCATCAAGAGTTATACCGCTTTTAACAAGATTGTATATAACAATTCTTGAAATCTGTATCTGAACAAATCTTACATCATCACTTCCTGGCAAAGAACCCATTATATCGTACATTTCATCTGTCAGATCTTCCTTTATATCAGCAGCACATCTGTCCTCTTTAACAGGTGTATATTCAACGCTTGTCCTGTTAAGCAGGAACTTCAGACCGCAGTTAAGGTAATCTGTGTATTTCTGTAATTCTTCCTCACTTATATCATTCAGACAACTAAGATTCATATACTTGTATTTTGAAGCAAGAAGTACATCAATAGTATTAAAATACTTTTTAGGCTGAATATCCACCAACTCATTACCCATAAGGTAGTCTACACTGACATCAAGTTTTGCAGCCAGCTCTTTTACAATTCCGTAATTAGGCACAGAACCCTTTTTCCAGCTTGTAATTGAACCCTTATTACCGCCGCACTCAACAACGAGTGTGGTTATTTTTATTCCCTTTTCATCACAAACAGCCTTTAATCTGTCGTAAAAATTCATAATAATCACCCACAAAAATTGTTCACTTGCACAAAAAATGCTATATTTTACTTTTTATCGTAAAATAGTGTTGACAAAACAGGTATAATTAGATATACTATATTCCAGAAAGTATAATTATTTATACCTAATAATATTATCTCTAATAATATTATACTACAAAACATCAAAAAGTCAATACATTACACAAAAGAAAGGAGATTGATAATGAATTTTTCTTCAAATACCGCACCCCTCCCCCTGAAAAACATAACCCGACCTCCGCCGTTTCCGACGGAAAGCCTTCCGCCTGTGGTAAGAGACTTCATAAAGTTTACAGCAGAAACCGCACAAGTCTACCCTGACATGGTAGCTTCAGCAGTGCTTGCCGCATTGTCGGTCTGCTTACAGGGCAAGGCAAAGATACGTTTCAGTCCGTTCTGGGCGGAAGAGCTTAACCTTTATGTCCTTATCACAGCACCGCCGGGAGAACGAAAATCGGCTGTTTTCAGCGCAGTTACCACACCGATACATAATTATGTCACTGAGTACAACGAGAAGCATCTCATTGATGTCCAGTCCTACCGCAACAACAAAAAGCTCCTTGAAGTTAAACTTAACAAGGCTATCGACAAAGGCAGCGATATGAACGAGATACGCACCATTCAGGAAGAACTTAACCTGCTCCGTCCTGTCAAGGAAATGAAGCTTATCACAACAGACGTTACCGCCGAGGCTCTGGCTTCAATCATGTACGACAACAACGGCAATATGGGTATTCTCTCTCCCGAAGGCGGAGTGTTTGATGTTATTTCGGGGATGTACTCAAACAACGTCACAAACCTCAACATTTTCCTGTCAGGCTATGACGGAGAGCCTGTCAAGATTGACCGCAAAAGCGGCTCGGTAATGCTTGCTCACCCTCTGCTGACGTTCGGTATCTGTGCACAGCCCCAGGTCCTCAACAATGTTATCAGCAACCCAAATTTCATCGGTAAAGGACTTGCACAGCGTTTCCTGTTCTGCTTGCCTGATAGCCTTATCGGACAGCGTAAGCTTATTCAGGACTACCCTAAAAACAGCCACACCATTCCGCAGAACTACGAAAAGCTTATCCGCCGTCTGCTTGAAATGCCGCTTAACAAGGATACCTGCCTGGAGCTTACCTGTGCAGCTGCTGACAACCTTGAACGCTTCTCCGACAAAATTGAAGCACAGATGGCTGACAACGGCGCTCTTGCAGAATATCGTGAGTTTTTCGGCAAGCTTGCAGGCAAGACCTTACGGATAGCAGGTCTGCTTCATCTCTGCGAATATACTGTTTCTGACTGTGTATCAGGCAGGACGATGAACGCCGCTATTGAGATTGCCGAGTATTTCGGAAAGCAGTACCTTAAAATGATGTGTGCGGATAATTACGACGACACGCCACAGTATGTCCTTGAAAAAATTCTTGCAAAGGCTCATCGTGAGAATATCACCGTTATTTCTCTCCGTGACATAAAGCGTGCAGTACGCAGACTTTCAGCAGAACAGGTTTCAGACGCACTTGATGTTCTCACCGAAAAACATTACCTTAAACGGCTGCCTGTTATTTTAAACGGAAGTGCAGGCAACCGCCGAAAAGAAAGCTACGAAATAAATCCCTGCCTTTTAAACGGGCAGACTATTTAAAGAAAGGAAGTAAATTATGAATACAAATTTAAACCCAACCGTACCAACAGGCGCACCCGAACTTTACACAGTAGAAGATGTTATGGCAATCATGCGTATCGGACGCTCTTCTGTTTACAAGCTTTTCCGTTCGGAAGGCTTCCCCTCTATCAAGATGGGCGGTATCCTCCGCATTGAAAAGTCCAGATTTGAAAAGTGGCTCAGCACTTATTCGGGCAGATCCTACACTCTCTGAAAGGATTGATTTTAATGGCTAAAAAATTACCTGACATAAAGAAAAGGGACAACGGCTACTTTGAAATGAAAATAACCGTTGCCCCCAATGTGAGAAAATCCGTTTATGGCAAATCCGAAACGGAAGTCCGCAGAAAAGCAAAGCAGCTCCGTGAAGAAGCCGCCCGCTATGATATTTCAAACATCACTAAAATGACCGTGGAATCATACATGCGTCGCTGGCTCATTGACGTAAAACAGCCTGACCTTAAACCGGGCTCCTTTGACAGAGTTGAACAGTCCCTTGAATATCAGATTTTTCCTTACATCGGTCACATTCAGCTCAGCGCACTTACTTCAAATGACATACAGCAGATGATAAACAGTATTCTCGAAAAGTGGTCTTTCTCAACTGCAAAGAAAGCTTACAATAATCTTAATTCCTGCCTTGAGCTTGCTGTTACAAAAGGTGAAATTACAAAAAATCCTGTAAACGTAGTAAAGCTCCCCTCGGCTAAAAACAAAGTTACCAAGGAAGTCAATGCTTACACTTCCGAAGAAATTGAAGCTATCGTTGATGAAGCAAAGCGTACATATTCAAACGGAGCACCTGTTTACAGATACGGCTATGTTATAATCCTACTTCTTAACACAGGAATGAGAGAAGGAGAACCTCTCTTCCTGAAGTGGGATGACGTGGATTTTGAAAAGCGCCGCATTTACGTTCACGGCAATGTTGTTGACGTAAAGAACCGTGACGAAAATGCAGAAGCCAACTACACCATCATTGAGCAGGAAACTGCAAAAACGGCAAAGTCCACACGATACATTCCGCTGAATGACAATGCTGTTGAAGCTCTTGAAAATCTCCGCAGTATCATAAAGGACGATCACAGAGTAATTGCAACAAAGAACCACACCATCGTTTCAACTCATAAGATCTACACCACTATGCGTAATATCGTAAGGCGCTGTAA
>JAGAJY010000182.1 GCA_017848125.1 Oscillospiraceae bacterium
ATATGTTTTTGAAAATGTTTTCAAGGGAGACAAATCAAAGTACGACCCTGTTAAGAGGGCAGAGGAGATATGCGGCTTTCAGACAAGCAGAATTTCCAACGGCAATATGGCAGAGCAGTTCAATAGGGTTTTGAATGGGGAGATACGAATAGAAAGCAAACCCAGCCTAAATACCGCAGAAGACCGTGAAGCATATATATGGAATTTTTTAAAACAAAATCTTACGGATAAAAACGGAAAACCAATAAGTGATATGCACCTTGCGGCTATAATGGGCAATATGTATGTTGAAACAGGCGGAAGCTTTGACCCTGCAAATGCCGAGGATGATAAAGGGTGGGCAGGTTCACACAATATTGGTTATATATCCGAATATGATTCAAGGGATGATATAGGATGGGGATTACTGCAGTGGACTTATTCAAGCAGAAAGGAAGGCTTGTTGGAATTTGCTATAGATAAGGAAAATGTTGGAGATATGAATGTTCAGTTAAACTATATTTTGTATGAGTTGAAAGAAGATCCGTATCTCAACAAATTATATAATTCGTTTTTATCAACAAATGACATTAACAATGCAACAAATTATTTTTGTGATGAAATTGAACGAGCAGGGGTCGAACATTATGACAGAAGGCAAGCAGCAGCAAAAGAAATATATCAAAGATATGCGGGAGATGTAAGCAATGGTAAAAAGAAGAAGTAATACGATAATATCATTTCTATTTCTGCTTGTTTTCCTCTGCTCCTGCGATACAGCACCATCATCAACCATTTCATCCGAAATCCTCTGTCATGACCATTCTGTAAGAAGTGCAGACGGAGCGCTTCTTGCCGAAATCAGCTTTGAAAAGCCTGTGATAAGCGGATTGGAGTCTGAACAGGCAGAGGAAAACATAAACACATTCTTTGAAAACCGATATCAGAACTGGCTTAATGGGACAGGCGATGAACTCACCTACGGATATGACGGTTATATGCAGAGATTTGTTGAAGGACTGAATGGTATGCGGGAGGCATATTCTGATGAAAAAATGGCAAAACATCCTCTAAAATACGCCATACGTTCAGATTCAACATATTTAGGAAATGACTATTTCAGTGCAATGCAAAACTTTATATGGTCTTCAGGAGGACCTATAAGCGATATCTTCTATGGCACAGTATTTGATACAGCAACAGGCGAGCGTGTTCCCGTTACTGAGCTTTGTGATATATCGCAGCAAGGGCTTTATGATGAACTTAAAAGCTTTCTGATATCTCAGGGCGGTGATGGCACAGAGCTTACTGATGAATTTATGTATAATTTCTGGTATGACGGCGAATCGTTATACTTTCCGCTGGATGATTATAAAATTGCTGTACATCATTCAATAATAGTTAAGCTTACCGATGGAGAATTTGAAAGATATTTCCCTGATTCGGAAAGCGAAACGACCGAATCCTCAGAAACGTCTAAGATTCAGACCGTAGTCGCAGAAACATCTGTAAGCCTGACAACACAGCCACAGCCATCAGATGAAGAACTGATTGAAATGGCGAAAACAGCGGAAAGCTATTATCTCAATTATGAAGAATTCACCAAAAATGACGAGGGTGTTTTTCTTAATGAGAACGGTGAAGGGGTCGCAGAGTTTAAAGAACGGGTTAATCAAATCTTCTGCGACGAAATGACGAATAAATTTTTTGACTTGTACGCTGCAAAAAATGATTATGACACGCAGACAGTCTGCTTTAATATCGATAGGACTTCTTTAGACTACAGAATACAGAAATATGGTTGGACAAGTAACGATTACATAAAGCTTGATATAAATGATAACGAATGCTTCGAAGGTTATCCGAATGTCCTTATCGGTGGAGATGTATGGGATAGTGATATCTCAGTAGAAGACAGAGAACTGCTTGTTGCAGAGCGTACAGATGAAAAAATAACCCTCAGAATGACCGTATGGCATCAGAATCCGGAGTTTGAATATACTGAGGGAGAATACTGCTATCGCCTCGAAAACGGTAAGCTTGTCATAGACGGAATATTTTCGGGAAGAGATGAACAGTATAATGCAATAGTGATACCCGATGAAAAATCGGGCACCGTTGTTGATGTTCCCATAAGCGATGATTTAACGGATTTTTACAATTCCGACAGCACAGATATCTGTACAGATTTTCTTATAACCTATGATTCAACTCTGGTTCTGGAAGACGGCAAATGGAAGTTTGACGATTTCAGGATTTGGTATTGAAAGCATAAAGCTGATATCATCTGACAATTAGCAAAGGCTGGAGAAAACTGAAATAAGTATTTTCTGACTTTAGAGATATTATAGGGCGGTAAATTCCTTTTTGGCATTGTTAGTAAAGATGTGATATAATTATAATACAATATGAAGGGACGTAGTATTTGTGGCAATCAATGTAACAAATTTTATGTCGTCTGTGGGGTCTTCAGTGTCAAATACCGCCTCGTCGGCAAGGTCAGGTG
>JAGAJY010000183.1 GCA_017848125.1 Oscillospiraceae bacterium
CGGATTTTTAAGTCCCTTCGCCCCGAACTGGCTTATGGTAACGCCGTCGGGATTTAGCATAGGAATAATATGTATCTGAAACTCGTCAAAATACTCCGAAAGCAGCCTGCCCTTATAGGATATCCTGTCATAGCCTATCAGACAGTACTCTGCCATATCCATTGCCAGCAGACAGGTCATATACTCTCTGCCGTGACAGCCTGCCTGAATCACTATCTGCTTTTCAGCTTCGGGATCTCCTATGACTATATCGTAAATTTTCCGCTTGTCTGCGGTAGTGCCGAGAGTGTTGACTCTCACAAGCTTCGGATATGCCGCCACAAGCTTGTCAATATCCTCGCACATATCGCTGTAGGAATATTTGGAGTCGGTGCTGTCAACGATTTTTTCCGTTTTCTTTTTATCCGCCTTTTTCTTGGCGGAAAGCTTATTTTCGGAAGAAATGCTGTTTTCTTTATCCGAAGGTTTTACCGTCCCCGTGCTGTTTCCCCATACAGACACAGCCGCACCCGAGGGACGCTCAATTTCACTTTCGGGAACTTCTATGATAATCCCCTCTGTTTCCGCAGGCTTTTCGGGCTTATTCTCGGACGAAATGACCTCCTCGTCCTCAAGTATATTTCCCGTGTTCCCCCAAACTCCGCCGTAACCGTCAGCCGCATAGCAGTGAATTGGAGAAAGTGCAATGGAGAATGTCAGCATTAAAGCTGCTTTTGAGCAAAGGTTTCCCATAAAAACACCTCACACCCTAACCTGGCATACCAGTTATAAACATTTGTATAGTGGGTAAAACAGCGTTCACAGCCTCTTTCCTTAAGAAGCTCCATAGCCTGAGCGACCATATTAAGCCCTATGCCCTGCCGCCTGAACTTTGGAACAGTTCCCACACAGCCCACGCTTCCCACACGTCTGCCGTCCGACAGCATACAGGTCTCATCATCACCTATAATGCAGAAGCTTGCTATTTCGTTACCCGAGTATCCGCAGAAAACTTCACAGTCATTAAAATACTGCACCCATTCCTCCTCAACCTCAGCAACCGCCTTTCTCAGCCTTTCATCAGTCTTATGAAATGCGAAAGAAATGCCTTCGGGCAATGGAATATCATAATCAGAAGCCCTGAAGCCCGAAAGCTCCCTGACCATTTCCGCACAGCTGCCTGTCCTTTCATATCCCCTTTTCTCCCAGAATGTAAAGGACGAAACAGGCACACCGATAAACAGCCCCGAGGAAAAACCGCCGAGAACAGCTCTGTCAAAGCCATTTTCACGGATATGCTCCTCTGCTTTGTTAATCAGCTCCGAGCCGATCCCCTTGTTTCTGTAAATCTCTCTTACGCAAACAAGCCTTATCTCATTCCCCTTTACAAGAGCAAAGCCTCTGTCGTCACCAAATGCCGTACAGCCGCCGCAAAGCTCGTTAAATGCCATCTCCGTAAGCGGCACCTGCGGAAAGCATTCGGCGTATATCTCATATTGATTCATTATTTTCAAGCTCCTTTCGTGAAAGCTCCCTTGAAACCATAACAGCCATAGGTACAGAAACCATTGCCGTAAGAATATCCGCCGCCGACTGAGTTATCTGTATTCCCGTAACACCGAAAGCCGCCGAAAAAATATACAGCAGAGGAATAAAGAACAAGCCCTGTCTTGCAATTGCAAGCACCGTTGCACGGACAGTCCTGCCCATATTCTGCATTATCATATTGGTCATAACTATAACGCCCTGAAGCGGTGCGGTAATACACTGCGCCCTGAGAATCAGCGTGCCTGCCGCAGCCACCTGGGGATCGTTTCTGAAAAAGAGAATGAACTGAGGAGCAAAAACAAAAACAACAGCTCCGAAAAGAGTCATAAATGCCGTAGTAAGCTTTATGCAGAAAAGATAGGTCTTTCTGACACGTCCGAACTGCCCCGCCCCGCTGTTGAAGCCGCACACAGGCTGAAAGCCCTGCCCAAGACCGATGACCACCGAAGCCCCCAGCATAACTATCCTGTTCACCACCGAAACTGCCGCAATAAAAGCCGCACCGTGTACCACAGCCGACTGATTCAGACAAACCGCCGCCGCACTCATGATACCCTGACGGAAAAGAGAGGGCGAGCCATACTTGAACAGTGCCCCCATTATCTCAGCCGAAGGCTTGAAGCAAGGCATTTTAAGCGTAAGCCTGCCGCTCATTTTAAGCAGAACAGCAAAAGAAACTATCTGGCTTATAACCGTTGCCAGAGCCGCCCCCTTTACCCTCATTCCAAGAACGGATATAAACAGAGGGTCAAGAACAACATTCAGAAGCGACCCTCCAGCCATTCCGATCATACCCCGAAAAGCATTTCCCTGAAATCTCAGCTGATTATTCATTGTAAATGAAGCCATCTGAAAGGGTATGCCCCACAAAAGCACGGTAATATATTCCAGCGAAGGCTCAAGCAAAACCTCGTCCGCTCCGAGAAAAACAGCCAGAGGTCTGTCAAATATAAGCCCCAGCAGAACAATGACCGTTCCCCCGAGAAAGGACAGCACAGCCGCAGTATCTCCCATAACAGCCGCAGAACGGGTATCCCCCGCACCGAGCTTTCCCGAAATATAGTTTCCCGAGCCGTGACCGAAAAAGAAGCCTATGGCCTGAACAATATTCATAAGAGGGAGCGCCAGCCCAACTGCCGCCGTAGAAACAGTATCAAGCTTTCCCACAAAATAGGTGTCCGCCATATTATAAAACGCAGTTATCATCATAGTGATGACCGTAGGGACTGCAAGCCTTAAAACAAGAAGCTCAACAGGCTCTGTAAGCATACTCTGTCTTTTCTCCTCTGCCGAAGCCATCAGCACAAAACCTCCCGAAAAATTTGTATATTCTTTTATATTATACCATTTTTCCCATCTGCAAAAACGTCAGATTCATTAACGCAAAGCTAATATTTTTATAACAGGAAAACCGAGGAAAACTTTTTTTGCAATTCACTTGACTTTTTTGGCGAATAAGGTTATTATATATAATGTGTAATAGTGTGTATGACGATATATGTCGATACGCAGATACTTCTCATCTAAAGAAGAATATATCCGAAAGGAACGTGATGATAGGGTTGAACGATAAGCTCAAGCTTTATGGGTTTAATAACCTTACAAAAACTTTAAGCTTTAATATATATGATATATGCTATGCCAAAAGCCAGAGGGAACAGCAGGACTATATCAAGTATATAGACGAGCAGTATAATTCCGACCGTCTTACAAAGATACTCTGTGACGTGACAGAAGCCATAGGCGCCCACGTTCTTAACATATCCAAGCAGGACTATGAGCCTCAGGGTGCGTCTGTTACATTGCTTATCTCCGAGGAGCACATTTCCCGTGAGGAAATGGACGAATCCTGCAATATGAGGGGCGTTCCCCAGAAGCAGGACATTGCAGGCCATCTGGACAAGAGTCATCTTACCGTTCATACCTATCCCGAATTTCACCCCGATAACGCCATAACCACTTTTAGAGTGGATATTGACGTTTCCACCTGCGGAGAGATCACCCCTCTGAAATCTCTGGATTATCTTATCGGAAGCTTTGATTCGGATATTATCACCATAGACTACAGAGTAAGAGGCTTTACCCGTGACGAAAAGGGCAAGAAGCTCTTTATCGACCACGACATCACCTCAATTCAGGACTATATCGCCAAGGACACCCTCGAGCGTTACGACGCTATCGACATCAACGTTTATCAGGCGAACATCTTCCATACAAAGATGATGATAAAAGAGATATTCCTCCAGAATTATCTTTTCAACACCGATACCTACGAGCTTGCTCCCAAGAGAAGGCTTGAAATAAACGACCTGCTGCGCCGTGAAATGATAGAAATATTCAGCGGAATGAATATTTTCTGATTTCCCCGAGTGTGGGATTTGAATGGGGGTATTTTCCTTGGATCAGAACAGAGCGCCCATTTACGAAGCGCTGAACAGATATAATGAAGCAAGAGTAGTTCCCTTTGACGTGCCGGGGCATAAGCACGGCAAGGGAAATCCCCTGCTTACCGACTTTCTCGGACAAACCTGTATGAATGTTGACGTAAACTCAATGAAACCGCTGGATAATCTATGCCACCCTGTTTCGGTTATCCGTGACGCAGAGCGACTTGCCGCCGAAGCATTCGGGGCAGGTCTGTGCTTTTTTATGGTTAACGGAACTACATCATCGGTGCAGTCCATGGTGCTTTCGGTCTGTAAGGAGGGGGATAAGATAATCATTCCCCGAAATGTCCACAGAAGCGCCATAAACGCAATGATAATAAGCGGAGTTAAGCCTGTTTATGTTAACCCCGGAGTAAATCACCGTCTTGGAATACCTCTCGGTATGAGCGTTAAGGACGTAGAAAAGGCGATACTTGACAATCCCGATGCAAAGGCGGTTTTTGTAAACAATCCCACCTACTACGGCATCTGCTCCGACCTTTCAAAGATAGTCCGCCTTGCCCATTCTCACGGCATGAAGGTGCTGGTTGACGAGGCTCACGGAACTCATCTTTATTTCGGTGAAAATATGCCTGTTTCCGCAATGGCGGCAGGTGCGGACATGGCGGCTGTTTCTATGCATAAAACAGGCGGCTCTCTTACTCAGAGCAGCTTTCTCCTTGTGGGCAAGAACGCCGACCTCACCGAAGGTCACGTCAGAGCCATAATCAACCTGACCCAGACCACAAGCGGCTCATATCTGCTTCTCAGCTCTCTGGACATTGCAAGAAAATACTATGCAACAAAGGGAAAAGAGCTTTGCGCACAGATAATCAAATCAGCCGAATACGCAAGAGATGAAATAAACAAGATAGGCGGCTATTACGCCTATTCCGACGAGCTTGTGAACGGCGACGATATTTTTGCCTTTGACAAGACAAAGCTTTCGGTTTATACAAGAGATATAGGTCTTGCAGGGATAGAGGTCTATGACCGCCTCCGTGATTCATATGATATTCAGATGGAGCTGGGCGACATAGGCAATGTGCTTGCCATAATCTCCCCCGGCGACCGCTGGAAGGACATTGAGCGCCTTGTTTCCGCACTTTCGGAAATAAAAAGACGCTTCGGCAAGGACAGTGCAGGACGCATAGACCACGAATACATAAATCCTCAGATAGTGCTTTCCCCCAAGGAAGCCTTTTACGGCGACCAGGAGGTACTGCCCATTATGGAAAGTGCAGGGCGTATTTCCTGTGAATTTGTAATGTGCTATCCCCCCGGAATACCCATCATCGCCCCCGGTGAGCTTCTCACCCCCGAAATTCTTGAAAACATCGACTATTCCAAGAAACGTGGCTGCTTTATGACGGGTACTGAGGATATGAATATCGAAAAGATAAGAGTTATCAGAGAATAAAACACGAAAGGACGTAGCGTATGGAACTGTGGTTCAGCGAATATCATTCCAAAGGTGCAAAGATGTCTATACTTATAGACAAGCAGCTTTACAGCGGTCAGAGCGATTTTCAGAGAATAGATGTGTTTGAAAGCCCAGAATTTGGCCGTTTTCTCACCCTTGACGGTCTGATGATGCTCACCGAAAAGGACGAATTTATGTACCACGAAATGATAACCCACGTTCCTATGGCGTCAAATCCCGCTATAAAGCGTGTTCTCGTTATCGGTGCAGGCGACGGCGGCACCGTCAGAGAGCTTACACGCTACGAGACCGTTGAGCATATTGATATGGTGGAGATAGACGAAGAAGTGGTTGACGTGTGCAGAAAATACCTTCCTCAGACCGCCTGCAAGCTGGACGACCCCAGAGTTCATCTGTATTTCGAGGACGGACTGAGATATGTCCGCACCAAGGAAAATGAATACGACCTTATCATAGTCGACAGCACAGACCCATTCGGACCGGGAGAAGGTCTTTTCACCAGTGAATTTTACGGCAACTGCTACAATGCCCTCACCGAAAACGGTATCCTTGTAAATCAGCACGAAAGCCCCTATTACGAGGAGGACGCCAAGGCTATGCAGAGAGCACACAAGCGTATAAGGGAATTTTTCCCCGTGTGCGGCGTTTATCAGGCTCATATCCCCACCTACCCCTCGGGACATTGGCTTTTCGGCTTTGCTTCAAAGAGCATTGACCCTCTGAGCTTTGACGCCGACCGCTGGAACTCTCTCGGAATAAAGACCCGATATTATAACACCGACCTGCATAAGGGCTGTTTTTCCATACCAAACTATGTAAAGGAGCTTCTTGAAGATGCTTGCTCAAACTAACTGCTTTATAGCCTGCGACACTCCCTTTGAGGAGGCTCAGGCTGTCATATTCGGCGCACCCTTTGACAGCACCACCTCATTTCGTCCCGGAACACGCTTCGGTCCTTCCGCAATGCGCTCCGAAAGCTTCGGGATAGAGACCTATTCCCCTTATCAGGATAAGGATCTGCTGGATTACAAGGTGTTTGATTCAGGCGATCTGGAGCTTTGCTTCGGCTCTCCCGAACAGGCTTTAAACGACATAGAAAACCACACCGCAGAGATACTCGAATCGGGAAAGCTCCCCGTAATGCTCGGCGGAGAGCATCTTGTCACCCTCGGCACATTCAGAGCGGTGCAGAAAAAATACAACGACCTCTATCTTCTCCACTTTGACGCACACTGCGACCTGCGAGAGGATTATCTCGGTCAGAAGCTATCCCACGCCTGTGTTATCAGACGATGCCACGACATTGTGGGCGACGGCAGAATATTCCAGTTCGGAATCAGAAGCGGCGACCGTGACGAATTTGCCTTTGCCCGTGAGGGTCATACGGAAATGTACAAAACCGCTGTCAGCGGCGTTTCCTTTGAAGCACTTCCCAAGGTAATTGAAAAGCTCAAGGGCAAAAATGTTTATCTTACAATTGACCTTGATGTTCTTGACCCCGCATATTTCTGCGGCACAGGAACTCCCGAAGCAGGCGGCGCAACCTATAATCAGCTTCTTGAAGCTATTATTATGATAGGAAACCAGCTTAATATCGTAGGGGCAGACCTTAACGAGCTTTCACCCCATTATGACCAGAGCGGAGCTTCCACCGCAATTGCCTGCAAGCTGCTCAGAGAGCTTCTTTTGGCAGTTCTGTAAGCTATGAATACACCAAAGGAGCTTCGTCTTTACGGCAATTTTGTTAAATGGCTCATAATTGCCGTGGTATCGGGCATTGTTATAGGCGCTGTGGGAGCTGTGTTTCACGAGCTTCTGGGCAAGGTCACGGAGATAAGACAAGAAAACAGCTTTCTTATCCTGCTTCTCCCCCTCGGCGGACCGCTTATCGTTCTGCTTTACAGAATGTGCGGAATGGAAAAGGACGGCGGAACAAACAGCATAATCAAGGGTGCGAGAGGCGAGGAAAACGTATCTCCCGTAACAGCACCGCTTATAATCGCCGCAACCCTTATAACCCACCTTCTCGGCGGCTCGGCAGGCCGTGAGGGAGCAGCCCTCCAGCTTGGCGGAAGCCTTATATCCCCCCTGAAAAAGCCTTTGAAGCTGAATAATGACGATTATTCCGTTCTGATAATGTGCGGAATGGCGGCAGGCTTTTCCTCCCTTTTCGGAACACCCGTGGCGGCGGCGATTTTTGCGATTGAAGTGACTGTAGTGGGAATCGTCCACTATTCAGCAATAGTCCCCTGCATAATATCCTCCGTAACAGCCGCTATCACAGCGGCGGCTATCGGAGTTCACCCCACAGCCTTCACAGTTTCGGATATTCCCATTTTCGGAGCGGATTCGGCATTAACAGCCGCAAAAGTTCTTGTTATGGGGATCGCCTGTGCGGCAGTCAGCGTAATATTCTGCACAGCAATATCCCTCTGCTCAAGGTTTTATAAACGCATTATCCCTAACGCATATTTAAGAGCAGCGGCAGGCGGCGCAATCGTCGCAGGACTGTCAATGCTCATATTCTTCCTCACCGACAGCTTTGACTATAACGGTGCAGGAACTCATATAATAGAAAACGCATTTTCGGGAAATGCACGTCCCGAAGCGTTTCTGCTGAAAATAATACTCACTGCCCTGACACTGGGCGCAGGCTTCAAGGGCGGAGAAATAGTCCCCACACTGTTCACAGGTGCGGTATTCGGCTGCTATTTCGGAGAGCTCATAGGACTTTCCCCCTCATTCGGAGCGGCTGTAGGTCTTGCAGGAGTTTTCTGCGGCGTAACAAACTGCCCTCTGTCCACGGTTATTCTGAGCATAGAGCTTTTCGGCACAGGTGGGCTTCCCTACTACGCCATAGCAATTGCCCTTTCATATATGCTTTCAGGCTACAGAGGGCTTTACAGTGCTCAGAAATTCTATGACGGCAAGCTTTCACAGACAGGCTTCAAGGAATTTCGTACCCGCTCGGAAATAAAAAAAGCAAAAAAGGAAGATGTATCAGATGGAAATAATTGAATGTATAAAAACAAGAAGAAGCGTCCGCAGCTTCACAGATAAGCCCGTTTCCCGTGAAACTCTTACAGAGATACTTTCCGCTGCGGCATATGTTCCCTCGTGGAAAAACTCCCAGACTGCAAGATGGAATGTTATTACAGATAAGGCTGTTATCGAAAAAATCGCCCGTGAAGCCACCTTCGGCTTTGAGCATAACCGTGATATAATGCTTGGCTGTCCCTGTCTTGTAATACAGAGCGCCGTAACCAAAAGATGCGGCTATGAGCGTGACGGCAGTTTCACAACTTCAAAGGGCGACAGCTGGGAAATGTATGACAGCGGGATCGCCGCTCAGACATTCTCCCTTGCGGCTCACAACGCAGGTCTGGGGTCTGTTATAATGGGAATAATTGACGATGAAAAGATCGCAGAGATAATATCCCTCCCCGAAACCGAACGCATTACAGCGGCAATAGCAGTGGGCTATCCTCAGAGCGAGCCTGCCTGCCCCCCGAAGAAAACAGTTGAAGATATCGCAAGATTCATCTGAAAAAGCGAAAGGAAGAAATCTATGGGCTATGTATCCGATATAAGAAAATATGTGGGACACAGCCCCATAATCCATACCGCCGCCAGCGTTATTGTTGAAAACGAACAGGGGCAGATACTTCTCCAGAAGCGAACCGACAACGGCACCTGGAGCTACTGCGGAGGGGCTGTCGAGCTTTTTGAAAAGGTGGAGGACACTGCCGCCCGTGAGCTTTTTGAGGAATCCGGGCTTAAAGCCCTGAGCCTTGAACTGTTCGGAGTTTTTTCGGGTGAGGAACAGCACTACATATACCCCAACGGCGACGAGGTCAGCACTATAGACATAGTGTATATCTGCCGAAGCTATTCGGGTGAGCTTAAATGCCAGCAGGAGGAGGTCACACAGCTGAAATTCTTTGATATTGACGATATTCCCGAAAATATCTGTCCGCCTGTAAGATTCCCTCTGCTAAGATACATCGAATACCGCAGAGGAGCAATGTTCTGACGAGGCTCTGACATCACGAAAATCAACCAATAATTATACGGAGGATAAATATATGCTTTTACTTGACGAACTCAGACTGGAGCTTGAAGGCTACCGCAAGGATATGAAGGAGCTTTACGTTATTCTTAACATCAACAAGCTCCTAAAAGATAACGAGGACTTACAGGCTCAGTCCGCAGAAAACGGCTTCTGGGACGACCTTGAAAACTCCCAGAAGGTAATGCAGACCATCAAGCAGAACGAAGCTTCAATAGCAAATTACAACAAGCTCAACACTCTCCTCGAAGACACTCTCACTATGATAGAGCTTACCGTAGAGGAAGGCAATGACGAGGACGAGGATACCGTAAACGAGCTGAGAGCCGAAGCTGACAAGTTCAAATCCGAGCTTGAAACAACCAAGCTCACCACACTTCTCACAGGCGAATACGACAGCAAGAACGCTATTCTTACATTCCACGCAGGTGCAGGCGGAACAGAGGCTCAGGACTGGGCAGAAATGCTTTTCAGAATGTATAACCGCTGGGCAGAGCGCCACGATTTCAAGGTCACTACCCTTGACTACCTTGACGGAGACGAAGCAGGAATCAAATCTGCGTCTATCCTTGTTGAGGGTCTTAATGCATACGGCTTTCTGAAATCCGAAAACGGAGTTCACCGCCTTGTCCGCATTTCTCCCTTTGACTCATCGGGAAGACGTCAGACCTCATTTGCTTCCCTTGAAGTAATGCCCGAAATGGACGGCGCAAACCTGAATATCGACATTCGCCCCGAGGATCTGGAAATCGACTTCTACCGTGCCAGCGGCGCAGGCGGTCAGAAGGTAAACAAAACAAGCTCCGCTGTACGTCTTACCCATAAGCCCACAGGCATCGTAGTTTCCTGTCAGACACAGCGAAGCCAGTATCAGAACAAGGACTTTGCAATGAAAATGCTGGTTTCCAAGCTTGCAGAGATCAAAGAAAGAGAGCATCTCGACAAGATCGAGGACATCAAGGGAGTTAAGAAGGAAATCGCATGGGGCGCTCAGATACGTTCCTATGTATTTATGCCCTACACCCTTGCCAAGGACACAAGAACAGGCTTTGAAAACGGCAATATAGGCGCTGTAATGGACGGCGACCTTGACGGCTTCATCAATGCATATCTCACCGCCCTTTCTCACGGCGAGCTTGAAGGATAATCAAAGACACAAAAAGCTGCATCATTGTATGCAGCTTTTTTTATTATAGCACATTCGTGTTATTTTGTCAATATAAAAACAAAACAAATTTTCCGCACTTCTTTAGTCAAATTTACCGACTTCCATTATATCCCCTAATACTAATCACTCATTGAATTATGGGAATCTCTCGCCACAAAAGCCTTATATCAAAGCTTTTGCGGCGATTTCTTCTCCATAATTCAAATGATGATTAGTATAACACAAAACCGCCCGAAAAGATGCACTCTTTTCAGGCGGTCAAATTATTCTGCGGATCTTATAAAATGCCCATCATTCAACCGTTACGCTCTTAGCAAGGTTTCTGGGCTTATCAGCGTCAAGACCCTTTGCAAGACTCACATAGTACGCCATAAGCTGTAAGGGAATTACAGACAGGCTGGGAGTAAAGTGCTCATCAGTCTGAGGAGAATATACGGTGAAATCAACAGTATCCTCCACATTGTAATGTCCGTAGGTGGTTAGCCCCATAAGATAAGCGCCTCGGCTCTTGACCTCAACCATATTGCTGATGGTCTTTTCAAACAAGTCGTTCTGTGTAAGTACGCCTACAACGAGAGTACCGTCCTCGATAAGTGAGATCGTACCGTGCTTCAGTTCGCCTGCCGCATATGCCTCGGAGTGAATGTAGCTTATCTCCTTAAGCTTCAGGCTTCCCTCCAGACAGATAGCATAGTCAATACCTCTGCCGATGAAGAAAATATCCTTTGCATTGGAGAACTTGGACGCAAACCACTGAATACGCTCCTTATCGTCAAGAAGCTTCTGCATTTTTTCGGGAAGGCTCATAAGCTCGGAGATAAGTGAGCTGTATTTATCCCCGTCTATCTCTCCCCTGACATATGCAAACTGCACAGCCAGCAGATAGCTTACAATAAGCTGTGTGCTGTACGCCTTAGTGGTGGCAACTGCTATCTCAGGACCGGCAAGGGTATAGAAAACATTGTCAGCCTCTCGTGCAATGGAGCTTCCCACAACGTTAACTATGGCAAGGGTCTTGATGCCCTTTTCCTTAACGTCCCTGAGAGCCGCAAGGGTATCAGCCGTTTCGCCAGACTGGCTTATGAAAACCACCATATCGTCCTTTCGGAGAATAGGACTGCGGTATCTGAATTCCGAAGCAAGCTCGACCCTGACGGGAATCCTTGCAAGATCCTCAATAACGTACTGAGCAGCCATTCCCACGTGATAAGACGAGCCGCAGGCAACTATTATTATCTGACCTATCCCCTTTATATCCTCATCGGAAAGTCCCACAGCCGAAAGATCTATCCTGCCGTCCTTTACTGCGGAAGCAAGAGTATCGGCAACAGCCTTGGGCTGCTCGTGTATCTCCTTTATCATAAAGTGAGCATATCCGCCCTTTTCGGCAGCCTCAGCGTCCCACTTTATCTCAACGCTGTCTTTTTCTATAATATCGCCGTCAATGTTATAGAACTGCACGCCCGAAGCGGACATTCTTGCCAGCTCCAGATTGCCTATGTAATACACATTTCTTGTATGCTTGAGTATTGCAGGAACGTCAGAAGCAAGGTAAGCCTCGCCGTTTTCCACGCCGATTATCATAGGGCTGTCCTTTCTTGCGGCATATATCTCTCCCGGATAATCCTTGAACATAACCGCAAGAGCATAAGAGCCTCTTACACGCACCATAGCCTTTGATACTGCGTCAATAGGACCTGCGTTGTATTTCTTGTAGTAGTAGTCAATAAGCTTTACAATAGCCTCTGTATCGGTCTGAGAGTAGAAGGTGTAGCCGTTTTTGGTAAGCTTCGCCTTTATCTCCTGATAATTCTCGATAATGCCGTTATGCACCGCAACAATGTTCATATCGTCGCTGATATGAGGGTGAGCGTTATCCTCAGAGGGCTCGCCGTGAGTAGCCCATCTTGTGTGACCGATTCCGCAGCAGCCTTTAAGCGCCAGACCGCTGTCAGTCTTTTCTTCAAGAGCCTTCAGCCTGCCCTTTGCCTTGACTACCTCAGTTTTTTCGTCCTCATCACGAACGGCAAGACCTGCCGAGTCATATCCTCTGTATTCAAGCTTTGACAGCCCCTCAAGAAGAATGGGTGCTGCCTGCCTTTTACCTGTAAATCCAACTATTCCGCACATTATGCTGCTCCTCCTTGACAAAGCTTCTGATTTAATTTTACTCTGTCCATAGAATGATTATAACATAAATCCCTAACAAAATCAATACAATAAATAAAAATCACAAAAACCGTTTTGCTGACGCAGGATCATTCGGTACACTCAGGGTCCCCTGCCTCCTCATTGCCCAGATAGACACTATATGTCTTACCCTCGTAATAATTCATTATCTGCCGCCTTAATTTTGAGGGATACAAAGGAAGCGTGTTCAGCAGAGAAATATCAAGCCATTCAATTCCCACCTGATTTGTATCGCCGTGAAGCTCCGCATCGGGGATCTCGCCGATATATTCGCAGTGAAACACCAGATCCACACGGTGAAAGCTTTCGCCGTGAACACCCTCTATCACAAACAAAAGCTCGCCGCAGCTGACCTCTATCCCAAGCTCCTCGGACACCTCACGGCAAACAGCCTCATTCAAAGTCTCCTCAGCCTCCTGACCGCCTCCCGGCATAATAAACCATTCCTCACCGCCGTCCCTGATTTTTATTGCAGCCATTTTTCCGTCTCTGATAATAAGTCCCTTTGCCGAATTGCGGACAGTCCTTTCCATTGCACTCTCCCCTATCATCTACATTATTTTCTCATTTGCATGAGAATAGTAAATTACCTTGGGATCGTAACTCATAACACGCTCCCAGTCCTCTTTCAGCGCAGTATTATCGTCATATGCCGCAAGATATTCTATAGGCTCTAAATCTCCTACAAAGCAAATTCCGCTGTCCAGCATAACCGAAATGCTGTCCTTGCTGTGGCTGACTGTCTGTATTATCTCTCCGTCAATACCCATATCACCGAGAAACTGCCTGCTTTCCTCACAGCTTATGCAGACAGCATTATCGGTTTTTATCGGCTCATATTTCAGCCTGCTGTCTCTTGAAAAAATACTATCCGAGAAATTCACATATTCTGTCTGCGCATCAATCAGCAGAAGCCTTATCCCGTATTTCATCAGCTCGCTTATTATGCCCATATGGTCGGGGTGATAGTGGGTAGCAAGAATGTATGTAATGTCACGGACATCAATATTATGCTTTTTTATCTCCTTGAAAAACAGCGGAAGTGTTCCCGCATAATCAGTATCAATGAGCAGATTACCCTTTGCACCTCGGATAAAGAATGTGTTGGTGTTTCCGTATCTTAATCTGCTGACCATATTTATCACCTCTCAAAATTTGTAAATAGGCATAAAAAATCGGCTGCAATATGAATTGCAACCGACGTTTAATAATGGTGCGAGAGATGGGACTTGAACCCACACGCCAAAGACACACGCACCTCAAACGTGCCTGTCTGCCGATTCCAGCACTCTCGCATATAAAAACCAACCTCATCAGTCAGCTTTTATATTATATCACATAAAGTTTCTGCTGTCAATAGCTTTCTGAAACTTTACATTTTTTTAACAATTACACATTTTACTGAGCAGATACTGTAGTGATATCGCTGCCGAACCAGTTTTTAGAAATTTCGCCCAGCTTGCCGTCAGCCTTCATTTCGCAGAGTATTCTCTGAACCTCGTCACGG
Source organism: Oscillospiraceae bacterium (assembly GCA_017848125.1). GTDB lineage: Bacteria > Bacillota > Clostridia > Oscillospirales > Ruminococcaceae > Huintestinicola. The sequence continues at coordinate 14,332 of JAGAJY010000183.1, forward strand.
AGAGCCTGATCTTCCTTGCGGAAGCCGATAGCATATTCTTCCTCGGAAAGACCGTCAGGAAGAACCTTGTAGTCCTTGCCTGCGGAGGTTATCTGATAGTTTGCAACAACGCTGTCAAGGAAAACTGCGTCAACAAGACCCAGTTCAAGCTGCTGAAGAGCCTCAACATTTGTAGCCATAGCAGTAACGGTTATAGGAGTTTCCGATGTGTAAAGCTCGGAAGCCTCGAGGATCTCCTGAGCGGTAGAGCCGTTCTGAACAGCAATGTTCTTGCCCGAAAGGTCGGACATAGAAGCCGCAGCAGAATCAGCGGGAACAACAAAAATCATTGCATTCTTCATATAAGGGTCGGAAAGATTCATTTCCTCTGCTCTTGAAGGATTAACGCTCATGCCGTTCCAGATGCAGTCTATTCTGCCTACAGCAAGATCCTGCTCCTTTGTGTTCCAGTCAATAGGCTGCTTTACAAGCTCAACGCCCATTCTTGCACACACTTCCTCGGCAACGTCAATGTCGAAGCCAACGATCTCATCGCTCTCGTTTGTATAGCCCATAGGCTCAAAAGTAGCGTCAAGACCGAGGATAAGCTTTCCGCTTTCCTTGACCTTGTTAAGGGATTCGTCAGCACCCGAAACAGCCTGTGCGCCCTCTGCGGGAGCAGCGGTATCCTGTACGGGAGTCTCATTTGCACCGCAGCTTGCAAACGCCATAGTCATAGCAGCGGCAGCAGCCACCGCAGCAAATCTGAATTTTTTCATAGGTAAAAACCTTCCTTTCATTATTAACATTGTTAAATATAGCACAGTTTCCCTGTTTTGTAAAGCCAAATGCAGAGTTTTCGGAACTTTGTATAGATTTCACCGCTTTACTCCACGGAAAATTAAGGCTTATGCCAATCGTTCAATATGGACAAAAATCTGTGTTAATACAATATTCAAAGCTTCAAACGTTTAAGTATAAAACATTGCCGATTCAAAACATCTGTGTTTGTTAACGTTTCCATACTAAACGTTTTATTTATGCGAAAATACCATCAAAAGTGCCGATTTCTACAAAAAAATTATTAAATTTTATAAACCCCTTGCCAAAACTACATAAAAATGCTATAATGATACTTGAAATGTATATGCATTATACATAAAAGAACCAACAACAACAAAAGGAGTGTAAACCCAATGAACTACGGACATTTTGACCTTGAAAACAAGGAATACGTTATCACCCGTCCCGACACCCCCATGCCTTGGGCAAACTATCTTGGTGACCCCGAGTACGGCGCAATCATCTCCAACAACGCAGGCGGCTACAGCTTCGTAAAGTCAGGCGCAAACGGAAGAATCATCCGTTACCGCTTCAACTCTGTTGCAGTTGACCAGCCCGGCAGATACATCTACATCAAGGACGGCGAATCAGGCGAATACTGGTCTGCTTCATGGTCCCCCGTTTGCAAGCCTCTTGACGAGTACAAGAGCGAGTGCCGTCACGGTACAGCTTACACAGTTATCACCTCAGAGTACAAGGGCATAAAGGCTGAAACCACATACTACGTTCCCAGAAACGCTACATATGAGGTATGGAACGCTAAGATCACAAACACAGATTCCAAGCCCAGAAAGCTTTCCGTAACAGGCTACTGCGAGTTCGTAAACGACAACAACTACGAGCAGGATCAGGTAAACCTCCAGTACACCCTGTTCATCACACGCACCTACTTCAAGGGCAATTTCATTCTCCAGAAGCAGAATGAGATCTTCAAGAACCCCAACAATGAGCGTTTCCTCGGCGTTGCAAAGGCAGAAGTTTCCGCATACTGCGGCGACAGAGATTCCTTCGTAGGCGCATACAGAGGCTATGCTAACCCCAAGGGAATCGAAGAAGGTCTCGGCGGACAGCTCAACTACAACACCAACTCCTGCGGTGCTCTCCAGAGCGACATCGTTCTCCAGCCCGGCGAAACCAAGGAGATCACATATCTTCTCGGTCAGAAGCCTGAGGCAGTTGCCGCTGAGCTTATCGAGAAGTATCAGAAGGACGGCGTTGTTGAGGCTGAGATCGCAGAGCTTAAGGAGTTCTGGCACTCCAAGCTCGGCAATTTCCAGGTAAACACTCCCGATGCTGACTTCAACAATATGATAAACGTTTGGAATGCATACAACTGCTTCATCACCTTTATCTGGTCCAGAGCAGCATCATTCCAGTACTGCGGTCTGAGAAACGGCTTCGGCTACAGAGATACCGTTCAGGATATTCAGGGTATCATTCACCTTGCTCCCGAGATGGCTAAGAAGCAGATAATATTTATGCTCTCCGCTCAGGTTACAAACGGCGCAGGTCTTCCCCTCGTTAAGTACACACATAAGGCAGGCGAGGAAAATCACCCCGACGAGAACGACCCCAACACAACATATGCAAGGGAAACAGGTCACCCCTCCTATCGTGCAGACGACGCTCTCTGGCTTTTCCCCACTATCTACAAGTACATTTCCGAAAGCGGCGATATTGCATTCCTCGATGAGGAGATCCTCTACGCTAACGACGGCGAAAAGGGCACTGTTTACGATCACCTTAAGAGAGCTATCATGTTCTCTATGAATAACCTTGGCAACCACGGTATGCCCGCAGGTCTCCACGCTGACTGGAACGACTGTCTCCGTCTCGGCAAGAAGGGCGAATCCACATTCGTTGCATTCCAGCTGGTTTACGCTGTTAAGCTCCTCAGAAGCTATGCAGAGCTTAAGAACGATACCGAATATGCTAAGTACCTCGATGAAGTCAAGGCTAAGCTTGATGAGATCCTCAGCGCTTGCTGGAACGAGGACAGATGGATCAGAGGCTACAAGGAGGACGGTACAGTTATCGGTCAGAGAACCGATCCCGAGGCTAATATGTGGCTCAATCCTCAGTCATGGTCTGTTATCTCCGGCTTTGCAAGCAAGGAGCAGGCTGAAAAGGCTATGGACAGCGTTGAGAGAGAGCTTAACACTCCCTACGGCGCAATGGTTATGTATCCTCCCTATGTTGAGCACGGCTTTGACGGTGCTCTCATGCAGTGCTTCAACAAGTGCACAAAGGAAAATGCAGGTATCTTCTCTCAGCCTCAGGGCTGGCTGATCCTTGCCGAGTCCCTTATGGGTCACGGTAACAGAGCATACAAGTACTGGAAGGAAGCAGCTCCTGCAACCTACAACGACAACGCAGAGCACAGATGCCTTGAGCCCTACGTTTACGGACAGTTCGTTGAGGGTAAGGACAGCCCCTATGCAGGCCGTGCGCACGTTCACTGGCTTACAGGTACAGCTTCAACCGTTATGGTAGGTACAGTTGAGGGTATCCTCGGTATGCGTCCCGACGCAGCAGGTCTTAAGATCGACCCTGCAATCTCTTCCGAATGGGGCAGCTACACTGTTACCAAGACATTCAGAGGCAAGAAGCTCAATATGACCTTCAACAACCCCGACCACGTTGAAAGCGGAGTTAAGGAGATCGTCCTCAACGGCGAGAAGCTCCCCTCCAACCACATTCCCGCAGATATGCTCAAGGACGTTAACGAAGTTATCGTAACTCTCGGCAAGTAATCTGCAAATAAGCATAACAAATGCCGTTCTCTCACAGCAGAGAACGGCATTTTCAGCGTGTCGAAAAAGAAATCGCTGTTGTTACATTTGCACAAAACTACATAAAATTTGCTTCGTTCAAAACGTTCCACCGGAACGTTTTGAAGGGTAAATTTGCAGAGAGCTGTTAGAAGGGGAGGCGGTCTTGTTCGCCTCCCCTCGAAATGCTGTCGCATTTCTCACCCCTTGCTCCGTTATTTCACGGAAATAAGAGGGTTTCGCTGTCTGCGGACAGCGACCAAAGGGCTCTGCCCTTTGGAAACCCGCAAGCCTTTGAAAAGGCTTGACCGAAACTTTTACCTTGTGTTTATTTGTGCAACTTTTTTCGTAAACACACTTTATCGACAGTCTGAAATGCCGTTCTCTCACAGCAGAGAACAGCATTTCAGCTTATATACAAAAGCTCGCCACAGTCAGATTCAAATAAATCAGACGATTCCGAGCAGGCAGAAATCAGATAATCCCCTGCCCGATACACGCAAAAATGCAGCTGGGGCTTATCGGAAATAATATGTTCGCCATCTAAAGAAAAACAGACATTTTTCATATCTGCAATACCGTTTCCCGTAAACTTGCCGTAAGCTTCCTTCAAAGTCCACAAAAGGAAAAAATAAAAGGGCTTCTCGGATTCATCTAAACACTGAAACCATTCAGCTTCGGAGTCGGTAAAAACACGTCTTATGGTATTTTCACGGTAATTACGGATAAGCTCGCAGTCTATTCCGCATCTTCTGTCACCGATAATGCAGCAGCAAAGCCCTTTCGTGTGAGAAAGATTGAAATGAAGTCCATCAAAGCCTTTGAAATAAGGCTTTCCAAGCTGTTCCTCGAAAATATCAGCTTCGGAAATATCATAACCCATCTCATCAAGGATGAACGATTTCAAAAGACCGAAAGCAGAACTATGCTGAAAGCTGTAATACCTTTTTTCTTCATCAATAAATAAACATCGTATCATATCAACACCATAAAAAAAGCGGGTACAATATTGTACCCGCAAAACTTATCTGAGTCAGAATACAACAGAAGCAAGAACGATTGCTTTTCCTGCATTGCCCTGCATCTTGATGTCACCATCAACAATGGCAGAGGAGATAGCCTTTTTGCCTGACAGTACAGCGAAAAACACATCAGCGTCAGCCTCAACCTCGATATCAGCACCTCTGTAATCGAAAGGCTCAACAACAGCAATACCGTTTGCAACGAGCACATAGAGAGTACCCTCAACGGAACCGCTGAGTCTTACCTGAGCAGCAATTCTTGCGTCAACAGGACCCTTAGCCTTCTGAACACGGGTCTTGAAGCATTCAACGACAGCTTCGTATGTAAGAAGCTCACTAACAGCGGAAGCTTTTTCGGAAGCAGTTTTTTTAGCACATTTAGCCATTTTCTTTCCTCCTATAGTATAACACATTATGTTTCGGCATAATTATTTAATATAATTATTATAATATTTAAACACGAATATGTCAATAGAAGGGATTAAAATTCAGCAATAATAATAACAACAACAATTTTAATCGACAAAAACAGTCATATTGCACAAATAAGCCAACTGCAAGAAAACGTTTTCAAAAGTTTCAAAAAATTGGTTTCGGAACTAATCCGAAACCAATTTGATTTTAAATTACTCCTTAACGCCGCCGAGTGCAACGCCCTCAACAATGAACTTGGAGAAGATGAAATAAACAATTACAACAGGAATGATAGAAAGCATGATAGCAGAGTAGTTTGCACCGAAATCAGCAAGCTTATCATTGGAGATAATTGTATTAACCATCATAGGAAGTGTAAGCTGAGTCTTTTCTCTGGAAATAAGGATCATAGAAGGTGTATAGTAGTTATTCCAGTTAGCAACGAATGCGAAGATAGCCTGAACAGCAATAGCGGGCTTCATCATAGGAATACCGATGGTGAAGAATGTTCTGTACTCGCCGCAGCCGTCGATTCGTGCAGCTTCGACAATTTCAAGGGGGAAAGATGACTTCATATACTGTCGCATAAAGAATACAACAGAGGGAGCCGCAATTGCGGGAAGTATAAGGGGAAGATAGCTGTCAGTCAGACCAAGCTTGCTCATAAACTGATAGAAACCAACCGATGTTACCTGTACGGGGATCATCATAACCGCAAGAATAATTGTATAAGCAGCATTCTTGAAACGGAAATCATAAACTACGATACCATACGCTGTCATAGCTGAGAAGAGAACTGTAAGGAGTGTTGTTGAGAATGCAATTACAGCACTGTTTCTGTAACCGATAAATGCATCGTACTGAACCTTACCCTCTTCCGACCATGTCATAAGAGTTTTGATATTATCAAAAAGATTAAGACCGGGAAGAAGCGAAATACCCTGCTTACTGATATCAAAGGTATCTCTTGTTGCGTTGACAACAAGTATGTAAATAGGAAGCAAGCTGATGATAGCAAGAAGAACCATTACAATTGTAACAAGAGTAGTTCTTACCTTTATCATCTGTGAATTGCTCTTTGTACCTGCCATTTGTGTGCTCATAAATTACAGACCTCCCAACTTGTTTTTCAAAGCCTTTGCTCCACGCTTTGCCTTAGGAGTATTATCCTTGTCTCTGTTAACAGCAAAGCAGATAGAACCGAGAAGTGCTGTAATTACGAAGAGAACAACAGAGGAAGAAGCCGAATAGCCATAGTTAGGCTTAATATTATGGAAGTGGTTGTAAATAAATACAGCGATTGTTTCTGTGAAAGGATTCTGAGATGTGCCGACATTGTAAAGATAAGGAATATCGAACATCTGGAGACCACCGATCATAGATGTAACCATTGTATAAAGCATAATAGGCTTCAGCAGAGGAATAGTGATCAGGAAGAACTGCTGATTGGGAGAAGCTCCGTCAATGTTTGCAGCCTCAAAAAGCGAGGGGTTAATGCCCATAATTCCTGACATAAGCATAATTGTAGTATTACCAAACCACATCCAGGTCTGGATAATCATAATGAGGACTCTGGACTGATCCTTGCCTGATACGAAAGGAACTGTCTCACCGCCTGCATTATGGATCATAGAGTTGATAGCTCCGAGCTGTGAATCAGAGAACAGCATTACGAACAGTGCCGCAACAGATGCCGCTGTAATGATATTAGGCATATACATTACAATTTTGAAAAATCCTTTACCTTTGACCTTTAAATACGCATCAGTAAACCATGCTGCCAGCAGCAAGGAAATAATGATCTGAGGAATAAAATTTCCGAACCAAAGGATAAGAGTATTTCCCATTACTCTGAAAAAGTCTTTTTTGATAGCGCCTGCCTGACGGGTCTCCTTGTAAATTACGTTGCCTGCATCATCAGTTGACTTTCCTTCTCCGAAAAGGATAGCTCTGAAGTTGTCAAGGCCAACATTTTCAAGAACAACGGAACCTGTCTCGGTGGTACTTTTCTGTGTACTCAGATAAAAAGTATTGAACAAAGGATAAACCTGAAAAAACGCATATACTACAAAGAATGGAAGAATGAACAAATAACCGTACTTTGCATAGCTAATAGAGCGAATTTTCCTGCTTGAGCTTATATCCATAGAAATTCTCCCCTCAAATTTATATGCTCTTTTACATCTATGGGGCAGACAATATAATGCCTGCCCCACGACATAAGCTTAGTTAGATTTTATAATCCGCTTCCGATATTACTCAAAGTTGGAGTAATCGAGATCGGGGAGGGAAGCAGCAACGTTATCAACGAATGCGTCGATTGTGGAATCAACATCTGCGTAGTTGCCCTGGCAGTACTGTGTAACAGCATCGTTGAATGCCTGCTTGATAACAGAGTCATAAGGAGTGATACCGCCAGCCATGTTGATGTCAGCAGCAACAACGTTAAGTGTCTCGAACTGGTTCTGACCGCCGAGAACGCCTACGCCTGTGTAGGAACCGTTAGCAAGAACGCCTTCCATAGCCTTCTGGTTGGAAACGTACTCACCCTTGGACTCAGAGTAAGCCTGAGCTGTCTCTGCGTTTGTTGTGAAGAAGGAGATGAACTCCTTAGCGAGCTCGGGGTTGTTGCATCTTGTAGCAACAGTTGCCCAAGTACCGCCCCAGTAGAAGGGCTGAGGACCAACTACAACCTTCCACTTGCCGTATGTAGTACCGCCTTCGCCGCCTGCTGCCTGAGAAAGGATAGCATCACCGAAGCCCCAAGTGGATACGAAGTAACCCATTGTAGAATCAGTCTGACCAGCAGCATACCAGTCATTGTTCCACTGAGCGAGATCCTTGATTACATAGCCGTTGTCATACATTGTCTTAGCGAGGTCAATGTACTTCTTGCACTCGTCATCGAGCTGGAGCTTGTTGTCAGCAACCCAAGGATTGGTTCTTGCAGCAGAGAATACCTGCCATACACCAGCGAGTGTGGAAGTCATAGCAGTTGTGCCGCCGGAAGCTTCCTTAACCTTGCCTGCTGTCTCCATGAACTTGTCCCAATCGGAAACGAGAGCCTGGAACTCATCGGGAGTCTTAACGCCGAGATACTTGTCAGCGAGATCCTCTCTGTAGCAGAAGCCGCCTGCTGCAGCCTGCCAGGAAAGACCCTTCTGAACGCCGGAAGTGGACTTACCGATTTCAATTGTGTAGCCGTAGAGGTCTGCATAGTCAGCATCGGAGAAGCCGATGTTGGAGAGAGCCTGTGTAGCGTTATCATCATTGATGTACTTGAGAGCCCAGTCAGCCTCAACGAACATAATGTCAGCGTCATTGTTAGCGTCTGCGAGGTAAGCATCGTAGTTCTCAGCTGCCTCACCGCCGCCGCAGCCGAAGCTCTTTACGTTGAACTCATCAGCTGTGTGACCTGTCTTCTCGCAGAAAAGCTTGAGCATAGGATCGATATCGTCAGTGTTCCAGCAAAGAACAGTGAGCTTATCAGTAGCTGCTGCGTCGCCGCCCTCAGCTGCTGCCTCAGTCTCAGCGGGAGCTGCCTCAGTCTCACCCTCAGCTGCTGCTGCAGTAGTAGCATCTGCTGCGGGAGCTGCAGTTGTTGTGTCGCCTGTGCTCTCTGTAGAACCGCCGCAAGCTGCGAATACGGAACCAGCCATTACAACTGAAGAGATCATAGCAAGAGTCTTCTTTAAATTCTTCATTTGATTTTCCTCCTTAATTTAACTGTATTTCTTATGAAACACAATTTGTTTGGTTTATCGGTTCAAATCCTTGACCGACGCTCCTTCAAGCAGACTTCCCTTGATAGACAGCGGAGCCGTATCCTCGGGAAGCTCCTTGTTTATCAGAGCAATAAGTCTCTTAGCCGCCTCAGCTCCCATCCTTTCAGTGTCCTGACGGATAGTTGTAAGCTTCGGCCTCAGAACCTGTGACAGCACGATACCATCGTAACCTGCAATGGAAATGTCCTCCGGAACAGACAGCCCCAGCTCCTCTAATGCATTTATCGCTCCGATTGCTGCAAAATCGTCCGGGAGGATAATGCAAGTAGGCTTGTCGCTGCAAGACAAGACCTGTTTCACAAGAAGCTCGGTACATTTGGTATCATGGTAGCGTCCCTGCAAAAGAAACTCGCTTCTGATATTTATATTCAGGCGAACCAGAGTCTCCTTGAAGGTACGAAGCCTTATAGAAGTTACATCTGACGAATCGCCGTAAATATACGCAATTTTGGTATGCCCTCTGCCTGCGATGTATTCCACAAGCTGTCTCATACCTGTTTCATTGTCCGAAACCACGGAAGGATGATTTTCGGAAATGTAGTCAATGCTCACCATTGGCAGACCGCTTTTCATAAGCTCGATCATTGCATTATCAACAAAGTCATCAACACTTACGATAAGCACTCCGTCAACATTTCTGTACATACAATGCTCATAGGGTGTCATCTTCCGCTCGCCGATATTTCCGCTGATGAAGGTAATATCAAAGCCTGCGGACTCGACCTGCTTCTTGAAGCTGTCAAGAACGGACGCAAAGTAATTCTGCGTAAGACCGCTGTTTGTCAGCTCCGAGAAAAGAACGCCGATATTATATGTACGGTTTGTTTTAAGGGCACGAGCCTGAGAATTGGGGAAATAGCCCATTTTCTTTGCTGTTTCCTGAACTGTCCGCTTGGTGGTTTCACTCACATCTTTATGATCGTTGAGCGCCTTGCTGACCGTTGCAATGGAAACTCCGCAGGCAGCTGCGATATCTTTGATTGAAACCATTTTCGGATACTCCAAATCTTTAAAATAAGCTCCTGTACTTCAAAAGCTGTTCAAAGACATATTCGACTGAGCGGAAATCATCATCTTTAAACGTTTTCGCTTTCTTGATATAAATATACAACTCTTTACCGAAAAAGTCAATGGTTTTGTGGCAACGCAAGAAAAAAATAGTCCTTTTGCACAATTCAGGCTATTGTATTTTTAGCATTTTAACATAAAAATCCCACAATTTCAAAACGCCTGTTCTGTAAAAGTGTTTAATTTAAACGAAAATTGTCGCAATTCACGAAAATAATTATGCACATTGAAGCACAGAAAGCTTAAACGGTTTCAGAATTTTATTCAACCACTCTGTAGTTGTCCGAAGCGTTTTCCTTGGTGGCATATTCCGAAACATTCAGAACCTCGACCTTAAGCGTTCTTGTTCCGAGATTTATTTCGATAATGTCCCCTACCTTCACATCATAGGAAGCTCTGGCAGCCTTTCCGTTTACAATGACCTTTTCAGCGTCGCAGGCTTCGTTTGCAACAGTTCTGCGCTTGATGAGCCTTGTCACCTTGAGATATTTGTCCAGTCTCATAATATATATCTCCTTAAAAAAAGCGCCGCCCGGTATCCCCGTGCGGCGCCGAATTATGTTCTGAAAAATTACTTAACGTCAACAGCGTCCTTGAGAGCCTTACCAGCCTTGAATGCGGGGGACTTTCTTGCAGGAACAAGGATCTTCTCCTTAGTTCTGGGGTTGATAGCTTCCTTCTCCTTCTTGTCTCTTACCTCGAATGTACCGAAGCCTGTGAGCTGAACCTTGTCGCCCTCAGCAAGAGCCTCTGTAACAGCTGCGATTACAGCGTTGAGAGCCTTTTCGGAATCCTTCTTGGAAAGCTCGCTCTTCTCTGCGATTTTTGTGATGAGATCTGCCTTTGTCATTGTTCATTACCTCCGTAATTTTTTCAGCGGCTGTGCCGCAGTGCATTTTATTTTGCCTTCTGCCAGTAGGCATCAAGCACATCTATGTCAAGGGAACGCATATCCTTCCCTTCACAGCGTACAAGCTTTTCTGTCCTTTCAAATCTGTCTGTAAATTTCTCTGTTGCTCTTGTAAGAAGCTCCTCGGCGTCATAGCCTTTAAGTCTTACCGCATTTACAGCGGCAAACAGCATATCGCCCAGCTCCTCAGCCTCATTTTCGGGCGTATTGGCAGCTCTTACCTCGGCAATTTCGCTTTCAAGGGATCTGAGAGCAGACTCCGCATCGGGAAAATCCATTCCCGCCCTCTGAGCACGCTTGCCTATCTTCTGTGCTCTCATAAGCGCAGGAAGTGCGGTGCATACGCTTCTGAGCGTTTCGGTATAGGTCTCCTGCCCCTTTGTCTGCTGTTTGATGTCGTTCCAATTTTTCAGAACCTCATCGCTGTCTTTTACCGAGATCTCGCCGAAAACGTGAGGGTGTCTTACAATAAGCTTCCGGCACACGTCATTCACCGAATCGGCAAATGCAAATCTGCCCTGCTCCTCCTCAATGCGTGCATGGAACACTACCTGCAAGAGAACATCGCCCAGCTCCTCCTTAAGAAGCTCGCTGTCCTCCCTGTCGATAGCCTCGCACACCTCATAGACCTCCTCAAGAAAATCCTTGCGGGTAGACTTATGATCCTGCTCCCTGTCCCAGGGGCAGCCGTTTTCCGAACGGAGTATCTCCATTATGCGAAGAAGATCATCAATATCATAGGTTTCTTTAAACTGAAAATCCATCATAAACTTCCTTTTGCCGAATCGGGCAGAAATCCGACGGAATATCTCGTTTTGAAAAACCGTCTTTTAATATATTAACCGATAAATCCAAATAATTCAAGTAGGTTTTCAAATTTTTTTAAGAAATCAGCATTTTTAACGTACTTTTCGTGAATATGCCCGAAAAATATGTTGCTAATATGAAAAAAATTCCGCCTGCACAGCAGGAAACAAGGGTTATCACAGCGTTATTCCCATTTACTGACAGCCAATTAAAAGTAAAAAATGCGGTCACGGCACAGACTGCACCGCTTATCAGGATACGCAGAAACGTACCTGAAAATCCCTTTAAATCAAATCCGCAGTGCCTTGCAAGCATTACAGCCGACATTATGCAAATGAGAATGTAGCACATAAGTGTGGAAATTGCCGCACCCGTTACATTGAGCCTTGGCTGAGCGGTCAGTATCACATTTCCCATAAGCTTCACCGCCGCACCGACAGCCATTATCTTAACGGGGATATCAGCCCTGTCCGCCGCCTGCAATACCGAAAAAGCCGCCGAGGATATACACACAAAGGGAACGGCAAGCCCCAGTATTTTCATAGATTCCGCACACACGGCTATTTCAAGCTCACGTCCGCCGAAAAGCGTTCTGAGTATAGGCTCGCCCACAGCGAATATCCCCAGCCCCGAGGGAACGGACACCAGCGCCGCCGCAAGCACAGCTCCCCTTGCACATTCTCCAAGACGGCTCATATCCCCCTCCGCCTTTGCCGCCGCAGCCGCAGGAAGCATACTTTTTCCGAACATATTCGTTACCGAGGGCACAAGATTGAATACCGTCACCGCAAGTCCCGTAAAGCTTCCGTAAATGAAATTGGGCATTTCGTCATATGCTATGCCCGAGCCGAGAAGCCCCGAAAATATATGAGGAGAGGTTTCCGTCAGCCTTTTAAGGGAACGCATAACGGTTACAAGGTCAATGAGCGAGGTCAGATTTATGACAAGTGCGCCCACAGCCGCAGGAACAGCCGTTGCCAGAAGTTCACGGGCAATACGCTTTTTATCTTCGCCTGTGAACTTTTCCCCATCATCCGATCTGCTTTCGCCTCTGTCACGGATCAGAATATAGATAAGACCCGCAAATGAAGACAATGTTATTCCCAGAACAGCAGCCGCCGCACCGTAGGGAATGACAGCCTCCCTTTCAAGAGAAGCACAGCCTGTTACAGCCGTAAAAAGCTCGGGACGATTTTCGGCAGTCCATAAAGTAAGTCCGCAGAGCCCGAGTCCGAAAATGACCTTTCCTGCGCCCTCTATCACCTGCGATACCGCTGTAGGGTACATATTCCTCATACCCTCCGCATAGCCCCTGTAAACCGATACAAGACAGCCTGCCAGCACAGTTGGCGCTATGGCGATCACCGCAGGGACAGCCGAAACGTCCCCAGAAGCAAATCTGCATAAAGGATATGCCCCAAGCATTATCAGCAGGCTTGCCAGAAGTCCCACAGCCCCGAAAAGCCGCAATGCCGTTTTTCTGACGGCAAGGGTATCCGAAAGCCTGTCCCTTGCGGCTGCGGCTGACACAGACCTTGCAACAGCCGCAGGAAGTCCTGTTACGGAAATCGCATACACAGGCATAAATATCCCATATGCCGCCGAAAAGCAGCCCATACCGAAGCCGCCAAGCATATTTGCAAGAGGTATCCTGAACAAAGCGCCCATTACCTTTACAATAAGTGCGGAGACTATGAGGACCGCCGAGCCGTAAAGAAATCCCTGCTTTTTCACATCATCACTCCCTGTCCGTTTTCCAAAGCAGTATTTTTCTTTTAATTTTATGTTGCGTTCCGTAAAAATATGTGGTATAATAAAGAAGTTATCCAAATATTTACTCAAAGCCGCAGCTATTTCGGCTTAGCTTATGAAAGGAAAGACATTACCTATGAATTATAAATTTTCAGACAAGATCTCGGGGCTTAAGCCCTCTGCAATAAGAGAGATACTCAAAGCCACCGCAGACCCCAATATCATTGCATTTGCCGCAGGAAATCCCGCACCCGACGCATTTCCTGTTGACGTAATAAAGCGATTCACCGATGAGATACTCGAAAAGAATCCCATTGCCGCTCTCCAGTACGGCGCAACAGAGGGCTATACCCCTCTCAGAGACGCAGTAAAGAAGCGCCTTGCCGCTCAGAACAGCTTTTCCGACAGAGATGAGCTTATCATTACCTCGGGCGGTCAGCAGGCTTCCGAGCTTTCCTGCAAGATATTCCTCAATGAGGGGGATACTCTTATCTGTGAAAGCCCCAGCTTTATCGGCTGTCTGAACGCATTCCGCTCCTATAATGCAAATCTTGCGGGTGTTGAGATGGACGATGAGGGAATCAGCATTGCAGGTCTTGAAGAAGCGGTGAAAAGCAATAAAAACTGCAAGCTTCTCTACATCATTCCCAACTTCCAGAATCCCTCGGGCAGATGTATGTCAGCCGAAAGAAGAAAGGCAGTTTATGAATTTGCCTGCAAAAACGACCTCATCATTATCGAGGATAATCCCTACGGCGAGCTGAGATTCGGCGGCGAGGACATTCCCTCTGTCAAATCCCTTGATACCGAGGGCAGAGTCATCTACGCAGGAAGCTTCTCAAAGGTAGTTTCTCCCGGAATGAGAATTGGCTTCATTGCAGCCGCACCCGAGATAATCTCCAAAATCGTTGTCTGCAAGCAGGTTTCCGACGTTCATTCAAATATTCTTGCTCAGATGATATGCCACAAGATACTCACCGAATATGATTTCGATTCCCACATCGAAATGCTCAGAGGAATTTACAAGAGAAAATACACTATTATGGCAGAGGGCATAAAAGAACACTTCTCCTCAAAGGTAAAGGTGACAGAGCCTCAGGGCGGACTGTTCATCTGGGGAACTCTCCCCGAGGGAAGCGATATGCTTGAATTCTGCCGAAAGGCAATAGAGCGCAGAGTTGCCGTTGTTCCCGGAACAGCGTTCCTTACCGATGAAAATGCCGCAACAACAAGCTTTAGAATGAATTTCTCCACACCCTCCGACGAACAGCTCAGAGAGGGCTGCGAGATCCTCGGAAAACTTACAAAAGAGCTTTACGGCGAATAAGAAAGGGGTCAACACAAAATGTCAGATACACATGAAAAGAAGATAATATTCAGCGGAATCCAGCCCACAGGCACTTTCACGCTGGGAAACTATATAGGTGCAGTCCGCAACTGGACAAAGCTCCAGGACGAATACAACTGCATCTACTCCATCGTTGATATGCACGCAATAACCGTCCGTCAGGATCCTGCAAAGCTTCGTCAGCACACAATGGAGGCATACGCTCTTATTATGGCTTGCGGCGTTGACCCCGAAAAGTCCGTTGCATTCATTCAGAGCCACAACAAATGCCACGCAGAGCTTAACTGGGTTCTCTCATGCTCCACACAGTTCGGCGAGCTTTCAAGAATGACTCAGTTCAAGGCAAAATCCGAAAAGCACCCCGACGATATAAACGCAGGTCTTTTCACCTATCCCGTGCTTATGGCAGGCGATATCCTTCTCTACCAGACCGACCTTGTGCCTATCGGCGCAGACCAGAAGCAGCATCTGGAGCTTGCAAGAAACGTAGCTCAGCGCTTCAATCAGAAGTACGGCGAGCTGTTCAAGATTCCCGAGCCTTACATTCCCAAGGTAGGCGCAAGGGTAATGAGCCTTCAGGACCCCACAAAGAAAATGTCCAAGTCTGATGATAATCAGAATTCCTGCATTTATATCCTTGATGACAAGGATACCATAATCAGAAAATTCAAAAAGGCTGTTACCGATTCCGAGGCAAAGGTGCGCTATGCAGAGGGCAAGGACGGAATAAACAACCTTATGTCCATCTATTCCGTTGTTACAGGCAAGAGCTATGACGACATTGAAAAGGAATTTGACGGCAAGGGCTACGGCGATTTCAAGCTTGCCGTAGGCGAGGCTGTTGCAGACCATCTTGAACCTGTCCGCACAAAGTTCGCTCAGCTTATTGCCGACAAGGCATATCTTAAGGAATGTTACACAAAGGGCGCAGAGCAAGCTGTCCGTATGTCTCAGAAAACCATGGCAAAGGCATACCGCAAGGTAGGCTTTGTGGATATCAGATAATTTTTTCGGGAAACGTGATACACGTTTCCCGATTTTTTAAAAGGGGGGTAATAGTATAAAATACAACAAAAAACTTGATTTTGCTGATATATTTACGGGAATTGTTTTTGCATTTATCGGAATAGCCTTTTTCGTAATGATTCTGTCCCTTGCACCGTACAACAGGGAGATATGGTGGCTTATTTTCATTCCGCTGATATTCCTTGTTACAAGCTATTTCAAATTCAAGCCTGTCAGCCTCTTTGAAAAACACAAGTATTCCCCCGATAAGCAGCCCACGAAAAAAATGTGCCGTATGATTGAAAAGGCATATGAACTTCACCGCAAAGAAAACTCCGACAGAAAGCCTGTTGAAGAAGAACTTCAGCCAACGGGAAATATTATCCTCAACAAGAAAAAATTCATTGACGGAATGACCGCTCTTATCGACAGTACGGGAATGACAAGAGCAGAGTATGACAGCGACTATTACAGCGGCGAGCTGTTCAAATGTATGTCGGCTATGATGAATATCAGCCGAAGCTATGTTACCTACAGCGATATTCACGGGAATCAGCACATAATAAGCACCAAGAAGATACGCTGTGTTTACCCTTATATCGAAAACACCAATATGTACAGCTATGGTTTGCTTATGACCGTAATGCAGAAGTTCTACATAATAATTGTAACAGAAGAATTTACATATAAGTTTGCAATATCCCAATATATGGACAGACCCGTTATGGACGCATTCAGAAGGCTTATCCCCTATCTTCACTATGAATGTGACCTTTACAGCTATCCCTTTTCCGCAGATCATACAGAATAAAAAAAGCTGATGTACATCTTTTGAAAATGTACATCAGCTTATTCTTTTACTTTACAGCGTCTCTGTTATTGCCGATAAATGCAAGCACGATACCGCCGCCGCCTGTATGAGCACCGATAACGGGACCTACTGTAATGTATCTGATTCTCTTTACATCGGGCATTTCACTGAGGATCATTCTTCCTACCTCCTCAGCATCCGCAAGGCATTCGCCGTGACCGATAAATACTTCCTCGTTCTCGCCGGGAATGTATTTCTGCTTCATATGCTTCACGATAGTTTCGTGAGCCTTCTTCTTGCCGCTTGCCTTGCCGTAGTTAACGATACGTCCGCTGTCATCAACTGTGATAAGAGGCTTAACGTTAAGAATACTGCCGATAACCGCAGAAGCCTTGGAAAGGCGTCCGCCTCTGTGGAGGTGATTAAGATCCTCAACCGATACAAGGTGAACAACGTGTCCCTTTGTTCTCTCGGCATACTTTACAAGCTCGTCCAAAGGCACGCCCGCAGCCTTCTTCTTAACGCAAAGGTGCAGAAGAAGACCCTGACCGTTTGTGGCACAGGTGGAGTCAACGACTCTGATAACGCTGCCGGGGTGCTTTGCCATAATATCCTCGGCTGCGATCTGTGTAGTCTGATAGGACGCACTGAGTCCTCCCGAGAAGCTGAGGAAGAATATATCATATCCCTTATCAACAAGCTTCTCCATTTTCTTGGTAACTTCCTCATAGGAAAGAGGGTCTGTTGTAGGCATACTGCCCTTCTTCATTCTGTCATAGAAGCTCTTTGTATCCATTTCTCTCTCAGAGCACTGGGTAAACTTCTGATGGTCTATAGTATAACTAAAACCCACCACTTCAACATTATTTACAGTATAATACCGCTTATCCATATCACCGCAGGAGTCGGTAACAATGATATATTCACGATTTTCTTCCATTATAGACACTCCCCTATTCAAATTTTTATAATGCGGAAAACGGGTAAAATATGTATAGGTCAGCCCGTGTACATTATTCCACATACATTATATCACAATTTTTTTATATTGTAAATACCTATTTAGTATTTTGATTCTTTTTGTGAGTTTGCTACAAAAAAACATTTTTTCAATGTGCAAAGTATAGAAATATATTTTACCGAAAATTTCATTTGCCTTTGTCTGACCATTTTCCGAATATTGCAGAAAAAAATATCAATACTATTGCAAAGACCAAAAATATAACTTAAATCTAACCTTGAAAGGAAGTACAGCTATATGAACAGCTTTAAGAAAACAATTTCCTGCATAGCGGCTCTCAGCCTGCTTGCATCACTTACCGCCTGCGGCAAAAAGGACAAGGAGGAAGCAGACAGCCCCGACAGCACAGCAGCGGCAAAGAATGTGACTATCAGATTCCTGAACTTCAAGCCTGAGATAGCTCCCGTTTACGAGGAGATCGCCGAAGCCTACAATGCAGAAACAGGCAACACTCTCATTGTGGAAACCGCCGCAAACAACACCTATGAGCAGACCCTCAGCGCAAAGATGTCAACCTCCGAAGCACCCGTTATCTTCCAGATAAACGGTCCGAGAGGCTATGCAAACTGGCGTGACTACTGCCTTGATATGTCTGACAGCAAGATATATGAGCACCTTATCGACAAATCCTCCGCCGTAACATCAAACGGCATTGCCTACGGTATCCCCTATGCAGTGGAGGGCTACGGAATCATCTATAACGACGCAATTATTCAGAAATACTTCTCCCTTGAAAACAGAAAGACCGATTTCGTTTCAATGGACGAAGTAGATTCCTTTGATGATCTGAAAGAACTTACCGAGGATATGCAGGCAAATGCCGAGTCCCTGGGCATCGAAGGCGTTTTCGCCGCAACCTCTCTTAAAGCAGGCGATGACTGGCGCTGGACCACACACCTTGCAAATGTACCCATCGAAAGAGAGTTTTTCGATAATAACATCGACCTTTCGGGAGACGGCATAAAGACAATTGCTTTTCAGTACGGCAACAATTTCCGCAATATCTTTGACCTTTATCTCAATAATTCCACCGTTGACAGAAAAATGCTCGGCTCTAAGATCACAGATGAATCAATGGCAGAGTTTGCTTTAGGCAAGTGCGCAATGGTTCAGAACGGCAGCTGGGCTTGGTCGCAGATAAGCTCTGTTCAGGGAAATACCGTTGCCGAAGAGGACATCAAGATGATGCCTATCTATATGGGTCTGGAGGACGAGGAAAATCAGGGTCTTTGCATCGGCACGGAAGGCTTCCTGTGCGTAAACAGTATGGCAAAGCCCGAGGAGCAGCAGGCTGCAAAGGATTTCCTTTTCTGGCTCTATTCCTCTGAAACAGGCAAGGATATGGTTATAAACAAGCTCGGATTTATCGCTCCCTTTGATACCTTTACCGACGATGAAAAGCCCTCAGACCCTCTCAGCCGTGAGGTACTCCGCTGGCTTGACAAGGAAGATGTACGCACAGTTCCCTGGAGCTTCACCGTATTCCCCAGCCAGACCTTCAAGGATAATTTCGGTGCAGCGCTTCTCCAGTACGCTCAGGGCACAAAGGACTGGGACTATGTTACCGAAAAGGTAATAACCTCCTGGGAAACCGAAAGCTCATTCTGATAATACCGCAAATCAACCTGAAAAAAAGGAGCATCGGCTTATGAAAAATAATCTGAAGGCATATTTTCCGCTGTTTGTACTGCCGACTCTTGCCGCATTTATAATTTCCTTTATCATTCCCTTTGCAATGGGACTGTATCTGTCCTTCTGCCGCTTCACGACTGTTGCAAACGCAGAATGGACAGGGCTTGAAAACTACAGACGAATATTTTCCGACAGCAATTTCACAAATGCATTGTGGTTTACCGTGAAATTCACAGCCGTATCGGTGATAACGGTAAATATCCTTGCCTTTTTCCTTGCGCTTGCCCTTACAAAAGGGATAAGAGGCACAAACGTATTCAGAACCATATTCTTTATGCCCAATCTTATCGGAGGGATAGTTCTGGGCTATATCTGGAATCTTATCATAAACGGCGTTCTGGGCTTCTTCGGAACGGATATCACCTATAAGGCGGAATACGGCTTCTGGGGGCTTGTGGTGCTTACAAACTGGCAGCTTATCGGCTATATGATGGTAATCTATATTGCAGGACTCCAGAATATCCCCCGTGACATTATGGAGGCGGCTGAGATAGACGGTGCGTCAAAATCCCAGATAATCAGACGCATCACAATTCCTATGGTCATGCCATCTGTGACCATATGCACCTTTCTGACACTCACCAATTCATTCAAGCTCTTTGACCAGAATCTCGCCCTGACAGCAGGCGCA
Source organism: Oscillospiraceae bacterium (assembly GCA_017848125.1). Classification (GTDB taxonomy): domain Bacteria; phylum Bacillota; class Clostridia; order Oscillospirales; family Ruminococcaceae; genus Huintestinicola. Next base: position 34,191 of record JAGAJY010000183.1, read on the forward strand.
CCTGCACGGGAAACTTCTATGCTGGCACTTGATATTTACAACACCTTCTACGGCAGACCCGGCTGGCAGGGCGCAGGTCAGGCAAAGGCAGTGATCTTCTTTATCATCGCCGCCGCAATAGCCTTTATACAGCTTCGTGCAACTGAGGGAAAGGAGGCTCACAGCTGATGAAAATGAAAAAGAATGAGATATTTCTGTTCTCCCTTCTGATAATTCTTTCCTGCGTGTTCCTCTTTCCCATCGCCATAGTGGTAATGAACTCATTCAAGACAAAATTCAGCATTATGGGAAGCCCCTTCAAGCTTCCCGACAGCGAGACATTTGCAGGGCTTGACAACTATATCACGGGAATCAGCTCGGCAGACATCGGCGGCTCATTTCTCCGCTCGGCATTTATCACCGTTTTCAGCGTAGGTGCGCTTGTTCTGCTTTGCTCAATGACCGCATGGTATATTATGCGTGACAAAACGGGAATAGGAAAGATACTCTACAGACTGTTCCTGTTTTCAATGATAGTCCCCTTTCAGATGGTGATGTACACTATGACCTACGTTGCCACCGCTCTGAAGCTGAATAACCCCGTGGGAATAATCGCCGTATATCTTGGCTTCGGCTCGGGACTGTCGGTATTTATGCTGGCAGGCTTTGTGAAAAGCATTCCCCGTGAGCTGGAGGAGGCTGCGGAAATTGACGGCTGTAACCCTATACAGACATTTTTCCGAATCGTATTCCCCATCTTGAAGCCTACCGCCGTAACCGTTGCAATACTCAATGCAATGTGGATATGGAACGACTATCTGCTCCCCTACCTTATTCTCGGAAACAGGTACAAGACCCTGCCCGTTGCCATACAGATATCTATGCAGGGCGCATACGGCTCGGTAAACTGGGGCGGATTTATGGCAATGCTGGTGCTTGCTATCCTACCTATAATTATCTTCTACCTGTTCAGTCAGAAGTATATTATCGAGGGTGTTATCGCAGGTGCGGTAAAGGGATAAGCTTATATTATGCAAAATTATGTCAGCCTTTCCGTAAAGGAGAGGCTGACTTGATTTTTGGAACAGATTTTTCATAATAATGATTAAGCTTATCAATTATTTTTGTGCATACTCACTATTTTTATTAAAAGTATGTTGACAGATTTATACGTTTTGTGGTATAATATACCTGACAATTACTTAATTATTTTAAGGCAAAGGAGAGTGCTTATGGATAATATATTAAATAATCCCCTGTTTGAAGCATATGCCAATGCCTCGGACAATGTTTATATTTATGTCTGCGAAGTCAAGAACGACCTTTCCAGATGGTCGCCCAATGCGGTTTCATATTTCGACCTGCCGGGAGAGTATCTCAAAGAAGCCGGAAATGTATGGGGCGAGCGTATCCACCCCGATGACAGAGAAATATATTTTAACGACATCAACGCTGTATTTTCGGGCAGACAGGAAACTCACTGCTGTCAGTACCGTGCAATGAACCGCTTCGGAAAGTATGTATGGCTTGAATGCAAGGGCTCTATGCAGCGTGACGAAAACGGCGAGCTTTCCGTATTTGCGGGAATCATAACAAGGCTTGATGTAAAAAACAAGTACGATACTCTGACAGGTTTGCTGACAAAGTATGATTTTTACGATACCGACCTGAGTGATGGCAAAGGCGTTGTTATGCTTATCGGTATTGACAGATTCAGAAGCATAATAAATACATACGGCTATCATTACGGCGACGAGCTTCTCACAACAATGGGAAAATATCTGAACAGCCTTTGCACAGGCTGCAAGAGAGCATACAGATTCAATGGAGACGAGTTTATTATCCTTCTTCCAAATATGGACAAGGAGGGTGCAATGAAGCTGTTTGAATCCGTAAGGGATAACTGCCGCTCCATTGAGACGAGAGACGGCAAGAGAATAGCATTGTCCCTTTCGGCAGGAGCTGTGATTTACGGCGAATCCGACTATGACAGAGACGAGGTGGTAAATCATCTGGAGCTTGCTCTGTCCTTTGTCAAGAAAAGCAACAGGGGAAATGTGGCTTTCTATTCTGACGAAATAGAAAAACGTCAGGCTCGTGCCCTTATGCTGAAAGAAGACCTTAACAACAGTATCGCCAACGGCTTCAAGGGCTTTGAGCTGTTCTTCCAGCCCCTTGTTGACGCTAAGGGAACAGGTATCCTCGGCTGTGAGGCACTTCTGCGCTGGAAGGGCGAACGCATACAGAATGCTGGTCCTATGGAATTTATCCCCATTCTTGAAGAAGATTCATCTATAAACGCTGTTGGCAGATGGGTAATGCGTGAGTCGGTAAAGCAGCAGCGTGAATGGCAGGATATTTACAAGAATTTTAAGGTAAATTTCAACGTTTCCTATCAGCAGTTTCTTGAAGAGGGGTATGTTGAGGATCTGATAAAAACAGTTGAGGAATACGGTGTTGACCCCGATAATCTCGTGCTGGAGCTTACAGAGAGCTGCAATGTGGAATCCCCCGAGGATCTGGCTATGATATTTGAAAAGATACGCTCCTATGGCTTCCATATCGCACTTGATGATTTCGGAACAGGCTATGCGTCAATGGAGCTTCTGAAAAAGCTTCCTGCCGATGAGATAAAGATAGAGCACTCCTTCGTAAGAGAGCTTGGAAACGGCGAGATCCACAAGATAGATTTCGCCATAATCGAATCCCTTCTTTATCTGTGCAGAAAGGTCAACAACAGTGTTGTTGTTGAGGGTGTGGAGAACAAGGCTGTTGATGAGATCATACGTAAAATGGACGCTGATTATCTTCAGGGATATTATTATTCAAAGCCTGTATGCAAGGCTGATTTTGAGGAAATGCTCAGAAAGAATCATATGAATATAGTTTCTTCAGCTAAATAAAAAAATAAGCGGCTTCTGCAATGAGTTTTGCAGAAGCCGCTGTTAGATTTATTACGACCATGAAATTTTTGGCTGCTTATTATTCTGAACACATTCTCTAAGATACAGATTTATCAAGGTCTGATAAGGAATTCCTGTTTCTTCGGATAAGTCCTTGAAAAAATCTACCGTACTGCTGTCAATATTGATTGTGATTTGCTTTTTCAATCTGCTTGTATAGGGATTTTTCCGAGGATTAAGATTCTTAATATCATATTCTTCTCTCATTAAATTCACCAACCCTCCCAATAAAATCTTTTCTCATTTTTAGTTGCTTCTCTTGCGGATATCAGACGAATGACATTATCATTATCACGGTAACAATGGCTTACAATGCAAATTTTCGATGATCTCAACATTCCGATTATCAGAAATCTTTCCTCTCCAACAGAATGATCGGGATCGTCGAATAATACTGCGTCCTCATCATAAAACACCTCCGTAGCAGTTTCAAAGGATAAGCCGTGCTTTTTTATATTGATAGCGTTCTTATTTTCGTCCCATTCAAAATGCAGCATTTCCATAATTATATTATATACTAAATCAATATTTATGTCAAGTATAATATAATTATTTTATAATTATATTCAGCGTGTCGAAAAAGAAATCGCCGCAAAAGCTTTGATATAAGGCTTTTGTGGCGAGAGATTCCCATAATTCAATGAGTGATTAGTATGAAGCGGCTTCTGCAATGAATTTTGCAGAAGCCGCTGTTAATATAAATCAACCGTCAGAATCATCAGCCGAATCGGTTTGTTCATCTTCCGAAGCACTGTCAGATTGTTCGTCAGGAACAGTCTGAACAGGAGAACTCTCCTCTGTGCGCTTTCTTACATCATTTTCGATAAGCTTGTAAGCGGTTGCCGCTGTGGGAACGCTGAGCATCATACCGCCTATACCGCCGATCCCCGCACCCACGGTAACTGCCGCCAGCACCCACATTCCCGGAAGACCGATAGATGTACCCACCACCTTGGGATAGATTATATTTCCCTCTACCTGCTGGAGTATAAGCAGGAAAATCAAGAACCACAGGGCTTTCACAGGGTCTGCAACCACTATCATAAGCGCACCCACAGCCGCTCCCAGATATGCGCCTACAATGGGGATAAGGGCGGTTGCGCCGATAAGCGTGCCTATGGTTGAAGCGTAGGGAATCTGAAGTATCATCATTCCCAGAGCGCAGAGAAGTCCAAGAATGACCGCTTCCGTGCACTGACCCACAATAAAGCTTGAAAAGCATTTATCAGCAGTTTCGCAGAAATAACGGATACGGCTTTCGGTCAGAGGTTTAAGATAGCTTTTCATAAGCTTTCCTGCCTGCTCCGCAAGCTTTTCCTTGCTGAGAAGAATGTATATGGCAAATATCAGTCCTACCGTAAAATTGACAATGCCGCCGAATACGGACGAAATAACCGTTATAGCCGATGTAAGCGCTCCGCCCATTCCGTTCTTTGCAAAGTCGATTATCGAAGCGGAAATGTTCTGCCAGTCAAGGCTGTTAAGGTCGATATCCTCAAGGAATTCAGCAGCGGCAGGCATTCTCTGCTGAACCCCCATAAGCCAGTCCTGAGCGGTTTGCAGATATATTGGGAAGGACGCTTTAAGAAGCTTGAAGATATTCCCTATTTCGGGAATAATGATTATTGCGATAAGGGCGATAACCAGAATCACTATCACAAGGGACAGTATCAGGCAGACAGGTCGCCTGCTTTTAGTGACCACCCTTTTCTGCGAACGGGGAAAATACACCTTTTCAAGCTTTTTCATAATAATGTTCAGCACATAGGCAATGACACAGCCTATTACAAGAGGACTTAACAGCTTCAATACTGCGGCAAGCGCTGCCGTCACTTCACCGAAATAGATTATAAGCAGCACCGTTGCCGCCACAGCCGCAAGCAGCGGTATCAGCCGCTTAACAGACAGTTTATTGTCACGTTCATTCATAATGTTTATCCTTTCGTATCATAACAGAGGCGCTATCAATCGTAAAAGTGCGTCAAACATCGTTCCTCTGTAGTATTGTCTGATGTTGGTCAGAGTAATTTCCCTGCTTTTTTCAAATGTTTCAAGGCAGTCGTCTCTCAGGTCGCATACGGCATTGCTTCCGTAAAAAAGCGTTCCGCATTCAAAATGGAGAAACAGACTGCGGTAATCGAGATTTATCGTTCCTACCACGGCAATGTTATCATCGCTGACAAAGCTTTTTGCGTGGATAAAGCCCGGTGTGTATTCAAATATCCTTACGCCTGCTTTCAGAAGCGGTGTGTAGTTTGCTCTTGTAAGGCGATAAATAGGGCGTTTGTCGGGTATCCCGGGAGTAACTATGCGGACATCTACTCCCCTCTTGGCGGCAAGGCACAGGGCATTTTTCATTATGTCGTCAAGGATAAGATAGGGAGTGTAGATATACACATATTTCTCGGCTCTGGCAAGTATTTCAATGTAAACATTCTCACTCAGCGGCTCACCATCCAAAGGGGTATCGTAAAAGGGCTGAACATATCCGTCCGACTGATATTTTCTGCCGTAAACCTCGGGGGAATATCTGAAAATATCCGCCTTTACACCTGTGTCACGGAAGCTGTGCCACAGCTCAAGGAACATTTCGGTAAGATTCATTACGGCGTCCCCTCTGAGCATTACGCCTGTATCCTTCCAATGCCCGAATTTTGAGCCGATGTTGACATATTCATCGGATATGTTTATTCCGCCGTTAAAGCCTGTGTGACCGTCAATTACAAGTATCTTACGGTGGTCACGGTTATTCATTACCAGCGAAAGCACAGGCACAACAGGATTGAAGGCAAGGCATTTTATGTTTGGGTGCAAAGCCTCCAGCTCCTTGTAATACCTTGGAGGAAGAAGCGCAACACAGCCCATATCGTCATAGATTATCCGTATCTCAACCCCCTGCTCGGCTTTGGCTTTAAGGACATTGAGCATTTCCTCCCACATTCTGCCGAAGCCGATTATGAAGTATTCTATGAAAATAAAATGCTCTGCCTTTTTCAGCTCCTCTATCATATCACGAAACATTGCTTCTCCCACAGGATAATATTTCACCTGCGTATTGGTGTAAACGGGATAGCCGCTGTATTCCCTGATATAACGGCACACGCTGTAGGCTCTGCCGTCCTCGCTTCTGAGGCTGTCGCCCTTTTCGCCGAAGCTTCGGAGCATCGGGAGATACCGCTCCTTTGTAACGGTTATACGCCTGTGCATATGCTTTGCAGGCTTTCTGTTTCCCGCAAAAAGATACAGCAGACCGCCTAATATCGGGAGAACCATTATGAGGATTATCCAGACTATTTTATATGACGGATTTTCGTCCTTGCAAAGAATATACAGGATTATCACAAGGCTGAGAATATTAAGCCCTATCCCGAAAAATGCGGAAAACTCCGAAAGCTCGAATACGCTGAATGAAAACCAGAATATCTGGAAAAGTATCAGCAGAGCGGTAACGAATATTCGGTTTACTATCAGCCTGCGCATTTTTATTCTTATTTTGCTGCCTGCCATTTACTGCTTTTATCCTTTCAGCTCGTTTATCTTGTCTCTGAGGTAAGCGGCGTGTTCAAATTCAAGAAGCTTTGCCGCCTCCTTCATCTGTACCGTAAGCTTGGCGATAAGCTCTTCCTTTTCCTTTTTGCTCATACTCTTCTTAGCGGTCTTTCCGCTTACCTCCTCCTTGGTGGATATTTCAATAACATCTCTGATGTCCTTGATAATGGTCTTAGGCACGATACCGTGCTCCTCGTTGTATTTAAGCTGTAACTCACGGCGGCGGTTTGTTTCGGTAATGGCACGCTCCATAGAGCCTGTTACGCTGTCGGCGTACATTATTACAGTTCCCTGACTGTTTCTTGCCGCACGTCCCACTGTCTGGATAAGAGAGGATTCGCTTCTCAGGAAGCCCTCCTTGTCTGCGTCAAGGATAGCCACAAGAGATACCTCGGGAATGTCAAGACCCTCTCGCAGAAGATTTATTCCCACAAGCACATCAAATTCGCCCAGACGCAGATCACGGATAATTTCCATTCTCTCCATAGTGTCAATGTCGTGATGGAGATATTTTACCCTGACTCCTGCATTGGTAAGAAATGCGGTAAGATCCTCCGCCATTTTCTTTGTAAGCGTGGTAACAAGGACTCTTTCCTGCTTTTCGGCACGGATATTTATCTGACTGAGCAGATCCTCTATCTGACCCTCAACGGGCTTGACGGTTATCTCGGGGTCAACAAGACCTGTGGGACGGATAACCTGCTCAACGATATGCTCGGATCTTTCACGCTCGATAGGTCCGGGGGTTGCGGATACATAAATTGCCTGATTTATCTTGGAATCAAACTCGTCAAAGTTCAGCGGACGGTTATCGAAGGCAGAGGGAAGTCGGAAGCCGTAATCCACAAGCACGGTCTTTCGTCCTCTGTCGCCTGCGCTCATTCCTCTTACCTGCGGCAGGGAAACGTGGCTCTCATCTACTATAAGCAGGTAATCATCGGGAAAATGGTCAAGAAGGGTGTAGGGCGTACTTCCCGGCGCTCTGCCCGAAAGTATCCTTGAATAGTTTTCTATCCCCTTGCAGAAGCCGATCTCTTCAAGCATTTCTATATCGTAAAGAGTTCTTTGTTTAATACGCTGTGCTTCAACAAGCTTGCCCTGCTGTTCAAACCATTCAACACGCTCCCCAAGCTCCTTTTCTATTTCCTCCACCGCTCTGTGGATATTGTCCCTTGCAACAACATAGTGAGAAGCAGGATATATGGCGGTATGGGCAAGGGTAGAGATAACATTTCCCGTTATAACCTGTATCTCGGAGATACGGTCTATCTCATCGCCGAAAAATTCCACACGAATCGCATTTTCTGCCGAGCCTGCGGGGAAGATCTCAACCACATCTCCCCTTACACGGAACTTGTTTCGCACAAAGTTCACATCATTGCGCTCATACTGGATCTCCACAAGCCTTTTTAATAGTTCTTCCCTTGAAAGCTCCATTCCCTTTCTCAGAGAAACAACATTGCTTCGGTAATCCTCGGGTGCGCCCAGAGAATAAATGCAGGAAACCGACGCAACGATTATGACATCTCGTCTTTCCGCAAGAGCAAGGGTCGCACTGTGGCGGAGCTTGTCTATCTCGTCGTTTATGGAGCTGTCCTTTTCTATATAGGAATCGGTTGAGGGAATGTAGGCTTCGGGCTGATAGTAATCATAATATGATACGAAGTATTCTACGGCATTATTCGGAAAAAACTCCTTGAACTCCGTACAGAGCTGTGCCGCAAGTATCTTATTGTGGGCAAGCACCAGAGTGGGACGGTTCACCTGTGCGATAACATTCGCCATTGTAAAGGTTTTTCCCGAACCTGTTACGCCCAGAAGGGTCTGGTCACGATAACCTTTTTCAAGCCCGTTTACGAGGGCTTCTATTGCCTGAGGCTGGTCTCCCGAGGGCTTATAGGGGGATACAAGCTCAAATCTATCCATCTGCCTTATCCTTTCCGCATAAAAGCTTTCTGACTGTTTCCGTCAGCTGCTCCGAACAGTCCTTACGATAAACAAAATATTCCGAAAATTTTGTTGTAAATTCGGCGGTTTGTTTTAGTCCGTATCTTTCAAGAAAATCATCGTCATACCGAGGACAGAGCATATAGCTTTTGTTCACAGAGGAAAGAAGCTTTACCGCCTGTTCGGTGTCATCAATATATATACGCTTGGAAGATATTTCTGCTTCACAGCAGTTGATTATCTGAGTATATGCGGACAGGGCTTCCTTTGAATATTCGGACAGCTTTCCCAAAGGCGAATCTGCGTAATAGGTCAGTTTATATTCACCAATGCATATCAGCTCGCAGGACAGCCTTTTTTCATCAGCCATGTTTTTCAAAAAGCTTTCCCCGTCCTCAGTGCAGCGTAGCACAGAAAAGTCCGACTCCCCCGACGACAGCCTTTCAAGAGCATCGGACATATTGCAGGAGAAGCAGCAAAGCTCGTATTCATCAGCTGGATCAAGCTCATCTGCAAGCCCTGATATAAGCTGTACGGCTGAATATCCGAAAGGAACGTCAAAAGCTATGACCTTTTTTGTTTTTTCTGTTTTGTAAGCGGCTTCAAGCTTTCTGAACTGCTCTGTTACAAGCCGTGCATTTCTGAGAAATTCAGCTCCCTCGGGTGTGGGATACACACCCTTTGCGCTTCTGCGGAAAACGGTTATGCCTATCTCGTTTTCCACCTCTTTTATGGCTTTGCTGAGATTGGGCTGACCCATAAACAGATTTGCCGCCGCTTTTGTGACAGAGCCTGTTTTTTCCACCTCTATCATATATTTTAAATGCTGTAAATTCATTTGCCCCTATCCACTTCCCCCGATGAAAAATGTGTTATGCTTATTATACCCCTTTTTTTTCCGTTTGTCCATATATTTCACAAACCTTTCAAAAAGCAGCGGCAGATGTATTTTGAAACGAACGTTCACAATATTTTTACAGAACTTTCGTTCGATACAGTTGTTTTATGTCGAATGTTTGTGCTATAATTTCTTTAATGCATGACATAACGAATAGCCGCTCTCTGCGATTGCAGAAAGCGGCTGATGGGTTATACTGTAAATCTGAATGCTTTTGCTCCGTGAGAGGGCAATGTTATTTCGGCAGTCTTGTCAAATACGGATTTTTCTCCGCTCCACAATTCTTCTGCACTGACAGAATCGTATATCTCCATATCCGAAAGGCTGATTTCTACGCTGCCGTCCGATTCGCCTGCGTTGAATACTGCGAAATATCCGCCGCCGTCCGCAGAAACGGCAATCCAGAGAATGTACTCGTTTCCGTTGATCTCACGTCTCCACACCTGATGGGAATGACGTGCGTTCTTGTGCATTTCAAGGATTCCCTCATTTGTAAGCAGGCTCATTGTAAATTCATCAAAGCCTGTCATTTCACCGCCTATCATAAGGGGCGAACGGAAAATGCTCCAGAGGGTGAGCATTGTGATCTGCTCATTTTCGGTGAACTTTGTTCTGATAGACTTGTCATAATCCTGAAGGATAGGTCCTATGGGAAGCATATCTGCATCGGGCCAGTGACCTGCGCCTGTATGTATGCTCCATTTTTCCGCACGCTCGAACATTGCGTAAAGAAGCTCCCACTTATCCCAGAAATCATCGGTGATTCTCCACATATTTGAAACCTGCTTGTAAAGCTCCGCTTTTTCAAGCAGCGCAGGTCCGGGAGAAAGGCTCAGTATCATATCACGTCCGCAGCCCTTCAATGCGTCGCTGAGCATGATCATTTCCTTTTCCTCGTGGGGAAGCTCACGGCAGATGTCGTCGCACTTGATAAAGTCAACGCCCCACTCTGCATAAAGCTCAAAAAGGCTGTCATAATATGCTCTTGCGCCGTCCTTGTCGGGGTCAACGCCGTACATATCAGTGTTCCAGTTGCAGATGCTTGCTGTTTTTGCTATCTGACGTGCGGTTTTGTCCGTTCCCTTGATTTTGCAGTTCTGATGAACCGCCTGTCTTGGGATTCCTCTCATAATGTGTATGCCGAATTTAAGCCCCAGAGAATGTACATACTCCGCAAGAGGAGCAAAGCCCTTTCCTCCTGCCGCAGAGGGAAAACGCTTCTCGGAGGGGATAAGCCTTGAATACTCGTCCATACAAAGGTCGGTAAAAGGGTCATACTCGTGACTCTTGGCGTCGTGATTGCTCCACTGAATATCCACAACTATGTATTCCCAGCCGAACTGCTTAAGATTCTTTGCCATAAAATCGGCATTCTGTCTTACAATTTCCTCGGTAACAGCCGCACCGTAGCAGTCCCAGCTGTTCCAGCCCATAGGCGATGTTTTAAACATAATAAATGCACCCTTTCTTAATTGCTGTAATCAATATCGAGAGATTTAAACTCTGCCCTGCCGTTAACGGCATAAAGTCCGAGAATAACTCCCGTAAAGCCGCCGCAGACCTCGCTGGACAGATATTTTGACTGTCCTCCGCCGAGGTGTGTTTCCTTTCCGTTTTCAGATACATAGAAATTGTAGAAAACGCTGTCCGAACGGATCATCAGCCTTGCTTCGTCAGATGTGAGAGGAACAGACGACTGAATATGCTTTATTCCGCCGATATTCAGTCTGAGTATTGCTTCAAAGCCGCTTTCCGTTCTTCTTACCGCAATATCGTAATGCTCGCTTTCGCAGTGGTATACTGTAATGCCGCCTTCGCCCTCGGATACCTTCACATCAGCGGTAAGCTCCATATCAAAATCACGCTGGCGTATTCCCACAAAGGTGGGCGAATCGGTATGGTCAAGAGTAACGGCTGTTCCGTTAAGGATAACTCTGTCACCCGAAAAATCGTAGTTTTCTTCAAAGGGGTGACGGAGGAAGCAGCGGCATACGCCCGATTTTATATCCTCCAGAGTATAATTGGGCAATGGCTTCTGAGCGCTCACGCCGTCAATATCATACTCCTCGTCACAGGTGCCGTCAAGCCCTGCGGTAAACCAGCCGTCCGAGCCGAAGCTTACAGGTATCATAAACACCTCTCTGCCCAGATGATGGTAGGTCTGCCACATATGTATCTGTCTGAATCCCAGGCAGATAATATGCCATTCGCCGTTTTTATCCTGCACAAGGTCGCCGTGACCGATGCCCTGAATGATATAAGGGGCTTTGTTTCGGTTTGTGAGAACGGGATTTCTGGCATAGTTCTCAAAGGGTCCCCAAGGAGAATTGCCCCTTGCATAGGTTATCATATGACCGTACTCTGTGCCGCCCTCTGCCGCCATAAGATAGTATTCGCCGTTTATCTTATACATATGGGGGCTTTCAAGATATCTGCCGCCTGTACCCTGCCATATGCATTTGGTGGGAGTAAGCTTTTCTCCTGTTTCAATATTTATCCGGCACTGGCATACGCCGCCTACACCCTCGTCATCTGCGCCGTTGCTTATAAAATAAACCTTTCCGTCATCGTCAAAAAGCAGAGAGGGGTCAATGCCTCCTTGCTTTACAGAAACAGGCTCAGACCATTCACCGTAAATATCATCGGTATATACATAGAAATTCTCGTGGGTAGTGTCGTTGGTGGTGACCATATAGAATCTGCCGTTATGACAGCGGATAGTAGGTGCGAAAACTCCTCCCGAGCTGTTTATTTTTTCAAGCATTACCTGAGATTTTCTTGTGAGAACGTGACCTATCTGAGTCCAGTTTACAAGGTCATCGCTTTCAAAAAGCGGCACTCCGGGAAAATACTGGAACGAACTGCACACCATATAGTATTTTCCGTTATGCTCACATACCGAGGGGTCGGGGTAAAAGCCTTTTACGATAGGGTTTTTGTATATCATTGCTTCATCTTCCTTTGCTGTTTTTTAAGTTCTGTCCGTAACAAGTCTCCGTGATGTTAATTTGCAAAACTATTATACACATTATATAACAGGCAAATAAAAAAATCAAGCATTTTGTTAAGCTTTGCTGGACATATGTTATCCTTTATGGTATAATAATGACAAGTCAGTAATACAACGTGAAAAAGGGGAAAAAAATGCCTGCGAATTTTGAAAGAAGACTTATTGTAAGCGGTTCTCACGTTTCCTTGCATAAATACAGAGGACTGAAAAATCTCACTCACTGGCATATGGAGCAGGAGCTTATCTTCGCCGCCTGCGGAGAGTGCGAGGTTATGACGGGAAAAAGCCTTTACACAATGTCTGAGGGGAATTTCATATTTATCGGCGGTGAGGAAATACACTACATAAACTCACCGCCCGAAACAGAGCTTTGGATATTAAAGGCAGATACTCTTTTTACTGAGCGGATAAACGGAAAAGTAAAACTAAAAGATCCTTTTTTTCAATACAAACCAATGCTGAAACAGCAGCTTGAAAGAATTTCCCACGAACTTTCGGAAGAACACTATGGACATCTGATAGCAGACAGTCTTGCGCTTATTATCATAGCAGAGCTGTTTCGTTCTTCCGAAACCGAGCCTGTTGCAAGCGAACGTTCGGGTGACAGCTATAAGGCACTTATAAAGGATATTGACCGAAATTTCCGTGAATACGATTTTGACAGAGCGGCAGAGTTTATGTGCCTGAGCAGACCTTATTTTTCAAAATATTTCCACAAAATGTCCGGAATGACCTTTACGGAATATCTTAACATCGTACGGATTTCTGCGGCAGTAGAAATGCTGTCAAAGGGCGGTATGTCAATGACCGAAATATCCGACCGATGCGGCTTCGGTACAATACGCAGCTTTAACAGGGTATTCAAAGAGCTTACAGGATACAGCCCGGTAAATCTCCCCAAAAACTACTTTTTCGTAAAAAAGGAAGGAAATGACGGCTTTGACCCTACTCTCAGCTGCACAACTGTAATAATGTAGGAATAAATTGACGATAAATGCAGATACTAAGCCCGAATACTATTGAAAGGGTGAGATATTTGAATTTATCATCAAGACTTATAGCGGACATCAGAGGCAGGGAGATTCTCGATTCAAGAGGAAATCCCACGGTAGAGGCAGAGGTCATCTTGAACGACGGCTCTGTAGGCTTCGGACGTGCTCCCAGCGGTGCAAGCACAGGACAGTTTGAGGCTCTTGAACTGAGAGACGGCGGCACAAGATATATGGGAAAAGGCGTTCTCAGAGCGGTTGAAAGCGTAAATACCATTATCCGTCAGGGAATCGTGGGAATGGACTCCGCGGACACGAGAGGGATAGACAGCAGGCTTATTCAGCTTGACGGAACAAAGGAAAAATCTAATCTCGGTGCCAATGCCATACTTGCCGCAAGCCTCGCTTGTGCAGATGCGGCGGCAAAGAGCTTCGGCATGCCCCTTTTTCGCTTTATCGGCGGAGCAAATGCGTCAAGGCTTCCCGTTCCTATGATGAATATCCTCAACGGCGGCGCTCACGCAGGCAATAACCTTGATATTCAGGAATTTATGATATTTCCCAAGGGCGCTTGCTGTTTTGCGGAAGGACTGAGAATGTGCGCCGAGGTATTCCACAATCTTGCGGCAATCCTTAAAGAAAAAGGACTTTCCACGGCTGTAGGCGATGAGGGCGGCTTTGCTCCCGAGCTTGAATCGGAAAGACAGGCTCTGGAGCTTATTCTTGAAGCTGTTGAAAGAGCAGGCTACAAGCCCGCAAGTGATTTTATGATATCTCTTGACGCTGCCGCAAGCGAATGGAAGGGCACAAACGGCGGTTACTTCATGCCAAAGAAGAAAAGCGAAAGAACTACCGACCAGCTTATTTCCGAATGGGAGCAGATATGCTCTGAGTACCCTATCTTTTCCATTGAAGACCCTCTTGACGAGGAGGACTGGAACGGCTGGCAGAAAATCACCGAAAAGCTTGGCAAAAAGATCCTTCTTGTAGGCGACGACCTTTTTGTTACAAACACAGAGCGTCTTTCCAAGGGAATAGAAAGGGGCTGTGGAAACGCTATCCTCATCAAGCTTAATCAGATAGGCACTCTTTCGGAAACGCTTGACGCTGTCCGTCTTGCCTCGGATAACGGCTACCGCTCCATAATCTCCCACAGAAGCGGCGAAACAGAGGATTCCTTTATTGCAGACCTGTCTGCGGCGCTGAATACAGGGCTTATCAAGACGGGTGCTCCTTCTCGCGGCGAAAGAACGGCAAAATACAACAGACTTCTGAGGATCGAGGAAATTATAGGGAAAATGTGATATTTTCGTCCGCAGGAAATGTGTTTCCTGCGGATTTTTATGCTTACTTCCTTGTGCACAGGCAACAAATTTTGATTACAAAACGTTACCGATTTTTTATATTTTAATCTCAAAGACGTATTTTAGGGCAATTTCAACGAATTAAAGCGTTTATATTTCAATCTTTCTATCTCTTTGTCACGTTGACATAGAAGCAATTTTGTAGTATAATTTACAATGTATCATCAGAATTATAAGTATATCCTGAAATATTTTTCTGAAAGGAAGTCGGTTATGGGACCTGACGGGAGTCGGTTAATTATATCGGATGAGGGACAGCTTATGACCTCGCTTATACTATGTGCCGCTGTTACAGCTTTGAGATTTTTCTACGGCTGTGCGGAAGCGGCGGCAAATGAGCTTGGCGAGGGCAGGATAAAAAGCTGGGAGGACGAATCGGGCGGCAGAAAAAGGCTGTACCGACTGTTTAAGAATCAGCGGAGGTTTTTCGCCGTTTTTTCGGCGCATAAGCTTCTGAGCTCCCTGATTGTAGGTGCAATATACGGTTTTTCTTTTGTTTCTCCTCTTGTTACGGGAGCAGGAACGGGAAATACTGCCGCTGTGATTGCAATAATTGCCCTGAGCTTTTTCATAACGGAATTTATCCTCAGATTCTTCGGAAGCGATCTCCCGAAAATACTTATGACGGGAGAGCGTGCGGAAAAATTCGCTGTGGGCACGGCGGGAGCGGTTTCACTGCTTTATACCGCAATGGCTCCCATTACCGAGCTTTCGGCAGCAATATCCATGCTGTTCGGCAGAAATCAGAATGAGGACGACTCCGTGACGGAAGAAGAAATTCTTCTTATGGTTGACGCAGGAAGCGAAACGGGCACTATCGAAACCTCGGAAAAAGAAATGATAAACAATGTTTTCGAGTTTCACGAGCTTGCGGTCAGCGATGTAATGACTCACCGCACGGACATTGTGGCGGTAAGCGCAGACGCTGAAATATCAGATGTGGTGTATGCCGCAATAAACAGCGGGTTTTCAAGGATACCCGTTTACAAAGACAGCATTGACCATATCGAGGGTATGATATACGTCAAGGATCTGCTGTGCCTTATAGGTACGGAGTCCTCGGAGGGCGTAAGCGCAAGCCGTTTTCTGAGAGACGCAGAGTTTGTTCCCGAAAGCTGTATGTGCGACGACCTTTTCAGAATGTTTACCGAAAAAAAACAGCAGATAGCCGTTGTGGTTGATGAATACGGCGGTACTGCAGGTATAGTTACAATGGAGGACCTTGTGGAATCCATTGTGGGAAGCATTCAGGACGAATATGACAACGAAACCGAGGATATTTCAAAAATATCCGATGATACATATACAATAAAGGGAAACGCCGACCCCTCAGACATTATGGAGCTGCTTGGAGAGCCGCTGTCAGAGGACTGTCCGTATGACACCATGAGCGGCTTTATAACAGACCTTCTGGGTCGTATTCCCGATGATGATGAAAATCCGTCTGTTGACTATAAAAGCATTACCTTTACGGTACTGCTCACAGAGGATATGAGAATTGTCAGAATCAAAGCTGTAATAAAAAAAGAAAATGAAAAGGAGTTACCCGAAAATGAGGACAACAAACAGTAAGAAAATTTCCGCTGCCCTTGCCTGCATTCTTTCGCTTTCTCTCATTGCAACAGGCTGTGAGCAGACCAGTGAAAGCACAGGAGGAATTCCCGAACTGACTACAACAGTTCCCGAAACCTCTGCCGTTTCCGAAACTACAGTTCCCGAGGAAACAACTGCTGCTCCCGAAACCACCACCGAGGAGACAACAACAGTTTCTGAGGAGACTTCCGCATCAGAGGAAACCTCTGCTTCCGAAACCACAGCTCCCGAAGAGACCTCCGAAACAAGCCAGACTTCGGAAACAGCACAGGAATGGTCAGAGACAGAGCGTACAGCAACTATGTACGTTACCGAGAACTGCTATTCCAGAGAAAAGGCTATTATCGGTGCGACTCCCATTTCACAGCATTATGCGGGCGACACCGTTGAGATAACCGCTATCACCGACACAGGCTACTACAAGCTTGCTCAGGGCGGCTTTATCCACTCGGATTATCTTTCCGAGGAAAAGCCTGCCGAGACTACTGCGGCTACCACGACCACAGCTTATGAAACAGAAGCTCCCGATGATATAGACTGGGGCAATTCCAATGATTCGGGCAGCTCTGATGACTCAGGCTTCTCAGACCCTGTAAGCTCCGGCTCAAACAGCTTCGGCGAGGCTATTGAAACTCCCGGATATAACATCAAATCCTCCTCACGCTATGCATACAAGCAGCTTTCTGCGGCAGAGCAGCAGCTTTATGACAAGTACGTTGCCGCTGTAAAGAGCCTTGAAAGCGTTGTTGAAGTTCCCAGCGGTCTTACCTCCGAGCAGGTGGTAAAGGTTTATACCATTGTTTATGATAACGAGCCTCAGCTTTTCTGGATGGGTAACTCCATATCCGCAGGAACTTCCTTTGCAACTCTTTCCTACAAGACAACCGACAGAAACGAAATAAGCGCAATGCAGTCTGAGATAAACAATGCCGCATCCTCCATAATCAACAAGGCAAGCAAGTACAGCGGCACTGTTTCAAAGCTTAAAGTATTTTTTGATTCCATCGTTCTCCAGAGCGAATTCAGCAAGTCTGAATCAGGCTATAACTGCTCTATCTACAACGGTCTTACTGCAAAGGGTGCTATCCAGTGTGCAGGCTACGCTAAGACAATGCAGTACCTCTGCGACCTTGCAGGCATTGAATCCTGCGTGGTAAGAGGCTCTGACAAGGACGGAAATTCCCACGCATGGAATGTGGTTTACTGTGAAAACGGCTACTACAATCTTGACTCCACATGGGGCGACCCGGTTAACAGCTTCGGTTCAAGCTACATACAGTATGAGTTCTTCCTTGTACCCGATTCATGGATACACAACATCACACACTACAACGTAAGCTATCTCCTGAGAAGCAGCGGCGCTGTAAAGCTCTTTACTCCTCCTGCCTGCACAAAGGAGGCTTGCAACTACTTTGCGGCTTACAACAAGCTCTATGATTCAAAGGCTGACGCAGAGGCTGCTATGTATGCGGCGATAGACGAAGCTATTGCAGGCGGCAAGCACGTTGCAGAGGTCCGTGTAAGCTCCAAGGACGTTTACGACACCCTTATGAGCGACGACTATTTCAGAACATTCCAGAAATACGCAAAGGGCAAGTCCTCCAATGTAAAGCAGATCCAGAGACAGAAGTCATTTACATCGGGCGTTCAGGTAGTTCACTACGATATAGTTTATAACTAATAAATATAAAAGTAAGAAAGGATAATCCAAAATGAAGAAGAAAAGAATATCTGCACTTTGTGCGGCACTCCTCGTAACCGCATCTATGTTCTCAGGCTGCGGTAATAAGACTGATGAAAGCGTTTCGGAAGAAACTACCATCAACATCATTCAGGACGGCACTGAAGCTCCTGTCAGCGAAAGCGGC
>JAGAJY010000184.1 GCA_017848125.1 Oscillospiraceae bacterium
AAAACGTTCCACCGGAACGTTTTGAAGGGTAAATTTGCATAGAACTGTAAGAAGGGGAGTGCGATCTGGAATCAACAAATTGATTCCTACGCCTCCCCTCGAAATGCTGTCGCATTTCTCACCCCTTGCTCCGTTATTTCACGGAAATAAGGGGATTTCGCCCTCTGCGGAGGGCGACGGGGGCTCTGCCCCTCGACCCCGCAAGCCATTGAAAAGGCTTGACCGAAACTTTAACCTTGAGTTTATTTGTGCAACTTTTTTCGTTAGCACACTTTATCGACAGTCTGACAGCCTCAGCACATAAAAATGCTGGGGCTGTTACCTTTGGAATATTATTCCGCAAGCCCCTTGAATTCAAATCTGGGCTTTATATTTCCGTGGTCGTTCACATCTTCAAGGAACATTGAAAGAGGTCTGACCCATACTCTGGGCTTGTCGTATATCTGCATATAGATGACCTGCTTTTCCATTGTTTCGTGGTCGTATGCCACATTCAGAACAACATAGTCGCCGCCCTTGAAATGCTTGTAATGACCGCCGATAACTATCTGCCTGCCCTCGGGGATACCTGCGGAGGGAGTTCCCTTGGGAGCTTCGGTCACAGGCTTTGCTTCCTCCTGTACTGGAGCGGCAGGCTGAACTGTTACCGTTTCTGCTGTTACGGCAGGTGCTTCGGGTGCTTTCACATTATGAGCAATAGCCTCCTCCTTTTTCACGGGAGCGGACATTGCGCCGTCCACAAGCACCATTGAGCCGTTCTTCGGCACAGTAACACTTACATTGCCGTTTGAAGCGGTGAAATGCTTTCCCGAAATGCGGTCTGCAAGGGAGGCATAGCCTGTGCTGATATGGAAAGTGTAATCCCCGTCGCTGACATTCAGAGCCACATAAACCGTCTGACCGTCCTTTTCACGCTGATAGAGGAAGGTCTGGTTTCTCAGCTCCAGCTTCTTGAAAGAGCCTGTCTGAATCGCAGGAAGCTCCTTTCTGATAGCACCCAGAGCGGAAATATGAGCCACAAGCTTGTCGTCACGTCCGCTTATATCGTCAAGCTCTAAGCAGGGGCGTATTGCAAGGTCAGCGTCAGCGCCGTGACCCTTTGCGCCCTTTATGCCGAATTCGCTTCCGTAGTAAACCGAGGGAACGCCGTACATTGTGTAAAGCAGGGTGTAGCAGCAGTAAATCCTTTCATAGTCGGAAAGACTGCTTGCAAGCCTTGCAACATCGTGGTTATCCACGAAATTGTACATATATGTGTCGCCGTACTGACCCAGCTGATACTCGATGGAATGAGCGATCTCAAAGTAGTTTCTGTCATTGTGGGAGGAATATATTCCCTTGTAGCACTGGTAATTTGTAACGCAGTCGAACATTTCGGGGTTTGCCCATCTGCGGTAATCGCCGTGGATTATCTCGCCCATAAGCCAGAAATCGGACTTCATGGAGCGTGTAAAGCTGTGTATCCTTTTGATGAAATCATCATCAAGGCAGTCAGCCGCATCGAAACGGATACCGTCAATGTCCCATTCCTCTATCCACATTTTAACAGCGTCCAGCAGGTAATCTACAACCTCGCCGTTTTTTAGATTGAGCTTTACAAGGTCATAGCAGTTGTTCCAGCCCTCGTACCAGAAGCCGTCGTTATAGGGTGAATTGCCGCCGAAATTAAGTCCGCAGAACCAGCTGCGGTAGCGTGAATTTTCCCTGTTTTTCTTAACGTCCTCAAAGGCGTGGTGCTCTCTGCCTACATGGTTGAAAACACCGTCAAGGATAATTCTGATGCCGTTGTCGTGGAGAGCCTTGCAGACCTCTGAAAAATCCTCGTTTGTGCCCAGACGTGCGTCGATTTTTCTGTAGTCCGAGGTATCATAGCCGTGAGCCGCAGATTCAAAGACAGGACCCAGATAAACAGCGTTTATGTTCATTGACTTCAGATGTGGTATCCATTCGATTATCTTCTTAATGCGGTTAACGGGGGCTTTAAGCTCTGCTCTTGTACGCTCACAGCCGCAGAAGCCCATGGGATAGATGTGATATACAGCGGATCTTTTGATCCACTCGGGTGAATTAGACATAGGGGTGATTCCTTTCCTGTGCGAGATTATCTGCTATTAAATATAGCCGAAACCGCCGTTTTTTATTCGTGCAGATACGCTGTCTGCATTCTGTGCGGCATCGGCTATATGTATTATATGCTTATATCGGGTTTACCGTTTTATCAGTAAAGAGGACCGAAGTGAGCGCATGCTCTGTAATCTGCGCCCTCAAGGTCAGCTGTGCCGAAGCCGCTCCAGCAGTGAGGACGATAGATCCTGTCGTCGGGAACGTTATGCATTGCAACGGGGATACGGAGCATTGCCGCAAGTGCGATAAGCTCACGTCCGATATGACCGTAGGTAAGAGAGCCGTGGTTTGCGCCCCAGTTTGCCATTACGGAGTAAACGTCCTTGAATGCCGCCTTGTCGGGAACGAGATTAGGCACGAACCAGGTTGTGGGCCATGTCTTGTCGGTACGCTCGTCAAGGGGCTTGTGGATCTCCTCGGGGAGAACTGCGGTGTAGCCCTCTGCTATCTGCATAACAGGTCCTACGCCGTCAATGATGTTTAATCTTATCATTGTAACAGGCATTTCGGCAATGGTCTTGAAGTGGGAGGAATATCCGCCGCCTCTGAAATAGCCGAGGTTTGCCTGACACCAGTCGGCATTGGCGAGAATGTTCTTTCTGTCCTCCTCGGTAACGTCCCACCATGGCTTCATTACGCCGTTTCCGTTTTCGTCCTTTGCAGCACCTGTTCCGTCAAGAGCAGCCGCACCGGAATTGATAAGGTGGATAAAGCCGTTTGCGGCTCTGCCCTCGGGCTTCCTGCCTGTAACTCTTTCAACAGCCTCGGGGCTCCAGTATGTACGTACATCGGCAAATACGGAGGCTGTGCCTGTGAGGAGATTTCCCAAAAGCATAGCTGTTCCGTTAAGACCGTCGTTTTCGGTAGCAAGGATAGAGGGACGCTTGTTGCCGTTCCAGTCGAAGGTGGTGTTGAGGATAGACTCTGCAAAATCGGCGTTGGGAAGCCAGTCTGTCCACTGTCTCTGACCCTGGAAGCCGCCGAATATTGCATTTCTGCCGTTAGCCTCCTCGTGCCAGCCCATATCGTCAAGCTTTTCGTTGCCCAGCATAATGTCACGGATAATGAGGGTCATCTTAACGCAGAATTCCCACTGCTCCTCCTTGCTCATAACATCGGGATTTCCGGGATTGGGAGCTGTGTTTACGTCCATACCCTCGGGGCAGTTTGCCTTTGTCCACGCAAGAGCCTTTTCAAACTCGTCCTTGTCGTATATTCCGAGCTTTACTCTGCGGAGTATCTCGGTCATATCGACCCATTCGGGACGGATTCCGAGATAGTGCTGCATAAAGTCGGCATTGCAGTAAGAGCCGCCGATACCCATGGAGATACCGCCGATGTTAACATATGCCTTGTTTCTCATACAGCCCACAGCCACTGCACACTTTGCAAATGTGAGGAGCTTTTCTCTTACGTCCTCGGGGATAGAGGTGTCGTCAGCGTCCTGAACGTCTCTGCCGTAGATAGCGAATGCAGGCAGACCCTTCTGAGCGTGAGCCGCCATAACAGCCGCAAGATAAACCGCACCGGGGCGCTCTGTTCCGTTAAAGCCCCATACAGCCTTTACTGTCATAGGGTTGGTGTCCATAGTTTCCATACCGTAGCACCAGCAGGGAGTTACGGAGAGGGTTGCGCACACGTTTCTTGTGCTGAAATATTCCTCTGTTTCAAAAGCCTCTGCGCCGCCGCCGATAGTTGTAGGACCGATAACGCACTCAACGGGAGTGCCGTCGGGGTATCTGAGAGTGCCTTCGATAAGCTCCTTTGCAGCCTTTGCCATATTCATTGTCTGAACCTCAAGGGATTCTCTGATGCCGAACTGTCTGCCGTCAATGACGGGTCTGATGCCTATTCTTGGATTCATAGTGATTCTTCCTTTCATGATTGTAAACGATTTTATTTTCATTTAAAAAAATAATTTATATCATTTTATCATATTTGCAGATAAAAATCAAGATGTTTTTGGCAATTCTGCCGTAAAAATTTACTGCCGATTTTTAGTCAATAGGTTGAAATTTTGTTTTCGGGGTGGTATAATTTAGAAAATGAATCAGATATGTTAGAGATAAATGCAGATATTTGATATGACAGGAAAAATTCAAAAATGCTTGGAAACAGAGGTGCAATATGGGAATAATTAAAGGGCTTGAATGGACATTCGATACTGTTGCTTCAACATATGAAAAATTACGTCCGGGATATAATAACGAGCTGTATAAAATGCTTTTTGATTATATCCCTGTCGACAAATCAAGCAATGTAGTTGAAATCGGTATTGGAGGCGGACAAGCAACATTGCCTGTTTTAGAAACAGGCTGTAAGCTTATCGCTGTTGAATACGGTGAGCAATTCTCATCGTTGTGCAGAGAGAAATTCAAGGACTATTCTGATTTTAACGTGATTACAAACAAGTTTGAAAATGTTGGTTTTGAAAACGACGCTTACGATTTGGTTTATTCAGCTTCGGCGTTTCATTGGATACCTGAGGAAATAGGTTACAAAAAGGTTTTTGCTATGCTGAAAAAAGGCGGAGCATTTGCACGTTTCGCAAATCATCCATATCGTGACAAGGGCAATCCTGCACTTTCAGCAGCGATAGATGAAATTTATGACAATTATTATAATAAATATCACAACAAAAAACGTGAATTACTGACCGAATACAGCGAAAAACAAGCGGCAGACAGAGCAGCGATTGCTGAGAAGTACGGCTTTACAGATATCCGCTACGCTTTGTTTTATCGTGAGCGTGTATTTACTGCAAAGGAATATATAGAACTGCTCGGTACATATTCAGACCATATTGCGATTGAAGAAACTATAAGAACGAAATTCTTTTCCGCAATAGAAAATGCAATAAATAATTACGACGGCAAAATAACGATTTATGACACTATGGATTTGCAGTTGGCGAGAAAAAATTAAAATGCTTGTTGACGGAAAAATAACCGTTGTCGAAATAGTTAAGGAGATAAATGCGAATACGGAATAAGGAGATACCCCATGCAGAAAACCGAAATACAGATAAACATAAACGACTTCCCAAATAAAATTCAATACATATTTGAAAACGCAAGGGTCTATGACAGCAGCTCACACCCCTCAAACACCGTTCTGTACAGCGATTCTGGGTATTACATCAAAACAGCAGAGAGGGGCAGTCTGGCAGAAGAAGCGGAAAGGGCAAGGCTCTTTGAAATGTACGGTATCGGTGCAGATGTGGTTTCCTACATTTCCGAGGATAAGGACTTCCTTGTTACAAGAGAAGCAAGGGGAGAGGACTGCACCCATTATCTCGACGACCCCGAAAGACTGTGCGGTGTTCTTGCGGAGGCTATGAGGTTTCTGCACAGCAGACCTGTTGACGGTGTTCCCGTTTCGCCTTGTATGGAGCTGTATTCAAAAAGCCCTCAGAGCGGTCTGTTCAGGCAGGACGTCTTTATTCACGGTGATTTCTGCCTGCCCAATGTGATACTTGACAACTGGAAGTTCAGCGCATTTATCGACTTCGGACTGTCGGGGGCAGGCGACAGGCATATTGATATTTACTGGGTATTATGGTCGCTTGCTTACAATCTGAAAACGGATAAATACACAGACTGTTTTCTGGAGCTGTACGGTAAAGAGAATTACGACAGGGTCATTCTGAAAATCGTATCTGAAATTGAGTCACAGGCGTAATACTGATATGTAAACCCTCGGCTGACATTACATAGGTATAAAAGCAGTTATAAGATGGTG
>JAGAJY010000185.1 GCA_017848125.1 Oscillospiraceae bacterium
CCTGCCTTTATCAATGCGGCAATTATAGGCGCACTCAGCGGCAGACCGCTTGATATGAACATCACCTCGGTGCTTGTTATGATTTCCTGCGTGACTGTGCTTCTCAATGTATTTCAGACCGCTCTGACGCATCTTCTTCACAGCTTTGAAAAGACTATGTACGTTTATATTGTTCTTGGAATAGCAGCTTATATGCTCTTTGTTGTAAAGCTTGATTCTATGAATATAGGCAGCGAATCGGACAGCCTTGCAAGCCTTTCAAATGAGGTGTTCGGCTTTTGCAGGGAATATATGGGCATTGCTGTCATTGCCACGGCAGTTCTTGTAATAACAGGCTATTTTCTCACAACGGCATTTATGAAAAGGAGGGAAAAGTAATGTTCGGACTGATAATAAAACAGCTTCGGCTGCAGCGTATCCATATAATACTTCTTTCCTTCGGTATCGTCGCTGTAGCAGTATTAAGCTTTTTTTTCAGCTATTTCAGCATAAGCTCGGAGGAGCTTGACCCCAATTCAACCATACTTCCCCTTTTTCTGCTCCTTTATATTTCCGCCGACGCAGTTTCCACAGTGTTCTTTACCGCAGATGAGAGCAAGAAATGGGCTTCCTTTATAATTTCCACGCCTCTCGGAGCAAGAGGACAGGTAAAATCCCGGTATCTTCTTACGATTTTTATGCTCTTTGCCGTAAATACTGCCTGCTTTGTCATCAGCAGCATCTGTGATATTATTTCGGGAGAAATCGGCTCAGGCATATTCGGCTTCTCTGCCCTTGCGTTTTATTTCCTGCTGTTATTCAAATCCATAGAGCTTCCCTTTACGGTTTATTTCGGCAGCAAGATGGGAAATAATGTGAAAACGGGAATCTTAATGGGTCTGTTTTTTATCATCGGCGTGTATCTGCTTTTCGGCGATCTAAGCATTTTCGGCTCGTGGGACAGCTTTATGAAGTGGCTTACAGGAATTTTCACAGGCGATACGAAAGCCACAGAGTCTATGATAATAACCATGACATTAAGCCAGCTTGCAGCCCTTGCGCTTTACTATATTTCCTACCGCATTTCCTGCAAGCTTTATGCAAAGGGGGCAATGAACTATGAATACTGAAAAAAAGCTTATCATAAAAAGGCTTGTAATATTCTGCGCCCTTGCCTTTGCCCCTATGATAATAGCGACCCCAATACTGTGCAAAATAGTAGGCGGACCTCTTTTCTCCGAGGAAAACGCCGTTTCTCCCGTAACAGCTTTCTACGCTATGCTTGGAATGTGCACCCCTATGCTTGCAAACTTCCTTACCCGCATTATAACAAAGGAAGGGCTTGACGACCCTTATCTCAGTCTATCCTTCCGAAACGGCAAGGGAAAATACTATCTTCTTTCGGTTCTTGTACCTCTTGCCTATTCCCTTGTATCTGCGGTGCTTATGGTTCTGATATTCCTCAGGGGATACGCCGCTGATGAGATATTCGAGCCTGACAGTTTTGTAATAGCCCCCTTTTTGATAATCAGTCAGCTTACATCAAACCTCACTGTGCTTATTGCCTATTTCGGCGAGGAATACGGCTGGAGAGGGTATCTCGGACCGAAGCTCAGTCAGCTTATGAGCGAGCCTGCGGCGATAGTAACAGGCGGCATAATATGGGGCTTGTGGCATGCACCTCTTACCTGTGTGGGACATAATTTCGGCTTTGATTATCCTCTTTTCCCCTTTCTGGGAATACTTCTGATGTGTCTTTCCTGCGTAATAATGAACGCTTTTCTGACCCTCATAACAAAGCGCACAGGCTCTGTAATACCTGCGTCCCTTGCTCATATGACCCATAACAGCGCAGGAGCGTCCATTATGCTTGCCGCAGTAATGAAGGAGGACGCATACAAGCTCATAGACGGTGCAGACCCTGTTCTGCTTTCCCTTGTGCTCTATATCCCTCTTTTCGTAACAGCAGTTATTTCTATGATTCTTCTTATGAATAATAAGAAGAAACAAGCAGAGAAAACAGTATAATCAAAATGACGGCATACAGACGATAAACCTGTATGCCGTCATTTTGATTGAAAAACTATTCCCAATCCTCGTCAATCCCATCAAGCTTTGCTTTCAGAACATTTCCGAGAGCTGTGAATGCAGGTATAAAGCTGTCACGGATAAGAACTATCATTTCATCAACTTCGTCATAAATGTGAACAGAGGTGTTTCTTTTTTTCAGCATAAGCAGCCAGACTGCCGAATCGTCAATAAATCCAAATTTATAGCCAAGCTGTAATATCTCTCTCGGAGAGCCTGTTTGAGCGCCCTCTGCACCGTGAATTATCAATACAGCCTGAAGTGCTTTCCAAGATAGCTCAAAGGTCAGATTAAACTGCCCGATAATACCCGTTCTGTATATGTCATTGTTTTCTGCAAGCTTAAAATCCGCACCTTTGAGAACATTAAGACAATTTATAAAGTTGTCAAGCTTTTTCATATATTACAACTCCGTCCTTATCAATTTCACTTCTTAATTCATCGGAAATTCCCGAGTCAATATCAACCACATCAAATGACAGCAGAGAATGTGTTTTTTCTTTTATATCCCAATAAAACGAATCAAAGCTGCCGCCGCTGACTGCAATATCAATATCGCTTCTTTCCGTGTAAGACCCTTTGGCACGGGAGCCGAACAGTATGATTTTTTCAATGTTGTTCTTTTTGGCATATGACGCTATATCTTTTAATACCCTGTCGGGAAGATTGTATTTCATACGATCACATCTCCGATCATCAAAGCAGCTGTGTTTATATCTAATTACAGTATAATTGCAGGAAATGCAATATAAGTTAAAAATATATGAATTATCGGCAAAGTTTCATATTCATCAGCTGTTTAGGAACAAGAAGCGAAAAAGCTTTTCTTATAATTATGTTTTTATTCTTTTGCATAAATTTGCCAATGCTCCCAAAAAGCTATTGATAAATCGGGTAAGCTGTAGTATAATATATAGTAATACCACTTGATAGAGAGGATATGATTTGTTATGACTAAGGCAGAGAAATTCTTTATGTCTATGGCGGATAAGAAGATAGCGTTTATCGGTGTGGGCGTAAGCCATACCGACCTGATAAAGCTTTTCTGCAAAAAAGGTCTTGATGTTACCGTATGCGATAAAAAGACCTGCGAGCAGATGAAGGAATATGATGAGCTTTCGGCAGAGGGAGCGGAGTTTTCTCTGGGAGAAAGCTATCTTGACGGCATAGCCCAGGGCGAGTATGATGTGGTTTTCCGTACTCCGGGAATGTACTATAATAACGAAGTGCTGACAAAAGCAAGGCTCAGAGGAACGGCAGTCACCTCTGAAATGGAGGTGTTCTTTGACCTCTGCCCCTGTCCCATATATGCAGTTACAGGCTCAGACGGAAAGACCACCACAACAAGCATAATCGCCGAGCTTCTCAGTGCGGAGGGCAAGACCGTACATAAGGGCGGAAATATCGGCAGAGCGCTTCTTCCCATAATCGAGGAGATAAAAGAGAATGATGCGGCTGTGGTAGAGCTTTCAAGCTTCCAGCTTATCTCAATGAGACGTTCTCCCGATGTGGCGGCTATAACAAACATTACCCCCAATCACCTGAACGTCCATAAGGATATGCAGGAGTATATCGATGCAAAGGCAAATCTGCTTATCCATCAGAATGCCTTCGGAAAAGCGGTGCTCAGCCTTGACAACGATACCGCCGCAGAGCTTGCGTCAGTCGTAAGAGGCGAGCTTGTGTATTTCAGCAGAAAAAGCTCGGTAGCAAACGGAGCATTCCTCAGAGAGGACGGTATGCTCTGCTATAATGACTACGGCAATGTTATCCCCGTAGTCCATAAGGACGAAATAAAGATCCCCGGTATCCACAACGTTGAGAATTACCTGACTGCAATAGCCGTGACCCACGGTGCAGTAGCTCCCGAAACAGTCCGTAAGGTGGCAAAGGAATTCGGCGGCGTTGAGCACAGGATAGAGCTTGTAAGAGAGCTTGACGGCGTTGCTTATTACAATAATTCCATTGCTTCAAGCCCCACAAGAGTAATTGCCTGCCTTAATACCTTCGACCAAAAGCAGATAATGATAATGGGCGGCTCCGATAAGGGCATTTCCTTCGAGCCTATGGCAGACCTTGTGTGCGAAAGGGTAAAGCTTCTTATCCTTATGGGCGAGACAAAGGAAAAGATAAAGGCAGCTGTTATGGCTTCACCGAAATACTCAGAGGGCGAGCCTGAGATCATTATCGTAAAGGA
This sequence comes from Oscillospiraceae bacterium, assembly GCA_017848125.1. Lineage (GTDB taxonomy): Bacteria > Bacillota > Clostridia > Oscillospirales > Ruminococcaceae > Huintestinicola. Next base: position 4,265 of record JAGAJY010000185.1, read on the forward strand.
TATGGCAGAAGCAGTCAGCACCGCTTACAGCCATGCACAAAGCGGAGATATAGTTTCCCTGTCGCCTGCCTGTGCAAGCTTTGATATGTACAGAATGTTTGAGGACAGAGGAAATCATTTCAAGGAGCTTGTAAACGCTCTGGGAAAGGAATAAACCCTATGGACAGAAAAAAGCTCACAGAGCTTGTGATAAAGCTTGCAGACAGCTATGGCGTTTCGGGAAACGAATCTGACACAGCCGCCCTCTGCCTTTCGGAAATAAAAAAATATACAGATAACGCCTATATAAAAAACGGCAACGTTATCGCCCATTTCGGCGAAAGAACGGATAAAAAGCCCCACGTCCTCATTGATGCCCACCTTGACAGAGTAGGGCTTATCGTCACAGGAATAACAGAGGAGGGCTTTATCGCCGCCGACTGCATAGGCGGTCTTGACAGGCGCATTTTTCCCGCACAGCGAGTTGTTATCCACGGCAGGGAGAATATCGGAGGAGTTATCTGCACCCTCCCTCCCCATCTTAAAAAGGACAGCTCCGTAATGGGAAAGGATAAGATTTTCATAGACCCCATATGTGACAGAGAGACTGTCAGAGAAGCTGTTTCTCTCGGTGATATGATCTCCTTTGATTCCCCCTGTACAGAGCTTCTTAACGGACGTATCAGCGGAGCGGCGCTTGATGACCGCTGCGGCATAGCAGCCATAATTGCGGCAGTTGACAGTCTTGACTGCGATCATAACAGCCTGCCCTATTCCTTTACGGTTATGTTTTCCGCACAGGAGGAGCTGGGGGAAAGGGGAGCATGCATAGGCGCATTTGACATTGACCCCGATATATCAATTGCGGTAGATGTAAGCTTTGCCCTCTGCGGCGGCGAGAATCCCCGCAAATGCGGCGTGCTGGGCAAGGGCTGTATGATAGGCACAGCCCCCTCCCTTGACAGAGAGCTGTCAAGATGGTTTATGAACTATTCCAAGGAAAACGACCTTCCTTATCAGACCGAGGTAATGAACGGCACAACAGGCACAAATGCCGACAGATTCTCGGTAAATAAATGCGGCTCAAAGGCAGTTACCCTGTCAATACCCCTAAGGTATATGCATACACCTGCCGAGGTCATAGACATAACCGACTGCGAAAGCACAGCAGCGCTTATAGCGGCGTTTCTTAAATCGGGCAATATATCGAAAGGGGGAGCGGACAGATGAGCGGTAAAATAAACAAGGAGCTTCTCAGTCAGCTTCTCCGAGAGCTTTGCGAAATAAACGGAGCGTCGGGGCAGGAAAGTGCTGTAAGAGAATATATCCTCCGTAAGATAGGGGATAAATGCGACTGCCGCACAACTCCTCTCGGCTGTGTTATCGCCGAGTACAAGGGCGGAAAGCGTCCCGAAAAGAAGCTTATTATTTCAGCCCATACAGACGAGGTAGGGCTTATCGTAACGGGAATAAATCCTGACGGTACTCTTAACATCAACTGCATAGGCGGTGTTGAAGCAGATGCGGTCATCGGCAGGCAGGTGACTCTCGAAAGCGGCATAAGCGGCTCTGTAGGCTCAAAGGCTGTGCACAATATGTCAGCTGAGGAGCGTGAAAAAGCCCCTAAATTCGACGGGCTTTATATTGATATAGGCGCACTTGACAAGGCTGATGCAGAG
>JAGAJY010000186.1 GCA_017848125.1 Oscillospiraceae bacterium
ACAAAGCCGTGAGCGAAGCCCTCGGGAACATAGAACTGCTTCTTGTTCTCCTCGGAAAGCAGAACACCGTGCCACTTGCCGAAGGTCTCGCTGTCCTTTCTCAGGTCAACAGCCACATCGAAAACCTCGCCCTCAAGGCAGCGCACAAGCTTTCCCTGAGGATTTGTTTTCTGGAAATGAAGTCCCCTGAGAACGCCCTTTTTCGACCTTGACTGATTATCCTGAACAAAATCCGCAGGAGAGCCGTCAAGGTGCTTTATATAAGGCCTGAACTCATCATTATATGTTTCCATAAAATACCCTCTGCTGTCGCCGAACACAGTAGGCTCGATAACATAAAGGTCTTTTATTCCTGTTTCTATGAAACTAAACTTTCCCATTATAATTTTACCTCTCTGATTGTTGCCTGCAGCGGTTCAATGTCTGTCCCCATACATCTTCTCATAATAATTCCTGTACTCGCCGGAGATGATCTCCTCCCACCAGTCCTTGTTGTCAAGATACCACTGAATGGTCTTCTTGATGCCGTCTGCAAACTTGGTCTCAGGGAGCCAGCCCAGCTCATTGTGGATCTTTGTGGGGTCGATTGCATAGCGCATATCGTGACCCTTTCTGTCAGCCACATATGTGATAAGGCTCTCAGGCTTGCCCAGCTCCTTGCAGATGATCTTTACAATGTCGATATTAGCCATCTCATTATGACCGCCGATATTGTAAACCTCGCCCACTCTGCCGTTGTGGATAATAAGGTCGATAGCCTTGCAGTGATCCTCAACATAAAGCCAGTCACGGACATTCTCACCCTTGCCGTAAACGGGCAAAGGCTTGTCGTTAAGGGCATTTGCAATCATAAGAGGGATAAGCTTCTCGGGGAAATGATAAGGACCGTAGTTATTTGAGCATCTTGAAATTGTAACAGGCAGACCGAAGGTGCGGTGATACGCCATTACAAGCAGGTCGGCAGATGCCTTTGACGCACTGTAGGGGCTTGATGTGTGGATAGGAGTTTCCTCGGTAAAGAAAAGGTCGGGTCTGTCAAGAGGCAGGTCGCCGTAAACCTCGTCTGTGGATACCTGATGATAGCGCTTTATGCCGTGCTTGCGGCAGGCGTCCATCATAACCTGTGTGCCGAGAATGTTTGTTTCAAGGAATACAGAGGGATTTTCGATAGAGCGGTCAACATGGCTTTCAGCGGCAAAGTTCACCACAATGTCGGGCTTCTCCTCCTCAAAAAGCTTGTCAACAGCCTCTCTGTCAGTGATAGAAGCCTTTACAAAGCGGAAATTTGGGTTGTCCATTACACTTTTGAGTGTGGACATATTTCCCGCATAGGTAAGTGCGTCAAGACAGATTATTCTGTAGTCGGGATATTTATTTAACATATGAAAAACGAAATTCGAGCCGATAAAGCCTGCTCCGCCTGTTACGATTATAGTCATATTATTCAAGTCCTTTCAGATGATTATTTCCGATAATTATTCTTTGTAATTATCCATAAAGCATTTCAAAGCGTCCTGCCACGGTCTGAACTCGTCCCCTACCGTCACTCTGAACATTCCGTTGTCAAGAGCGGAATATTTGGGTCTGTCAGCCGCTTCGGGGTGCGCCGCCGCATATTCCTCAGATGTGCAGGGAGCTACCTCTGCGTCAATTCCCGCAGTCTTAACGATCTCAGCGGCAAAGTCATACCATGAGCACTCCCCTGTTCCCGTGCCGTGATAAATGCCGTATTCCTCGGTGTCAAGAAGCTTTATCAGGTGATGAGCAAGGTCTGCGGCATTAGTGGGATTTCCGCGCTGGTCATTGACCACAGTGAGCTTTCCGAATTTTCTTGCGGCGTTCATTATGGTCTTTACGAAATTCTTTCCGTAATAGCCGTAAAGCCATGCTGTTCTTACGATGAAATATTTCGTGCAGAACTCTCTCACATACTGCTCGCCCAGATATTTGGTACTGCCGTAAGCGCTGAGAGGTGCGGGGATATCACACTCGGTACGGGGAACACTTCCGTTCCCGGGGAAAACGTAATCGGTGGAAACGTGGATAAGCTTCGCACCCGTCTCCTCGCAGGCGATTGCAAGATTCCGAGGACCTATGGCGTTTACCCTGAAAGCGTCGTCCCTGTGAGTCTCACAGCCGTCTACATTGGTATATGCCGCACAGTTTATCACTGCGTCATATTTTTCCGCTTCAAAAAGCGCCTTTACCGCCTTTATGTCGGTTATGTCAAGCTCGTCCACATCAATGGAACGGACTTCGTTTGACTGTTTCAGTATTTCGGGCGTGCCAAGCTCTGTCGAGCCTCTTTCAAAGCACTTGCAAAGCTCTGTTCCAAGCTGACCCTTTCCGCCTGTTATGAGTATTTTCATCAGTATCTTACCTTTCCTTCCGCTACCTTTTTAAGATGCTGACCATAGGTTGACTTGCCGTATCTTTCTGCGGACTCCATAAGCTTTTCCTTGGTGATCCAGCCGTTCTTGTAAGCGATCTCCTCAACGGCGGATATCTTTATGCCCTGACGCTTTTCGATCATCTGAACGAACTGACCTGCCTCGATAAGGCTGTCCATAGTACCCGTATCAAGCCACGCAAAGCCTCTGCCCAAAAGCTGAACATCAAGGTCGCCCTTTTCAAGGAAAACCCTGTTAAGGTCTGTTATCTCAAGCTCTCCTCTTGCGGAAGGCTTCATCTGCTTTGCTATCTCCACGACCCTGTTATCATAGAAATAAAGACCCGTAATTGCATAATTCGACTTTGGAGACGCGGGCTTTTCCTCAACGGAGATCACCTTTCCGTCATTGTCAAACTCCACCACGCCGAAGCGCTCGGGATCCTCAACATAATAGCCGAACACGCTTGCACGCCTGTTCTTCTCGGCGTTCTCCACCGCCGCACGAAGAAGCTTTGAAAAACCGTTTCCGTAGAAAATATTATCGCCCAGCACCATTGCGCAGCAGTCATCGCCGATAAACTCCTCGCCCAGAATAAACGCCTGAGCAAGTCCGTCGGGAGATGGCTGCACCTTGTAGCTGAGCTTTATGCCGTAATCGGAGCCGTCCCCGAGAAGCTTCTCAAAATTGGGAAGATCCTGAGGTGTGGATATGATGAGAATATCCCTGATACCCGCCAGCATAAGGGTTGACAGGGGGTAATATATCATAGGCTTGTCGTAAATGGGAAGAAGCTGCTTTGATGTTATCATAGTAAGGGGGTAAAGGCGTGTGCCCGAGCCTCCTGCAAGAATAATTCCTTTCATTATGTTTACTTCCTTTCGTTTAACAAAATATGATCTGCCCCGCAGCGGTCATAAAATTCTGCTTCAAAAAGCCGTTTTTCATAAGTCTCGCTGCTCGGACAGGCTTTGAGTGATTGGGTATGTCAATATATTTTTCAAGAACTGCCCGACTTTTTTCGT
>JAGAJY010000187.1 GCA_017848125.1 Oscillospiraceae bacterium
AAAGTAAAAATTTGTCTTATATGGCAATTGACCTAAACCGCAAAATGCGATATAATATAATAATAGGCGAATTATATTGCTGTATCGGGTTTGCTCTTTACATATGAGCATATGCCTAATTTTATATATTGGAGAGATTTTATTATGGAAAACACCAAGGTAGTCAAGTTCGGCGGAAGCTCTCTTGCCGACGCAGGTCAGTTCCGCAAGGTTGCGGATATAGTTCTGTCAGACCCTCAGAGAAGATTTGTTGTGGCGTCCGCTCCCGGCAAGCGTCACAGCGCTGATACAAAGGTAACGGATATGCTCTACGGCTGCTATGAGCTTGCGGCTAAGGGCGAAAGCTTCGACAAGGAGTTCGAGGCTATTGAGGAGCGCTTCAATTCCATTATCAAGGAGCTTGGTATCGACCTTTCCCTTGATGATGAATTTGCAAACATCAAGAAGGCATTCGTTCACAGAGCAGGACGTGACTATGCGGCAAGCCGTGGCGAGTATCTTAACTCCATCGTTCTTGCAAAGTTCTTAGGCTTTGATTTCGTTGACCCCGCAGGCTATATCCGTTTTGACGAAAAGGGAGCTTTTGACCTTGAAACGACCCGTTCCCTTCTTGCTCCCAGACTTGAGCAGTCAGAGCACGCTGTTATCCCCGGCTTCTACGGCTCTATGCCCAATGATACCATCAAGACCTTCTCCAGAGGCGGCTCGGACGTAACAGGCTCAATCGTTGCAAATGCGGTAAATGCCGTTATCTATGAGAACTGGACAGACGTAAGCGGCTTCCTTATCTGCGACCCCAGAATCGTTGATTCTCCCAAGCCTATCACCACCATCACATACAGAGAGCTGAGAGAGCTTGCATATATGGGCGCAGGCGTTCTCCACGAGGATTCCATATTCCCTGTGAGAAAAGCAGGTATCCCCATCAACATCAAGAACACAAACCACCCCGAGGACAGAGGAACATTTATCGTTTCCGAAACTGCCGAAAGCTCAAAATATACCATTACAGGTATCGCAGGAAAGAAGGGCTTCTCGGTTATCCAGATAGAAAAGGATATGATGAATGCGGAGCTGGGCTTTGGAAGAAACGTTCTCAGAGTGCTTGAAAAGAACGGTCTTTGCTTCGAGCATATGCCCTCAGGTATTGACACTATGAGCATTATCGTTAATTCCGAATCCCTTATCGGCAAGGAAAAGGCTATTATCGACGAGATAAACTTCCGCTGTCACCCCGATAAGCTTGAAATTGAAAATAATCTTGCTCTTATCGCAGTAGTAGGCAGAAGCATGAGAAAGGCAAGAGGTACTGCAGGCAGACTGTTCAGCGCTCTTTCCCACGCAAGGGTAAACGTTAAGATGATAGATCAGGGTTCTTCTGAGCTTAACATCATTATCGGTGTTGAGGAGGAGGACTTCGAGACTGCCACAAGAGCAATTTACGATATGTTCGTGCTCCCCGAGGAATAATTGTCCGTCGGCAAAAAATTTACAGTAAAGGACGGTTACACAGATGGATAGGCTTTACGAGGCTTACAAGAAAAATAATATGGTTGACCCTGCTGTATATGATAAATTCAGCGTTAAAAGAGGTCTTAGAAATCCCGACGGCTCGGGTGTTCTGGCAGGCGTTACCAACATATGCAACGTTCACGGCTATGTGCTCAACGAGGGTGAAAAATATCCCGATGAAGGCAAGCTTGTTTTCAGAGGCTACAACATAAATGACCTTGTGGATAATGCTGTTGCGGAAAACCGCTTCGGTTACGAGGAGATAGCTTACCTTCTTCTTGCGGGAAATCTTCCCGACAAGGAGCAGCTTGATGATTTCGGCAAGCTGCTTGACCGGAACAGAGAGCTGCCCGACGGCTTCTTTGAGGATATGATACTTAAAGCCCCCTCAAAGAACATTATGAACAAGATGTCCCGTTCGGTGCTGGCGCTTTATTCCTATGATGACCGTCCCGATGACACAGGCGTTGAGCACGAGGTTGATACTGCGGTTTCCATTATAGCGAAAATGCCCGTGATCATGGTTGACGCATACAATGTTAAACAGCGCTACTACAACAAGGGCACTATGTTTATGCACCCCCTTATTCCGGGGCTTTCCACAGCGGAAACTATTCTTTCCCTGCTTCGTCCCGACAGAAGCTATACCGACGAGGAAGCAAAGCTTCTCGATATTATGCTTATGCTCCACGCTGAGCACGGCGGAGGAAACAACTCCACATTTACCTGCCGTGTGCTTACATCTTCGGGAACAGACCCCTATGCGGCATATTCGGCTGCTATAGGCTCTCTTAAAGGTCCGCGTCACGGCGGTGCAAACCATAAGGTGCTTGAAATGCAGAGATGTGTAATGGAGAATGTAAAGAACTGGGAAAACGAGGGCGAGGTTGCCGACTTCCTTACAAAGCTTCTCAAAAAGGAAGCAGGCGACGGCAGCGGACTTATTTACGGTATGGGTCACGCTGTTTACACACTTTCCGACCCCAGAGCTGTTATTCTGAAAAAGAATGCTGAGAAAATGGCTGTAGGCAGCGAGTTTGAAGCTGAATTCAGACTGCTTGAAACCATTGAACGCATTTCTCCCGAGCTTTTCCACAAGGTAAGGGGCAACGGCAAGGATATGTGTGCAAATGTGGATATGTACAGCGGCTTTGTTTACAAGATGCTGGGTATCCCCGAGGACCTTTACACTCCTTTGTTTGCTGTTTCCCGTATGGCAGGCTGGTGCGCTCACCGCTTTGAAGAAGCTATGACGGGCAAGAGAATTATCCGTCCCGCATACAAGAGCCTGAGCAAGGAGCTGGAATACATAAAGCTTTCGGACAGATAATACTAATCGGCTGTACAGAGTGACTTGCTCTGTACAGCCGATTTATTTCTATATCTCATCTGTTTTATATGCGGTATAGCCTTCATACATATAGCTTGCATCAATGCCCTTCATATAGGTTTCACGGTCGTTTATCTTATCGGTAAGAGCAAGGCTCAGGATATGCTTTATCTCGGTATCCCTCACAGGACTGCGTTCCATAGCAAAAAGATAATCCTCCTTGTTCACAGCACTCCAGTCTATCACCTTGCCAAGCGACCTTTTCAGCATAAGGTCAAGCCATATTCTTCCGCTCCTGCCGTTCCCTTCACGGAAGGGGTGGGCAATGTTCATTTCCACATATTTTTCGATTATCTCATCAAATGTGGTCTGGGGCATTTTTTCAATGGTGCTGACCGCCGATTCAAGATACATTGCAGAAGCAAAGCGGAAGCTGCCCTTGGCAATATTTTCGCTTCGGAGCTTTCCTGCAAATTCATATATATCCTCAAACAAGATCCTGTGTATCTCGGAGAGGGCTTTGAATGTACCTGCTTCAAGCCTGTCAAGCTGTCCGCTTTCAAAAAGCAGGGCTGCCTTTTTTTTGGTTATGCGCTCCTCTGTACGGGCAAGCTCTGCGGAATCGGTTATTCCCTGCTTGTTTTTTATAGGCATAAGTCCGCCCTCCTCGGTGAATTTGGATACAATAGTATTATATCACCTTTTCATCTGCAAATCAAGATGATTTACTGATCAATGCTTACGTTTATATTGCCGATGGTTATGCTTTCTATATCGTTCGGGTCAATGACTGTGCCTGTTTCCACTGAGATGTACTGCATAAACAGCCCGTCGGGGTTTTTGGGAAGATTTGTAGATGCGCTGTAGGCAAAGCCCAGAGTTCCAAGCTCTATTACCTTACCGTCCTTTTTATTTATCTTAATATCCCTGCCGATAACGGAGTTGTTGCTGTTGTCGCTTGTGAGATAGTTTATCTTGATGCTCAGAGCGGAAACGGTAAGGCTGTCCACTATAAAGGTCTTTTCGGAAATGTAGTCCTTGCTCCTGTCACGGACGGTCGTTTCCTTTCCCACAGGTATATCCTTGACCAGACGGGGAACGTCCTCGCCTACGGTAAAGCCTGCTGTACCGATAGCCTCGTCCGAATGCATCGGATAAAACACAAAGCCTACACGGTCACCTGTGTTAATTCCTGCATTTGTTGTAAACGAATGACCGTATGTGCCGTCGGATAAGATGCCGTTGCGTGATGAGACCTCTATCCACGGCTGTGTTTCGCCGAAGTCTGCTGACTCATAAAAAACGCCTTGACGGACATCTTCGGGGGCGATCCCTTCAAGCTTGTAATTCACGATAAGCGTTTCGCCGTCGGAAACTGCGTCAATCAGGATAAAATCCATACCCTCGGGAGCGGAGTCTGTAGGCTCAAAGGTGCAGTTTTCGGTGCTGACGCTTATCTTTGCAAAGGCGTTCTCGGGAAGCTCGCCGTACATTCCCAGCATATCATTAAGCCAGCCCAGCTTTACCGCCGATACCGCCGTGCCGCACATTACCGCCGCTGTACAGATAACGGCAAATACAGTTCTGCTTTTTCTGACTGCTTTGCTGTGAGCCGAAGCCCGTTTTTTTGCACAGGCGGCTATATCCTTTTCGGCAGATATACCGTTCATTGCCGATCTCAGTTGGTTTTTAAAATTCATATTCATATTCTCCTTTCAGCTTTTCCCTCAGCAAAGCCCTGCCCCTTGAAAGCCGTGTTGTAACGGTTGACTGAGGTATTTTCAGAGTCCTTGCTATCTCCTTTGTGCTTATGTCCTCATAGTAATGAAGCAGAATGACGGTGCGGTATTTTATGGGAAGCTCACGGACGGCGGTTATAATATCCGACTGCTCGGGATATTCAAAATCCGCCGAAGCAATATCTGTTTCATCTATTTCCTTGTCAGAAAGGAATTTCCGCCGTCTGAGCATTTTCAGCGCCGCATTCACGGTCACACGGACAAGCCACGCTCTTGCGTGTTCCCTGTCCGCAAAGGGCTTTGTGCGGCAGTACAGACGGTATATGGCTTCCTCTGCGGCGTCCTCGGCGTCATGCTTTGAGCCGAGAAGCATATATGCGTGAGCGTAAAGTCTGTTCACATTTTCCTCTGCTATCTCGTCAAGCTCGTTTTTCTGTTCCACAGCGTCACCTCCCGATGATTTTTCCGAAATATTCCGATATAAAAAACGTTTTTCATATTATAAATCCGTGAGATGGTGGATTTGTCTCATTATTTGTAAAAATTATGCGGATTTGCAATGGGGACAAATATAAGCAAGCCCTGAGAAAATCATATCTTTCTCAGGGCTATATACATTATAGTTTTATAGAAAATTAGTATCAAGCCATTTGGCAACACCATCATCATCGTTTGATGAAATAATACCCGTGGCATATTTCTTTAATTCCTGATGAGCATTCATAACAGCATAGCTTTCGTCTGCCGCTTCAAACATATCTATATCATTTTTCCCGTCACCGAAAACAACTGTCCTTTCACATCTGAGTAATTCTTTAAGCTGCTTTACCGCATTTGATTTTGAAGCCGATAGCGGCATAATTTCAAGCCATTGTTCATCTGTATATATATCTTTCTGGTAAACACAGTGAAACCTGTCTGAATATTTATCGTAAATCGGTTTTAGTTTCTTGGGCTCATCTATACAAGTAATATAAAATATATCACCGTTTAGTAATTCATTTGCTTTTTTCACGGCATTGGTTCGTATATCACCCTTTCTGCTTTCAATAAATTTTTTCATACCTGCCGTGCATAATTCGGGTACAAACGAAAACCTCTCTTTCCCGTCAATATATGCATATACGATTGGATATATCCTGCTTGCAAAAAGATCCTCCAATACTTCATAAACCGTATTATCGAAATAATTTGCAAGAAGTATTTCTTCTGTTACATTATCAACTACGAATGCACCATTATATACAATTAACGGGATTTTTGCATTTATCCCCTTTGTAACCTTCTTTGCAGTTATCAGGGAACGGGCTGTGGCATAGGAGAAAAGCATTCCTCGGTTTGTAAGAGAGTTGATAACATTGCTTGTGTATTCCGAAACAGTCTCATTGCTTTTTAACAGCGTTCCGTCCAAATCAGATACATATAAAGTTTTCAAGCTTAACTCCTCGCAGATTTTCTCATATTTCATACAGCAAATATCTGTCATATCCGCCTGCCTGTTTTATGAACTCCCTGTTCTCGTCACATAGCGGCATATCCTCGAAAAAAGCCGTTAGTGAACAGAGATAAAAATATATCGGACTGTGTCGGTAACTGAAACCTTCCCTGCCGTACCGCCCTTGAATGCTGTCGAACCACCTTTGCAGTTCTGCCGATGTGCGGCACAGTTCGGCTTCACCTATGACCTGTATATCCTCTTTGTTAGTGTTATCCACCATTGCCCGTGCAGTATTTATTGTCACGAACAGCCATGCATTAAGCTCAGCAAGCTGATTCGGTCTGTCTTTAAGTGATGTTTTTATTTTTTCATAAATTTCGTCCATTGTTCTCTCCTTTGCGTTATTTCTGTGATTAGTATCATATCCGTCAGATTTTATGTAAATACAAGTAAATTATATCAACTCTCACCAAAAAAGTCAAACAAAACCAACCGCCTTTGACCTTAAAATCAAAAGCGGCTGTAGTATTATTTTTCAATATGCGGAATTAAGCTTGCTGCCCTTGCTTACGTCAACAGCGGTTGCGCCGAAATAGTTTACCACCTTTTTGCTTTTTGCGGAATTTATCATTTCCTCAAAGGTTTCGTCACGCACACGCTCCAAGCGTTCTATGGCAAGCTTATCGTTTTTCTTTATGACCTCCGTAAGCTCGCCCAGCTCACGGATCTTCTCCGAAAGCTCCAGCATTGAGCCCGAAAGCCCCTCTATCTCCTTAAAGGAGAGCAGAGCGTTTATAGTGTCCTTGCGTTCGATTGACTGGGAGTTTATCAGACTGCGCATTTCCATTGAGATACCGTCAACCTGTGTGACAATATCCTGCCTCTGTCTGATAAGATCGCCTACGCCGTCTATATCCTCATAGATTATACGGGAGGTGATGTCGTTGTAATGTCTGAGCTGTTCTATCTTCTTATCAACAAGCCCAAGAAGTCTCGGATCCATAGCCTGCCTCCCCTGCAATTATTTTACAAGCTTGTTTGCCTCAAAAAATGCGTCTCTCAGGTCGGTTATCATGGGAAGGATCTCCTTGAGTATTTCAGGATCCTTCTTCACATTTGCCTGAACCAGCCTTTCACGGAAATACTGGTAGAGCGCCGCAAGATTATCGGAAATCTCATACTTGACCTTCAGATGAGCGTCAAGTGCGTCAACAATGTCGCTTACACGCATTATGGAGTTGTGAGCACGGGGAATATCCTTTTCCTCAATAAAGATTATAGCCTTGTTTATTTCGGTTATAGCCTTGTCGTAGAGGGCGATAAGGAGCTGCCCGGGGGTCATTGTTGTGACCGACTGCTGCATATATTTCTGGTAGGGATTCATCTTTGATTGCCATTCCTTTCCGAAGTGTGCCGCTGTCCTGCCATCAGAGGTATGACAGCGGCATATCGTTCATTCTGCGGCTGTAATTATGCTGTCGTTCCCGTGCCGAAAATAGAAGTGGACTGATTGTTCATATCCGCAATATAGGATTCAAGCTTGGAGAACTTTGCCCAGAGTCTTTCCTGCTCGCTTTCGTATCTGTCGTTCAGGGAGTCGATAAGGCTCTGCATACTGTTTATCTGAGTGTATATCAGATTGTTCTTGTCGGAGCGTGTGTTTGCAATACCTGCCATAGCGGTGAGAGAGCCCTTTGCATAGCCGTTTCTGTTGGTGCTTGTGTCGATCGCATTCTTAACGGCATTGTTCAGAACTGTTCCCAGACCGTCTGTGGTATCGGTAAAGAAGTTTGCTATTTCTTCGCCGTACTTCTCGATAGCCGCATCAAGCTCAGCCTCGTCCTTGATAACAAGCTTGCCGTACTCGTTGAAATCGTCCGATGTGTCGATTCCAAGAGCCTGAAGGGTCATACCGTCGTGAGCGGCACAGCCTACTGCCTGACGAAGCTCGGTAAATACTCTGCTGAGGGTGCTGTCGTGGTAGAGCAGACCTGTCTTAGCCTTTTCTTCCCACTTTTCGATCTCGTCAGCTTCCATTTCGTCCTTCTGGTCGTCGGTAAGGGGATCGAAATAATCTCCGCTGTCCTTGGGACGCTTGGTGTTGAGCTGTTCGTAGATAGTATCGAGAAGCTTGTTGTATTCCTCAACAAAGCCGACGATGGTTTCCTTTATCTTGCTTGTATCCTTGGAAACATTTACTGTGATTTCCTCGGCATTGCCTGCTTCAATGTCAGCCTCGTCAAATTCCTTTACATCAGCAATGCTGAAGGTAGTTCCTTCAATTGTAAAGCTGTTTGATGCGCTTTCAAGAGTAACGCCGTTTACGGTCATCTGAGCGTTTGAGCCTCTGAGGGTCATACTGCCCACGTTGTCAACGCCGCTGAGGGTAGTTGTTCCGAACAGCTTTTCGATAGCCTTTCCGCTTTCGCCCTCAAAGGTAACTGTATTCTTGCCTGTTACCGCAAGAACGCCGTTTTCCTCGTCATATACGAAATAGCCCGAGCGAACAAGGTCGTCTATGCATACCTTTCCGTTTTCGCCTGTACCCGACATATTGAAGGTAGCTCCGCCGTTAACGGTGAAGGATATCTTATCCATATCAGCGATAACGTGAGATTTATCATAAGGAGTTTCGGTGTAGTTTGAAGCTGCACCGTCAACGGTAACATCGCCCGAAGCAGCTACAGATACCGCTTCTCCCGCCACAGGAGTGAACTTTATCTTTGCATCGCCGTCGGAAAGGCTTACGGAGAAAGTGCCCTTTCCGTTGGGATATGCAGCCTTGTATGCGTCGTTGAGAGCAGTTGCTATCTCGTCGCTTGTGTATTCCTTATAGTCCTTTTCAATTCCGAGGGTGCTGAGCTGTTCCGCCTCGGTAACGCCCTCAAGGTCGCTGCCGTTGTAATTAACAATGCCCTCTGCGGAAACGGACATAACTGTTTCGTAATTGTCATCATCAGTCTTTTTAGCGTAAACCGTGCCGCCGTCCTGAGCGTATGCGTAAAGCTGATTTCCGTCAGCGTCGGTGTAAAGCTTTGCATTTACCTCAGTATCGCCGATGGTGATCTTCTCGGTTTTCTGCTTTTGGATAAGGTCGGTAACGGGAAGCACCTTGCCGTTTACGGAAATGCCGTCGCCGGAAGCGAAGCCGCTTGCAGATGCGGTAAATGTAAACTCTGTGACCGACTCGTCGATATTCTTGTCGGAAAGACCTGTTGCAATAGTGGGGTCGATTCCCAGAGCGTCACCAAGATTAAAGAGGGAGTTAACCAGATTGCCCTCTGTCTGGGAGATTTTCAGCTCCTGACCTGCTCCTGTTGCATCGGTTTTAAGCTCAAAGGACTGAGACAGGGTGTTGAATGTCATAGTGACCCCTGCGTCAGACTTGTTGATGGTGTTCATCATATCCTTTACAGTCGTATTTGATGTAAAGGAAAACTCCTTGCCGTTAATGGAGAACTTGAAGGAATCTCCCGAAAGCTCCTGATTGAAGTCAAGGCTGCCAAGAGTCGATGTTGTGGAAATTCTGTTAGAAGCGTCATTTTTCAGACCTACAGCAGAATTGTAGCCAACTGTAAAGGAATGGGAAACCTTATCGTTAGCGGCATTCTCTATTGTAAGCTTGTTAGTGCCTTCCTTGAAGGAGAAGCGAGCGGCGCTTATTTCGCCGAAGGTATCATTGAGAGCGGTAAGGAAGTTTTCCTTTGCATTCTCGCCGCCCTGAAAGGTAATGTTTCTTGCAGAGCCGTCAAGGGTAACGGTAACAGTATTATTTCCAGCCTTAGCCTCGGAAAAATCCAGCTCTACCGTTCCTGCGGAGGCTCTTGTGCCGCTGAGTGTTGCGGCTGAAGCGTTCTTTACAGAGGTAATGGAATACTTTCCCGCAACTGCGCTTGCAGACGCAGAAACTACCATTGACTCATCTGAGGACTCTGCCTTATTGGACTTCATAACAGAGTTTGCTCTGATAGAAGATGAGGATTCGATATTAAGATACTTCTTCTGGAAATCCGAAATTGCTGAGATCACGCTTCTGTAGGATTCCTGCTTCCACTGGAGGGACTGAAGCTTCTGCTTTCTTGTGTCCAGTGATTTCTTTGTGTTGGCAACTCCTGCCTTTACCAATGATTCTATATCAAGACCCGAAACAAGGCCTGTCATTCTGGTTATTTCACTTGCACTTGCCATATCAATAACCTTCCTTTCGTAGATTTTACGTCACTTGATTTCGTTAAGCTGGGTGGGGGTATCCTCTAAGAATCTGTTCATAAAATCAACAGACACTTTATTTACAGCAGCCTGAACGTTAAAGCCTCTTGACTCGAACATTTCCGAGCGGATAATTTTTATATTCTTTGGTGCGCTGATTCCAAGGCGAACCTTATCCTTGCCTGCCTCCACAACGTTAATAACAACGTCCTCGCCGATATGGATACCCTCGCCTGTTTTACGGGTGATAACAAGCATACATCAGCCCTCCTTAGCGAACACGGGGAATTTTATGGGATAATCGTCTGCGGCTATTACCTGAGCGGCTATGTTGTTTGCTGTATTGATGATAACAGGGCTTTTTAGGTTCACCGTAGCGTCCATATTATTCTCGGGTATAACAGCGATAACGTAGAATTTAGCGTCGTTCTCGTTTTCTATTTCAAGAAAAGCAACGTCCTCGTCGGCAACAGTCACACGGTAATCCCTGCAAAATTCCAATGGGTCAAACATAATAAAGCAGAGATTGGGATTTTCGGTGCTCTGGAGCCACACAGGGCATTTTCCGCTGCCGAGGGGAGTTATGAGGATATATTTTGTATATTCCTCAAAAGCGAATATTCCCTGAGGGAAGGTGATTATTTCCGAGGCAGCAACTTCGATCTCGTCGAAATCTCTTGTCTGCACCTTGATTCTGCTGATTGTATCATTCATAAGCTTTCTGTTCCTTATGAGGAACAAGCCCTCCTCTCATAAGCGGTATTTCGCAGTTTTATTCTTCATATCCGGGAGCAGCGCTTCTGGGGAAATATATAGGCTCGCCTACATATTCAATTTCAACCTTGGGGCGCTGATTTACGATAAACTCAACTGTTCCGGGAACAAATTCCAGCTTTGCTTCTGTGTTGGTATTCCAGTCCATACTAAGCTGAGAAGCCTGATAGTTGATGCTGAGAGTATTTCCCGACCAGCTTATGTCGGGACCCTCCTTGGGGAGAAACTCCATAATTGTTTCCATTGTCCTGTTCATCTTTGATGCGGCAATGGAAGCGGGAGTTGCCTCAAAGTTTCCGAGAGCGTTGCCCTCGTTTACGATGTTTGCAATTGCCTGATAAGCGACCTTTATACCCTTCTGAGCCTCATCTCTTGCAAAGGTGTCGATATTCTTGTGACCGTAGCCGAGGCTTTCTCTTGCGGCGGTGTTGTCAATATTCACCTTGATAGGCTCGGCGGTTATCTGCATAACGCCGGGGCTCTGGGATATCTTTACCGAGGGTGCAGGGGTATCAAGCTTTAATTCTGCACGGGTAACGTTTATTTCAACATTGATTGGAACGGAAGTTATATTAAGCAGCTGATCCATAATAACAGCCTCCTTTGCAATATGCTATGAATTATACGAAATCGAAAATGCTCTTGGGAATGATGCCCGAGCCAAGGGAGAGGGAAGCGTTGTAAGCAGCTTCGATAGTCTTCATATTGGTTATCTCACGCTCAATGTCAACGCCCTCGATGGAATTCTGCTTTTCAGAGAGGTTAATGCGGTAAACCTCGTTTCTGTCAAGATACATCTGCATATTTGACTGCTTTACTCCGAGGGTGGTTATAGCGTCAAGCACCTTGGAATCAGCCTCGTCAAGCTTGTCGATGTAGCGGTTTACAGAAGCGGTATCGCCCTTTCTGAGAGCGTCAACAGCGTCGTAAACCAGCTGGATAAGGTTGAGGGAATCTCCGTCCTTATC
>JAGAJY010000188.1 GCA_017848125.1 Oscillospiraceae bacterium
ACGAAAAAAGTCGGGCAGTTCTTGAAAAATATATTGACATACCCAATCACTCAAAGCCTGTCCGAGCAGCGAGACTTATGAAAAACGGCTTTTTGAAGCAGAATTTTATGACCGCTGCGGGGCAGATCATATTTTGTTAAAATACATAGATGTAATTGACAATACTATGTTTCGGAGGAGGCATATGCGTTTTTGAAAAACGCATCAGATGAAAATGGGAATAAAAAGATTAGTCGAAAGATCTGTATATACACTGAAAAATGAAGGCGCAAAGATGTTTGTGCTGAAAACAAAAACATATCTGGCAAACAGAAAGGCACGCAATGAGGCTGCAAAACAGCCTATGCTCAAAAAAATATTTGCGGATGTCCTGTTTATAAACGGCTGCTATCTTCCGCATCCATCACGCTACAGGGTTTCGCATCAGAAGGAACAGCTTTTTGCTAATGGTATGGTAAGCGAGGAAGTGTTTTATACAGAGCTGGATCTGAGTCTGGTAAAGAGATTCAGAGCTTTTGTGTTTTTCAGATGCCCCTGCACGGAAACAGTGGAAGCATTTATAAAGGCTGCCAAGGCTGAAAATAAGCTTGTACTTTTCGATATAGACGACCTTGTGATCGATACAAAATATACCGATACAATTCCCTATCTGAAAAAGCTTACCAAGGAAGAAAAAAAACAGTATGATTATGGCGTAAACGCTATGAGAAAAACCCTTCAGATGTGCGACGGTGCTGTTACTACTACCGAAGCTCTTGCTGAGGAACTGAAAAAATATACTCCGCAGGTGTTTATAAACAGAAATACCGCTTCGGATACAATGTGCAGCCTGTCTAAGCAAGCTGTTTACAAAAGAGATATGCTTCCCTTGATCCCCGATGACGAGCTGAATAAAAAAGAGCTTTCCATAAAGCGGAAGATAACTGAAAAAGCTGTTTCGGAAAAGGGCTTTGTAAAAATAGGTTATTTCAGCGGCAGTATTACCCACAACGACGATATTGAGCTTATCCTTCCCGTTCTTACAAAGGTAATGGGAAAGCACAGCAATGTTCATCTTTATTTTGTCGGTGAGCTTGATATCCCGTCTCAGCTTCAGGAATTCAAGGACAGAATACATTCAATGCCCTTTGTTGACTGGAAAGAGCTTCCGGAGCTTATTTCGGGTGTTGATATAAACATTGCTCCCTTGTGCGATACGGTTTTCAATGCGGCAAAATCGGAAAATAAATGGGTGGAGGCGGCTCTTGTAAAAGTTCCCACTGCTGCAAGCCGTGTGGGAGCTATGGAGCATATGATATCAGACGGAGAAACAGGAATTCTGTGCGGCAGCTCGGAAGAATGGCTTGCTGCATTGGACAGGCTGGTTACGGACGAGGCGTATCGGAAGAAGCTTGCATTGAATGCTTTTAATTATGTAACGGCTCATTGCCTTACGATCAATACGGGAGTTGCGCTTTCAGAATACATCAGATCAAAAATGACAAAAAACATAGCTTTTGTTCTTCCCTCTCTGGCTATAAGCGGAGGCGTGCTTGTTATCCTCAAGCATTGCGCTATGCTGAAAAGCGCAGGCTATGATGTGCTTATAATAAACGATAATGACGGCAATGAAAATATCGTAAAGGATAATGTGGAGATAAATGTTCTGTCAACACGTACAGACAGCTTCCACGGGCGGTTGGATATTGCTGTGGGTTCGCTCTGGACAACTATGGACTGGATACGCGGATACGGTAATATTTCACAGAAAGCATATCTTGTTCAGAATTATGAAACAGGGTTCTATGATTACGGCGAATTCTTCCGCTTCAGAGCCAATCAGACATATATGCTGAGCGATGTAAAGTATATCACTATTTCAAAATGGTGTCAGAAATGGCTTACAGAGGACTTTCATCAGAAGGTGAGCTTTATTCCCAACGGGCTTGAGTGTTCTATGTTCGGAAGCACAGAGAGAAAATTTGACAGAAAAAGAATACGCATACTTGTTGAAGGAAACAGCGACGATTATTACAAGAATGTAGATGAAAGCTTCAGGATCATAGAAAGGCTTGACAAGGACAAGTATGAGATATGGTTTCTTTCATATCAGGGAAAGCCTAAGGAATGGTATCATGTGGATAAGTTTATGCACAGAGTTCCTTATGAAAAGGTCGCAGAGATTTATCGTGAATGTGATATACTGTTAAAAACAAGTATTCTGGAGAGCTTTTCCTATCCGCCGCTGGAAATGATGGCAACGGGCGGTTTCGTGGTAGTACGGCCCAATGACGGTAATGTGGAGTATCTGAGGGATGGAGAAAACTGTCTTTTCTATGACGGTGAGGACCTTGACAGTGCTGTTAAGGCTATAGAAAGGATATCTTCCGATTCTCAGCTCAGAGAAAAACTGTATCGCTGCGGACTTAAAACCGCTTCAGACCGCAGCTGGCTTAATTTCAGAGAAGATATTATCAACGTTTATACCAAATAACGAAAGGAAGTAAACATAATGAAAGGCATTATTCTTGCAGGAGGCTCGGGCACACGCCTTTACCCCCTTACTATGATAACATCAAAGCAGCTCCTTCCCATTTACGACAAGCCTATGATATATTATCCCCTGTCAACCCTTATGCTGGCGGGTATCAGGGATATTCTCATCATATCCACACCTCAGGATCTTCCCAATTTTGAGAAGCTTCTCGGGGACGGCTCCGATTACGGCATAAAGCTCAG
>JAGAJY010000189.1 GCA_017848125.1 Oscillospiraceae bacterium
CGTGGTCTGCCCGACGGGAATTGAACCCACAGCCTTCAGAGTCGGAGTCTGACGCTCTATCCGATTGAGCTACGGACAGTCAACAATAAATATTATACCTGAAAAAGGAATGTTTGTCAAGGGAAAAAGTCAAATTCACGGGAACTGCCCGAAAGCAGACCCGTGAAATAATTTAATTATGCGACATAAGCATATCAACCGTTACTTTCGGCGGCATCTGCCCCAGATGCTTCATGCACCACTTTTCTCGACGTTCCTGCAGGCTTCCGGTGGGCTTGTCGTAGTCAAATTCAATATCAAATCTGCCGTCGATATTCAGCTTGTAGTTTATTCCAAACCATTCCCTGCCGTATTCGGCAATATATGCCTTCTGAAGCTGCTGAACGTCATATATCAATTTGCTTCGTGAATTTTTGAACTCAGACAGATTATTTATAACAATATCCTTCCTTTCCTCAATACCATCAGCAGGAATAATTTTCCCCGATTCAGCGTCAATATAGCAGAACCAGAAGGACGGTGCAACACCCGTACCAAGCTCGTAAAACACATAGGCTGTTTTGTACTCCGCAGGAATCATTCTGTCAAGCATAACTCCTATATCGATCTGTAATTCTTCGATTTTCCCTGTCATTGCTCCTTTTCTCCTTATGTATAATGATAAAAGCAAAACTCGGATTTAATGCTCTGCCTTCAAACATAATACTGAGAGTTTTGCGGTTTCCGTAAGGAAATTTCGGACGGCTGTCCGAAAAGCTAAACTCGGATTGAAGGCTCTGCCTTCAATCATAATACCGAGAGTTTTGCGGTTTCCGTAAGGAAATTTCGGACGGCTGTCCGAAAAGCTAAACTCGGATCGAAGGCTTTGCCTTCGATCATTTCCACATCTCGGAATTACTGTGAGACTTTATTGAAAAAGGCGGCTTGTGGGGATATTTCGACGCACTTGTAAGATGCTTTTCCGACCATGCCTGCGCCGCAGCGGTAACAAGTCCGTCTGTGCAGCTGTACCACTTTCCGTCATGGAAATGTATCCTGTCAAGGTCAATTTTCTGCCTGTGACCGAGAACTCTTGTATATGCTTCCATGCCAGATGCAACGGCAATACATCTTGCACTCAGGAATTTATCCTCCGCAAACTCATCATTGCCGAAAACATCATCAGCCCATTTCTTTCCGTCAAGAGCATAGATAAGCTCGCACAGCTTGTCATCAAAGGAAAAGATATAGCTGTCCTCACAGTGCTTCAGATGACGTACGATCGACGATATGACCGCCTCGCTGTCACCGCCGTATTCGTGGTCGATACTGTCGATTATCTCCCAGAAATCCTTGTCGGTAACTGTTTTATTTGTAGTCTGGCTTTTCATAAAAAGCTCCATAATGATACTCATAAATATGACCCCCTTGATATACATAATACACTCATTGTATATAATTATATCATATATACCAAAAAAATCAATAGGATTTTTCGTTTTATAATCAAATTTTCACAAAAATATCATCTTGCACAAACAAAAAACGGCGGAATGTACGAAATGTACATTCCGCCGATGGGAATCATTCAATATCGTTTCTGATAATATCCTCAAGAGTTTCCCTCTTTACAACGATCCTGCTATCTCCGTCCTTTACCATAACCACCGCAGGCTTGGGTATCCTGTTGTAATTGGAGGACATTGAATAGTTATATGCACCTGTTGCAAGCACTGCAAGAATATCTCCCGGCTCCGCAGGCTGAACAGGCATAGCTTCACCGATAAGGTCGCCTGTTTCGCAGCATTTGCCTGCAACGGTAACTGTATCGCTCTTGGGGAGAGATGCCTTGTTTGCTATCTCAATATCATACTTGGACTGATACAGCGCATATCTGGGATTATCACACATTCCGCCGTCAACAGAAAGATATGTGCGGATATTGGGGATAACCTTTCTGCCGCCCACTGTGTAAAGTGTAATTCCCGCAGGTGCGGCAACAGATCTTCCCGGCTCGATAAGGATATAGGGAAGCCTCAGTCCCTTTTCGGCACAGACCTCCTTGACCTTTGCAGAAACAGTCTCCATATATCTGTCATACTCTACGGGACAATCCTCCTCGGTGTATCTTATACCGAAGCCGCCGCCCAGATTAAGCTCCTTTACCTCATAGCCAAGCTCGTCCTTTATCTGAGAAATAAGCCCCAGCATAACCTCTGCCGCCTTTACAAAGGGGTCAATGTCGAATATCTGACTGCCGATATGACAATGAAGCCCCGCAAGCTCGATGTTCTCGCAGGAGATCGCCTTTCTGACAGCCTCGAAAGCCTCTCCCGTTTCAAGAGCAAAGCCGAATTTACTGTCAATCTGACCTGTCATAACAAAGTTATGAGTGTGAGCGTCTATCCCGGGCTTTATTCTGAACATTATCCTTGCTTTTACACCCTTTTCGGCTGCTATCCTGTCAAGACGCTCCAGCTCGAAAATATTATCAACGATAATTCTGCCTACGCCTGACTCAACGGCGTATGAAAGCTCTCTGTCAGTCTTGTTGTTGCCGTGGAAGCATATCCTCTCCGCAGGAAAGCCAACGCTGAGAGCGGTATAAAGCTCACCCTCGGAAACCACGTCAAGACCCATACCCTCATCAAGCATAATTTTACACATAGCCTTGCAGCAGAACGCCTTGCTCGCATAGCATACAAGCCCCTCGCCGCCGTAATATCTGTCCATAGAAGCCTTGAAGCTGCGGCAGTGCTCCCTGATAAGCCCCTCGTCCATTACATAAAGAGGTGTTCCGTACTGCTTTGCCAGAGAAACAGTATCAACTCCCCCTACAGTCAGATGACCCGATTCGTTTACGGCAAGATTTTTTGAAACCAGCATAATCTCATATCCTTTCAGTTTTCCTCGGCAAGCTCCTCGATGATCTGTCTCATCTTATCGGCGCCCTCGCCTGTCTGAGCGGAAAATTCCACTCGTTCAATATCGTCAAAATAAGGTATCTCCTTTGCAAAGCCCTGCATACGCTCCTCACGCTCACGCTTTGAAAGCTTGTCGGCCTTGGTGAATACAAGGGCAAAGGGTATCTCGCTTTCTATCATAAAATTTATCATCTGCAGATCGTCATTGGTGGGGGGGTGACGCATATCTATCAGCTGAAATATCAGACTGAGCTTTCTTACGTCGTGAAGATAGCCCTCGATAAGCCCCGACCATCTCACCTTATCCGATTTTGCGACCTTTGCATAGCCGTAGCCTGGAAGGTCCACAAGATAAATATTCTCAACGCTGTAGAAATTTATCGTTGCCGTTTTCCCCGGAACGGCGGAAACTCTCGCAAGATTCTTTCTGTTGAAAACCTTGTTTATCAGGGAGGATTTTCCCACGTTTGAACGCCCTGCAAAGGCAATTTCTGTTCTGTCAGACGGGGGAAGCTGTGAATACTCTCCGTATGACCTGTAAAATTCTGCTTTGTTAAAATTCATAACTTCCTCCGTTTTTGTCAGTCTGTGCTTTTCAGATGAACGGGAATCCTTTCTTCCTCGCATACAGCCTGCACCGTTTTTTTGCGTCTGCCGCTCCCCTCCTTGGCTTCGGAAGAATGTACCAGCGCCGCATCAAGAACATCGGAAAGCTTTTCGGCAAAGATAAACTCCATATTATCCTTTACCGCCTTATCCACCTCGTCAAGGTCGCCCTTGTTGCCTGCGGGGATTATGACGGTTTTAAGCCCTTCCTTGTAGGCTGCCATTGTCTTTTCCCTCAGTCCGCCTATGGGGAGCACCTTTCCTCTGAGAGTTATCTCCCCTGTCATAGCCACATCTCCTCTTACGGGGATACCCGAAAGTGCGGAAACGAGCGCAGTTGTCATTGTAACGCCTGCGGAAGGTCCGTCCTTGGGAGTTGCGCCCTCCGGAGCATGAATGTGAATATCCTTTTCCTTGTGGAAATTGCTGTCGATACCGTATCTGTCAGCCACAGAGCGGACATAGCTCACGGCTATCTTTGAGCTTTCCTTCATAACGTCGCCCAGAGAGCCTGTTGCTTCAACATTGCCCTTACCGTCCATTACCAGAACTTCAAGTGGCATTATCACGCCGCCCACCGAAGTCCATGCAAGACCGTTAACAACGCCTATCTCGTCAAAGTGGGAAACGGTATCTTCCACATACTTTTTGTGACCCAGATATTCTTCAAGGTTTGACGCTATTACAGATACCTTTTCTTTTTCTCCGTCGCATATCTGCTTCGCCGCCTTTCGGCAAAGTGCGGCTATCTGCCTTTCAAGGCTTCTTACTCCTGCTTCACGGGTGTAGAAGTCGATAAGCATATATATGGCCTTGTCGTTAATTTTAAGCTGAGTTCCTTTCAGTCCGTGCTTCTTTATCTGCTTGGAAACAAGATGCTCCTTTGCGATATGGAACTTTTCCTCACGGGTATAGCTGGAAAGCTCGATTATCTCCATTCTGTCCTTCAGAGGAGGGTCAATGGTGCTGAGGTCATTGGCGGTGGTGAGGAACATTACCTTGCTAAGGTCAAAAGGCACTTCAATGTAATGGTCTCTGAAGGTGCTGTTCTGCTCGCTGTCAAGAACTTCCAGAAGCGCCGATGAGGGATCACCCTTATAGTCCCCCGAAATTTTATCTATCTCGTCAAGAAGAATCAAGGGATTGGAGCTGCCTGCCTTTATGAGAGCGTCGATTATTCGCCCGGGCATTGCCCCCACATAGGTCTTTCTGTGACCTCTTATGTCAGATTCGTCCCTGACGCCGCCGAGAGAAATGCGGACATATTTCTTACCCAATGCACCTGCAATGGACTTTGCAACAGAAGTCTTGCCCACTCCCGGAGGACCGTACAGACAGATTATCTGACCGCTGCCCTCAGGTACGAGCTTTTTAACGGCAATAGTTTCAAGAATACGCTCCTTGACCTTTTCCATACCGTAATGGTCCTTGTCAAGCCTTGCCTTTGTCTTTTTAAGGTCAAGCTTATCCTTGGTGAACTTATTCCATGGCAGGTCAAGGCAGGTGTCAAGGTAATTCCTTATAACATACGCCTCCTGCGATGAGGAAGATGTTCTCGAAAGCCTGTCAGCCTCCTTTGAAAGCTTTTCTCTGACCTCATCGGACAGATTCAGCTCGTTTATCCTGTCAAGATAATCGTATGCCTCGTCCTGAACGGATTCGTCCTCGCCAAGCTCGCTGGATATTGCTTTCATCTGCTCACGCAGATAGTAATCTCTCTGTGAGCTGTCAACCTGATGCCTTACCTTTTCCTGTATCTCCTGCTCAATGCTCAGAAGCTCCGTTTCTCTTGATATCATCGCAAGAAGCATACTTAGCTTTATGTGGATACCGTTTGCTTCAAGAAGCTGCTGCTTCTCGTCAACAGCCAATGGCATACTTACGGCAATGTTGTCAAACACGCTTTTGGGGTCTGAGCTTCCGATGATGGATTCTATGTAATCCTTGGGCATACGGGGCATACGCTCGCTGTATGCCATAAATTCGTCCTTGACCGCTCTCAGAAGTGCTTCCATTTCAAGCTCGCTTATCTTGGGATTCCTTTCGGGGAATCTTTTTACCGAAGCGGTGTAATAAGGCTCGCTGCTGAGGATATTCGTGAGCTTTGCCCTGAAAAGGCCCTCTGCCATTACACGGGTAATGCCGCCGGGAATCTTGATTATCTGCTTTACCTCGGCAACCACGCCCACTCTGTATATCTTATCCGAATCCACCTCGTCGGAATTATCGCTCTGGGCAACCAGAAAAATAAGCTTGCTGCCCTTTGCCGCAGCTGTAAGCGCCTTGGTTGATTTATCACGGGCAACATCAAAATGTATCATAACCTTGGGGAATACAACAAGCCCCCTCAGCAGAAGCATAGGAAGCTCGGAAAGCGCCTCCTTGATAATATCATTATTCATAATAAGCCTTCCTTAAAAATAGGGATTTTCGGCGGAAGCTGTGCTTGCAGCCGATTTATGCCCGTGCAGTTCCAACCCCTGCGCATTGAGCCTGCAATGCATACTCAGCACGGTTACTCATTACATTATAATACATTTTCGCCAAAAATGCAAGTAACAATATATATATATTTACTTGCATATTACATACATAATTCCGTGCATAATTTTTCACAGTATTATCACTTCAGCTGATAGATTAGAACATATTTTCTATTTTATTCACATTATTTTGTTGACTGAATAACAAAAATGTGATATAATAAAGTATATATGCTTCGACATCGTACCGAGGCGGCAGAAAGGACGATTTGATCTATGAACTGGACAGAGGTAAATATATACACAACCACCGAGGGTATTGACCCCGTATGCGGCAGACTGATGAACGTGGGCGTTACAGGCTTTCAGATAAGGGACGCACAGGATTTTGAGGATTTCCTCAACGACAAGACAGGCAACTGGGATTACATAGACGATGACCTTATGAATCTGAAAAACTGCGAGACCTGCGTTACATTCTACCTTGCGGACAATTCTCAGGGTGCGGATATGCTTGCTATGGTAAAGAGCGAAATGGCAGAGCTTTCCTCCATTGATACGGATAAGAAATTCGGCAGGCTTGTATGCGAGCTTTCAAACGTATGCGAGGAGGACTGGGCAAACAACTGGAAGCAGTATTTCAAGCCCCTTACCGTAGGCGACAAGCTTGTTATAAAGCCCTCATGGGAAAAGTATGAGAGCACCGACAGCAGAACTGTTCTTGAAATAGACCCCGAATCCTCCTTCGGAACAGGTCAGCATAATACAACTCAGCTTTGCCTTGAGCTTCTCGAAACAAATCTTTCGGATAATGACAGGGTGCTTGATCTTGGCTGCGGCAGCGGAATACTTTCCATTGCGGCGCTTCTTCTTGGTGCAGAAAGTGCCTGTGCGGTGGATATTGACCTTAACAGCGTTAAGATTGCGGGTCAGAATGCGGCTAAGAACAGCATTCCTGCCGATAAATACATCACCTTTGACGGAAACATCATCACAGACGAGGCATTAAGAGAGAAGATCGGCGGCGGCTATCAGCTTATCACCGCAAACATTGTGGCTGATGTGCTTATTGCAATGGCTCCCCTTTTCGGAAGCTTCCTTGCAGAAAACGGACGTATAATCATTTCGGGTATCATTATCGAAAGATGCGATGAGGTCATGGCCGCAATGGAGAATAACGGCTTTGTCCGCACAGAGCTTCGTGAATCGGGCGGCTGGGCGGCTGCGGCGTTTACTCTTGCATAAGGAGATGGAGCAAATTGAATTTGGGAAAAACATTTCTCTGCATTGCGGCAGTTTCGCTTCTCTGCTCCTGCGGCAATGACAAGGACGGAGCAGCTATAATCGAATCCGTGACCTCGGAAAGCTTTAAGACCGAAAGCGAGACTGTTCTGTCAGAGCCTTCGGAGGCTGTAACGGAGGAAACACAGCAGACCGTTTCTTATGATGAGGATGAGCTTGAACAGCTTGCTTTATCGGTTGAAAGACCCGAAATAATAATTTCGGCGGATTCAAGCCGTGAGGAAATCCTCCTTGCGGGAAAGACCGCAGGTGAATTCTACGGAGGGCATTGCTCTGCGTTTTTCGGCTTCGGAATTGAGTACGGCTGGCATATGGCAGATGAACCGCATATGGAAATAGACGGTATCAGCGGAGACAGATTATTTTCAGATATGACCTTTCGCAGAGCGGAGGGCTATTACACCGACAGGGGCAATAAAATCTATGCCCCCACGGATTACAGTCATGCAAAGCAGTTTGTCTCCAATTTTATCGGTCTGACAGAGCGTGGATTTTATGAGCTTTGCTCAAATTCTCCCAGCCGTTATCTGGGAATTGACGGAGAGCTTTATCTCTGTTCCGCTGACGGCGGCGACGCAGGCTGGTCATACAGCGAGGTCACAGACTATGAGCTTTCGGAGGACACAGTTACCTTTTTCTGTCAGCGTGTGGGGCTTGCCGAGGAATGGGGATATGACGAGAACGTCGTTATGCCATTTACATTCCGCCTTGCTTACGAGGACGAAATATGGAAGCTTGACGGCTGTTCCTACGGAGAGGGGCTTTTTGAAATGGGGATAACAAATCCTGCCTGTTAATTTCACAAGAGAAAAATAAAGCGATACGGGGAGCTAAGAAAATGCGTATTACATATACATCAGACAATAAAATATACAGCTTTGACGGTGCAAACAAAACCGAGATACCCTGCGGAAGAATTGACAAATACAAGGAGACTCTTGAAAGCATCCGCCGCAGAACAGAGTGGAAAACCTCGGGTACTGGAGCGCAGTTTACAGGTATGGCAAGGGACAATTCGGGCGAGCCTGTCATAAACGCACGGATAACGGGTCTTTGCGAAAATAAGGGCGAGCTTATATACGGAGTGCGCCTTGACGAATCCTGCTCGCTCTACCGCAGAAGCTTTGACAGAACAGATGAAAACGAAGGTCTTATCCTTTCGGCAAACGAACTTTCCTTCGGCGCTTTTGACTGCTATAAGGGAAAAATGGCTGTTAGTCTGGGGTCAAACTCAAATGAACTGCATATTGCCGTAATGGAGCCGCCTGCCTCTGCATATGAGGAGCTTACCGACGGCGACTGCTCGGAGGAAAATCCCTACTGGAGCAGGTATCATAAGAATCGTATATATTTTTCCACCGCAGGCAACGGCAGAAACGAGTACGGTGCTGTGGCGGCGGTATCACCGAGATGCGGCGCATATATAGACACCGATAAGGGCAGTATGGAGGAGTTTTTAACCGCTCCCGATACGGATTTTCTGCGGATAAAGGACGACAGCTTCGGAAATGTCTACTATATTCGTCAGCCCTACGGCGGCGAGCAGAAAAAAGAGGGAATGAAGATAAGCGACATTTTCTTTTTCCCCTTCAGGCTGATAAAGGGCTTTTTCGGCTGGCTGAACTTTATGTGTACCATCTGGGGCGGCGAGCCACTCAAAAGCGGAAGTGACGGACTGCCCTCTCCTCTTAAAGCAAAGCAGCGCTCTCAGCGTGATATTATCATCGACGGAAATATCCTCAATGCCGAAAGGCTTGCAAAAGAGGAGGACGGCAAGGAGGACGAGCCTCTGCTCCCAAAATCCCGAGTGCTTGTAAAACGTGAGCCTGACGGAAACGAGACAGTGCTGAAAAAGGGCGTACTTGATTATGCCGTTACCGAAAAGGGCAAGGTAATAATATCCGACGGCAGACGGCTTATTATGCTTGAGGGTGATAAGGAAACCGTTATTACCAAGGCGAGCCTTGCTATGAATATTGTTTTGGAGGAATCCCCTCAGTGA
>JAGAJY010000190.1 GCA_017848125.1 Oscillospiraceae bacterium
AATGAAGTTGAACGATATTTTCTGCGTATAAAGCGATTTAGGCGAGTTTTTACTCGTTATGATAAACTCGATACGTTGTATTTGGGCAATCTCACTTTAGCTATGATTTTTGATGCTATTTTAATGTGAACAGGCTCTAAAAATATTGAATTATCTTAAATTTTTGTCAATAGTATCTTTTTTGTTTGTTATTGGATGGATGTTATATAAGAAAAACGAAAAGATAGCAAAGTAAAATAATACATAATATAGGTTTTGTTATTTTCTCTTTATTCAAAACTTGTATCCAGTGTATCTTCTGCTGCAGATAATTCGGAAAATATAAAAAGTGCATTGCTGTGTTTTCTGTGAAGCAATGCACTTTTTTATTAAACTTTCATAAGCACCGATAAAGTGAATCTGCCGTTTTCACAGTTCAGCTTTATTCTGCCGTTGTTTTTTCTGGCAATCGTTTCAATTGAAATAAGTCCGTAGCCGTGAGAGGAGGGGTCAGGCTTTGTGGTTTCGGGTATTTTTTCGCTGAAATTCTCCATATCTGTGGGATTTGCTATAGTAATGACAAAGTACCCCTGCTTTACGTTTGAGTTTATATCTATATGCTTGTTTCCGCAGGCGACGCAGGCTTCAATGGCGTTGTCAAGGGCATTTGAAAGAACGGTGCAAATATCTGCGTTATCCAGCGAATCGGGGATAATGCCTTTGAAATCAATCGTGCCGTCCGAGAATTGTTCTGATTTATCGGTGAGAATTGCGTCTGCAAGACAGTTGCCCGTGTCAAAGGCAAGCTCGGGTATTTCCTCGATATTAAGAATATTGCTTATATACTCCCGTGCTTCTTCTGTTTCATCCATTGAAATAAGCGAAAGGATTGCCCGCAGATGATTTCTGTAGTCATGTCTGAAACGACGCATTTCGGCGTTGTGGCGGTCAAGCTTTTCGTAGTGGGATATTTGCAGCTTTATCTGCGAATCAAGTCTGTTCAGATTATCCTCAGAATGTTTTTTCAGCATTACGTTGAATATCAGCAGAATAATGATCGCTGTGCTGCACAGGATCGACAGAAGGATAAAAATGTTAATGATGTATGCCTTTTCTATGCGGTCCGGAGAGAGCTGGTTGTTTACAGTTGCAGAAAATCCCATAAAATATAAATTGGATAAAATAAGTATATAGATATAAGATGGTATCTGCGATATTATCCTTTTTACGGTAGAAGGATCTGTTCGTTTTTGAGCGGCAAGGATCATCGGTGTGATACATAGCCTTGCAATAAATGTTGATAATATGATTTTTGTATAGCCTGATGTTGAGCTTGAGAGCAGCATAAGGATGTTTTCGGTTATAATATTGGTGGTAAAATCGTGAAGGATAATAATATACAGATAATTCAAGCGGAATTTTCTGTAAAACAAAAACGGTATACACATCGAGGCTATTGACAGCAAAATATGGAAATCACTGTTATGCAGCAGAGAATGCGCTTCCAGTAATGATAAAGCTGCGGAAAATAAAACTATTGAAATTAGTTTTTTGTTTTTGGGCGGCGGTTCGATCCCGCACAGGCTGATTATCTTTATCGTATTAAAAATCAGAACAGCATCTGACAGAGGAAGAAAAATATATATAAGCATTTACAGATTCCCCTCATTATACTTTATAATATAGTCTTCAAAAGCTGTTCTGAATTTTGTCGAATACTTTTTTCCTATGACGGCTCTTTCACCGTTGTCAAAGATTATCTCCTGAGGAGAATAGGTTTTTATATGTCCGAGTCCCGCAATATATGACCGCTGGCTTCTTGCAAATTTTTCTGGTGGAAGCTGTTTTTCTATTGCCTTCAGATTTACGGCGATTTCGTAAGCATTGTCAGCTGTTCTGACAATGCAGTGCTTCAGCTTAGCTTCCACATAAATAATATCTGAAATGCATAAAACATATCTGTTGTCGCCTGACTTTATCTGAATCAGGCTGTCACGGTCAATGCTTTTTGAATAGTCGTCCATAGCCTTAAAGAATTTGTTTTTGTCCACAGGTTTGCTGAGAAAGCGGAAAGTATCTACTTCAAAGGCGTCTAATGCGATCTCGGGGTATGCACTGACAAAAATAATTATGCACTTCTTGTTTTTCTCTCTTATTTTCCGTGATACATCTATACCGTTCAGTTCCCTCATCTGATAGTCGATAAAAATAATATCATATTTATCGGTATGGGGAAGAAGCGTTTTGCCGTCGGAGTATTTATCACATATAATGTCAATATGCCTTTGCTGTCCGTATTCCGAGATCAGTTCCGCTATTTTATCTCTGAAAACTTTTTCGTCGTCACATATTGCTGCTTTCATAAAACGATCACCCACATTATTATAGCATAATAATCTGAGGTGTTCAATATTTTTATGCCGAAAAATGGTTGGTTTGTCGTATTTTTGTCGAATGTACTGCTTCAAATAATTATAATCAGTAATGTGGAATATGATTTTTGAGGGAGGTACGATAATAATGAACTGCTTTTACGACATATTCTTATTCTTTTTCGGTTGATTCGGAGAATGATGCGTTATGAAAATTATTACACAGCAATGGTATGAAAGAAAAAATCTCCTTTCCTA
Organism: Oscillospiraceae bacterium; assembly: GCA_017848125.1. Lineage (GTDB taxonomy): Bacteria > Bacillota > Clostridia > Oscillospirales > Ruminococcaceae > Huintestinicola. Next base: position 2,610 of record JAGAJY010000190.1, read on the forward strand.
CAAGACAAGGGTGGAGACCGAAAGACTGCCCGACCTGATAAGCTATGTGGAGGAAAACATTTCCGCCATTGGGCTGAACATTTCCGGGGATATTATTTTCTTTGCCGAGCGTGAAACAGCTGACACAGATACGTCTATACTCGGTGTGGAATTGCTTATTCCTGTTGACCGCAAGTTTACAAGCACTTGCAGGTATGTTTTTAAGCCTGTTTTCAGAATCGAAAATGCTGTTATGGCGAAAGTTCGTGGCGGTTTTGGTATGCTGTGGGAGGCTCATAGCGAAATAAGAAAAATTCTGTTCAGCGGCGGAATGAGTCCTCTGACAAAAACTTATTTTGTTGTTGATCGTTCCTGCTGTGGTGCAGACAGCTTTAAACTGCTTGTCGGCATTGACGGAAATTCGGCGTGATTCCCTGTTTGGGGAATTGCGCTTTGTTTTTTATCGTCTGAAGTATCAAATACAGCTTCATGCACAGGCTGTCAGTACAGATTTTTTAGATAGATGTGGGATTATGTCGGGTATAAACAAAAAACCCTGCAAACTGTTAGTTTACAAGGTTTTTCTGGTCGGAGTGACGGGACTTGAACCCACGGCCTCTACCACCCCAAGGTAGCGCGCTACCAATCTGCGCCACACCCCGACGAATCATTTTGGTTTGCTCATCAGGTCTTATCTCCTGACGACTATTATATTATATCACAGCGTATTTCATTTGTCAAGCTTTTTTTCTGTTTTTTTAGTTTGTTTTTTTCTTAAGAAGAATGGCTTAAAATCG
>JAGAJY010000191.1 GCA_017848125.1 Oscillospiraceae bacterium
TATAATGCTGATTTCATCAAGCTCTTTACCTGATATAATCGAACCGATTATAAATATCAGTACAAAAACTATGCACCGAAAAGGCAGTAAATAAGGCAGCTTTTTATTCATATATTCCCTCCATAAGCATTGAAACCGTATCCGAAACAAACATATCACGTTCCGATTTTTCAAAAAGGTTATAGCCTGTAATCTGCTTTGAATTTTCTCCTGAAAGAAAAGCTGTCTGCATTGTTGATACAAGAGAAAAGGCTATAAGCTGCTTTTTATTTTCTGGAATATTTTCTCTCAACGCAAAACGAAAACCCATCTGTGTAAATGCAGAATTGCACATTGGTTTATAGTCCTTGAAATCTGATAAAATTGAAATTTTGATTATGGCGTAGTTGTCAAATAAAAAATCGAAGGTCTGCTGTGCAAAGGATGTAAGCCGCTGTTTGTCGGTTAAACCGTCAGGCTCGGAATAGTCCTTTTTATCGGGAGCAAAGCTCATCAACACCTTGTTAATTATCCTCTGAACGCAGATTGCAACAAGGTTTTCCTTGCTTTCAAAGTGGTAGTTTATCAGACCCAGTGCAACTCCGCTTTTATCAGCGATAGCACGGGCGGTTATGTTTTTTATTTCTCCGCCTGACTGTTCAATAAGCTCTGTGGTGGCATTTATAATGATTTCTTTTACTTTTTCCTTGTCTTTCATAAGCCCTCCTTGAACGTTGTTCAAATATATTATACTGAACAACGTTCAATTTGTCAAGTGTTTTTTTGCATAATAAAACCCGCACTCAAAAGAGTGCGGGTTAAAAACTGTTATGTAAATTTATAAAAGAGCTGCTGTATTGAGTGCGATATATAATTTTCCCAGATCGTGGTTTGCGTCGTGCAGTCCTTCCACATCATAACCGCTTGATTCCAGCACATCTCCCGCTTCAAGAAAGTCGTAAAGCTCCAAGCCGTAAAAATCGCACAAAGCCTGCACTCCTGCCAGTTCCATTTCAACCGCAATGCAGCCTTCCGCTCTGCGCTTTTCAACAAGTCCAACCGTTTCTCTTAACATGGAATCTGTTGTCCACACCTTACCCGATACATAAGGTATGTTCAGCTTTTCAAATATAGCAGAAAGCTTTCTGCTGTTTTTAATCTCAATATAGTCAGCAGGCTCAGCGTAGTAATAAGAAGCTCCCTCACCTCGATAGCTTTCTGTGGGGATAATAAATCTGCCCTCTGTTTTTTCTCTGTCAAGACTTCCGCAGGAGCCGAACATAATAAACTTTGTGGCGCCTATCAGCCAATGGGTTTCATAGCACATACTTGATGCAAGAGCAGAGCCTATGCCTGTTAAATAAAAAGCAACATCCCTGCCTTTATAATTCATTTTATATATAATGATATCTCCGCCGCAGGTAGACAAAGCTCCTATTTTTTCACATTCATAGGTATCAAGCAAATAATTATGTATATCTTTTGAAAAGATAATCAGGCATATATCTACAATATGTTTTGGCTTGCCATAAAAATCCCTCAGGTTGACAATAGGTTCTGTTTTAACGTCATAACAATCAGTAATCATAATATCCTCCATCATTTTCATTTATCAATAAGCACATTATACTATACACACACCAAAAAAGCAAGCCGTTTGTACTCCCTGTATCGGAACACTCAGCCGAATATTGTCTTTTCTCCCCAAATGTGCTATAATATATTTTAAGTTCACACGAAAGGTTGTAAATTATGGAGTTATTTATAACAATAATCGTCTGTCTGCTGGCAGGCTGCGGTGCTGGTCTTGGAACAGGCTTTGCAGGAATGAGTGCGGCAGTGGTGATTACACCTGTGCTGGTAACCTTCCTTGATATGCCTGCATACAGTGCAATCGGCATTGCTCTTGCAAGTGATGTGCTTGCAAGCGGAGTGAGTGCCTATACATACCACAAAAACAAGAATATCGATATAAAGAATGGTCTTGTCATGATGCTTGCCGTTCTGCTTTTTACCTTTGTAGGCAGCTTCATCGCAAGCTTTATGCCTAATGACGCAATGGGCGGAACCTCGGTATTTATGACTACTCTTATGGGCATCAAATTTATAGTAAAACCCGTTAACACCACCAAGGAAGCAATGAACGCCGTTTCCCCGAAGAAAAGACTTGTGCAGTCAATTATCTTTGGTATGCTTATAGGCTTTATCTGCGGCTTTGTGGGTGCAGGCGGCGGAATGATGATGCTGATGATTCTTACTATGGTGCTTGGCTATGAGCTTAAAACCGCTGTTGGCACAAGCGTATTCATTATGACCTTTACAGCACTTACAGGTGCGATAAGCCATTTTATTATTGATAACAAAATGCCTGATTCGCTTGTGCTGATACTCTGCATACTGTTCACTCTGATTTTCGCTCGTATAGGTGCTGTAATCGCAAATAAAGTCAGCTCCAAAACCCTTAACCGTGCAACAGGAATTATACTTGTAACCCTTGGTGTTGTGGTTATCGGTATAGGCGCTCTGGTATAATATTAAGTTTTTTTGTGTTAATTTTTAAGCTGTAGATTGTTTTAATAAACACATGATATTTACTGCTGATTAAACAATATGCCTTCTCATTTTTGTGAGAAGGCATTGTTTTTTATGCTATGGGATTGCTTTTCGCTTTCCCTTATTTAATTGTATCGGTTTTCATAATTCATAAATCTGTTTTTCACTTTATTTCATATACTGATTATACTTCCAAAGTGAAAGAAAATCAAGCATAATGCAAAGAAATATACATAGCAACCATTCTTGATTCAAAGCCGAATTGTTGAAAAGTTTATCGCCATAATCCGCTCCGTTATATATTGACAATTACCATAAAATGATGTACAATATCACAGTCCCAAATGGGACTGTGGAGGCAATTATGAATAAACATACTCATAAGCTTCTCGATAAAGAAAACCGTGCCATAATCAAATTACGTGAGGTGTAAATATGAAAAATATAAAACAGCGCACCGATTATTTCGGCACAGAAAAAATCAGTAAGATTCTTTTCAGAATGGCACCGCCTGTAATGCTTGCGCAGCTTATACAAGCACTCTATAACATCATTGACAGCGTATTTGTAGGAAGGCATTCCGAATCGGGATTAACCGCACTTTCGATTGTCTACCCCTTACAGCTTCTTATGATTGCTTTGGCAGTAGGAACAGGTGTTGGAATAAACACCGTAATGGCTTCAAAGCTTGGTATGGATCAGAGCGAAAAGGCGGATGAATACGCAGGTACGGGAACTCCTATTGCTGTAATACTCTGGGTGGTTTTTGCCGCAGTATGCTTTTTCTTAATGCCCCTTTATGCAAACTTGCAGACCGAATCGCCTCAGGTTATTGCTGACGTTGTAACCTACGGCAGAATTGTCTGTGTGTTCAGCTTCGGCTTGTTTCTGGAAAGCATCTGGACAAAAATTTTACAGGCACGTGGTGATATGAAAACACCTATGGTTGCACAGATACTCGGTGCAGTAACCAATATTATTCTTGACCCCCTACTGATATTCGGAATGTTCGGACTTCCCGGAATGGGTATTGCAGGTGCGGCAATTGCTACTGTTGCGGGGCAGATTGTGGCGGCTCTTGTTGTTATGAAAAAAGGCTTTTACAAGTCGCCGTCAATCAGAAAATATCCTCACTACACGGGACAGATATTCCGTCTCGGGCTTCCGAATATCCTTATGCAGTCTGCATATACCCTGTACATATTCGGGCTGAATATGATACTTGCAACATTCTCTGACGCAGCCGTGACAGTGCTTGGACTTTACTACAAGTGGCAGACATTTTTCTTTATTCCGCTTGGCTCAATGCAGACCTGTATTGTACCTGTAATCAGCTTTAATTATGCCGCAGGAAATAAAGAACGATGTAAGAAAACACTCAATACAGCAATAATTTTCGGCTGTGTTCTGATGTTCCTCGGAACGTTGTGCTTTGAGATTATTCCTGAACCGATGCTGAGATTTTTCTCAAAGGATGAAGAGGTTATACGCATAGGGATTACAGCATTCCGTATTATCGGTCTCAGCTTTATCCCTCTTGTGACATCTCTTACATATCCTGTGCTTTTTCAGGCTGTGGGAGCAAGCTTCAAAAGCTCATTGCTGACAATAATAAGAACGGTGTTTCTGTTCGTACCGCTGGCGTATCTGTTCTCACGCTTCGGACTTCAATATTTCTGGCTTACTTATCCTGTAACAGACGGAATAGTATCCATAATAGGCTTTTTTATGAGCAGACATTTTTTCAGGAATCCGTATCCAAAGGTTTAAATCTGCCTTTTATAACCCTCTCTCAAAGTGGATGTGGCATAATATTAAAAACGCCGCCCGACTGTCGTATTTAATGACAATCGGGCGTTTTTCGCTATTCCCCAAGCAAAATAAATCTTACATTCTTATCAATTTCATTGTCATTAATATCAGATGAAATCAACGGATGAATCACATCTCTGCTTTCTCTTGTGTGAGGGATCAAAGCAGCAAGCTGTTCAGCTTTGTCTTTTCTTCTGCATTTCACATACAGAAATACAGAAGATTTATAAAGAGTGTTTTCGTAAGGTGTCACCTCGGTTAAATTGGAATTTATAAAGTATTATGCCAATTCTTCATTTACAAAGTCTTCATATGCAATTCCTGATTGAACTCCTCTAAGTTCAATCGTCAACCAACTCCATATAGACGCTCTATCAGCCATTGTGAAATTATATTTACTCTGTAAGTATTCATCACCCAATATTTCTTCGCTGAATTGTTCTTCACTTTCATATTCTAAAAACATTTTGATATAAAATAAATTGTCAGTTTCTGTTGTAAATTTATTAAGCTTTTCATTTGGAACGACGATTCCTTCTTCACAAATAAGTCCGTCATAACCATTAAGTGCAAAATCATATAATAAATATTCTTTTTTACAATCCTTGCAAATAGCTTTTACTGCTTGTCCATATTTTCCGTTATATTCTTCTATTCCCAACTTGTTTTTTTCAAAAAACTCACCAAAACAGCATATTTCAAAAGACTTACATCCACATTTACACACTATTTCGCCATCATACCCATCATCGTCTATTGGATGGAATATATCGTTGAGATTTTTAGGTATAAGCATTGATAATAACCCCCTTTACATTTTAAAACATCAATACTTTCAAATTCTTATTTACAAACTCCATTATACCACACACTATCCCGAAAATCAACACAAAAAGAGCTTCCCGAAAGGCGAGCCGCCTTTGGCAGCTCCGCCGCACGATAAACAAGTGTTATTCCACACTTTACTTGTGCGGCGGGCTTAAAACTGCTTTATAGACCTCACCCTGACAGAAGCTCTTAATCCTTACTTATACAATACCCTTTCCCATTTCATACGCTTCGAGCATTGCTTTTTTATCCTTGATTTCACCCTTTTCATAAACGCCTGTGCCGTAGATAACACCCATTTCCTTTGCACCCTCAACACAGTCGGCATAACCACGGAAACAAGCAAGTGTTGTTTCCATAGACTCGGTTCCGCTGTCAGCGGCGGTCATTATGTAGTAGAATTCCTTGTCCTTGACCTCAGTCCAGCGACAGACTGTGCGGTCTATAAGCGCTTTAAGCTGTGCGTCAATTGAGTAGAAATACACAGGGCTTGCAAGTACAATAACATCAGCGTCAATCAACTTCTGCATAACTTCATCCATATCGTCCTTAATTGCACATACACCTGTATTACGACAGGCATAACAGCCAGTGCAAAAGCCGATTTTCTTTTCAGCAACACGGATTTTTTCTACCTCATTGCCGCTTTCTATTGCACCACGCATAAACTCGTTACAAAGAATGTCGGAATTGCCGTCCTTACGGGGGCTGCCCGATAAAATCAAAACCTTTTTGCTCATAAAAACCTCCGATTATTTTCAGATTTTATGAGTAAATTATATCATAAAATATTCTGAACTGCAACTATAATCCCAGAAATAACAGCCGCCATAATCGGATAACCCGCAACAGTTCCTATCCACTTATGCACAACAGTTTTCTTCGGGATATAGGGCATTAAATCCTCTGTTCCTGGAATAAGCCATGCCTTTGTATGACCTACCCAGTACCAGTCAATGAAGAACCTGTCAAACAGCCCCATAATCATCAGAATAGCTGTCATCTGCCAGAACATATCCCAGAACTCTCTTGCTCCGTTAAGGAAATAAACCATAGCAGGTGTTATAAATATTATAGGTAAAAAGAGTGCGGCGGTAATAATCGCAGAGTTTCTTTTCAGCTTTTCTTCTGTTATAAGTCCAAGCTCAACCACTCTCTTTTTTACATCATCCTCGTAAAACACAACCATTTCCACAGGTCCGTTTGCCATACCGATTACGCATATAAGCAGCAGAATAAAACACATTACCAGTCCTTCGATTACAACAAGCATAAGTCTGTCCTCCGATGTTATTTGTTATTTCTTTCCTGAAATTTTTTAAGGTCACTATTAAGCATTTTTGCGTCAATGGACCGCTTGATTGCATACACCCAGAATGTGCAGAGATATGCTACAATCATATATGCACCGAAACCCAGAACAACCGCAGTATTTCCATCAAACCAGCCAAAAAGATGTCCAGCAACAGCATATACAGCCGAGCCGCAGACAATCATTATCCACTCCCTTAAACCGAGCCTGTCTGCCTCGTCAAAATCGCAGTGAACAAGCATCTGCACCCATTCAAGAATATACGCCGCCCACACCATTTCAAGCATGTGGATTATGCCAGCCTCCGTAAAGCCGTTCCCCCATCTGTAAACGCAGTAGAAACACAGAATAAGAAGAAACGTAAGACAGCACTTTATTTCCGCACCGATTTTTCGGGTGATGTATTGTTCCAGGAAATTTCTCATTTTACTCATCAACACTTTCTCCTTTCAGTATTTTCCTGAATTCCGAGGCATAGGTTCGGGAAATTATGATATGCTCGCCATTAATAAGTGCGGCGTCTATGCGGTTTGACGCAAGGCTTTTAAGGGTAGCAATCTTGTCGATATTGATAATCATTGACTTGCTGCACCTGAAAAAGTTTACCGTGTTAAGCACCTCTTCAAGCTGTGCTAAGGTAAGCTCCGTTCTGAAAACGTCATCGGCGGTATATATAAAGGTTTTTCTGTCAACCGTTTCCGCATACAGAACGTCAGCGAAATCAATGACCGCCTGTGTGTCGTTCTTTGTGCCGATAAGTTTTTTCGCTGGTGCATTCATAAACTGAAGCACCGCTTCAACCTCGGTGTTAAGCCTCTGATAGCGAAGAATAAGCTCATCTTCGCCGCTTAGAATCTGCTCAATAGTGTATTTCATAGCTATGTTTCCTTTGTTTTCTTAAGATGTCTTTATTATAACAGCTGCCGCCTGAGTTTGCAATACATACAAACGCAAGCGGCAGTTTTTGATGTTTAAGATGCACTTTTTCTTTACCGCTTTCAGGCTGTGCAAACAATGACCATGACCGCAGTACTAAAAAACTTACTTTGTAGTTCTCACACGTTCATCAATTCTCCGTGCAAATGAATAAGTATATGGCTCGAAATACTTACCCCAGAAATTAAGGGCGGTAGGATTAAGCGTTTCACAGTCCACACCGAGGTGAGTTGCACCCTCGGCTTTGAGAGTTTCTGCAACAAACGAAAGCAGATTCTGTGCAATACCTTTGCCGCGATAATTCTCGTCGAAATAAGCGCCGCAGATATTTTTCATTGTATCATGTTCGGCGATGAAATTTTCAGCATCATCATCCACTGAAATAAAACCGATGATTTCTCCGTCTGATTCTGCCACAAATACACGCATGCCTTCTTTATGAAACCATTGCTCATATCGTTCCATATCTGTCGGACAGAATACAGGCGCTCTTTCCAGATGCTTTACAAGTCCGCTCCTTAGCTTCCGTATTCTTTCAAATTCATTTGACGGCAATTCAACAAAGTGAATGCTGCCCGAACTACGTGGAAGAGCAAGGCTTGAAATTTCCCTCACAGCGTCTGAACATCGTATTCCGAATCCGTTCAATACAAAGGATTTCGCAATCTCCTCATCGTGAGCATATCGGCTTAAAGCACAGCTGAAAACATCCTGTTCTACAAATTCCTCTGCTACGCTTGCAAACAGCATTGAGGCAAGCCTGTCACGGTTTTTATAATCGTATGAAAAGGCACTGCCGCCAAGAGGCGAAAACACACCCTTTACATCTCCAAAAAAGCCGTCCCAGGGACCTGCAAAAATCAGATATCCCACAAGCTTTCCCTCGCTCATTGCCGCTTTTCCGAATGGCTGACTGCTTAACCAATGAAGAATACCAGCTAAGTGTTTGCTGAAATCATCGTTAGGTAAATCGGGGCATTGTTTTCTTTCGTTTTCAAGCTCCGCAAGTGCAAGTTTTACAGCCTCATCAATATGTTTTTCGGTGAATTTTTCAAATGTAATTCTGTTTTTTGTAATCATTGTAATAACCATTCCTTTCAAATTAAAGCCTGTTTTCCTTTGAGCATAACCCTTGCAATACCCGAGAAACAAAGCTGCGGCATGAGAAAAGAACGGACAGCCCAAGAATTTTGGGCGCAAAAAAGCCGCAGCAAAATCCGCTGCGGCATAATCATTTTCATATAAAAATGGTTACTTTAATACTGCCGAGGTAATTCTGCTCTTACTGTTTTCATTTTTCATCATTGTGTAGGTCATCTTTGTTACCTCGCTTTCTTTAGAATTTGATATAAAACAGATGTTTTACATCAGCTATGATTATACAACCATTTTTATTATTTGTCAATAGAAAGTTTATACATTTTTAACGCAGTCCTGTGCGTTTTTATTCTGCGGAACAAAGAGCTTGTCATTCATAATTAATCCCCCTTTTAGATGTGCAAACACCAAATAACTTTTTTCTAAATTATATCAGTGGTGAATATGAAATTCAATTGCATTTTAAGGCATGATATATTGCAAATTATATCATCAGAAGCCGCCTTTATTTTAAATCAATTATACCACACCCCACAGCAAAAAACAATACCGCACCTGTTGTTACAGGTGCGGATTAATGCAAACTGTTTGACAAATTGAAATTTGTTTAACAGAGAAGTTAGTCTTTTATCTTCAAACCAAATGCTAACCAACGTCCATCTATATCTTCAATAACAAACTCACTATTCTGATAATCGGTTATGTGCAGATGTTTAATGAATATAACTTCTTTTTCGATAAGTTCTTTTTCAAGTAACTCTTGGTTTCCTGTATATAAATAGGCATCATAACCATATCCGTACAAGGTTCTATTAGGTAAAACGTTATTTGTATTTGCTTGCA
>JAGAJY010000192.1 GCA_017848125.1 Oscillospiraceae bacterium
ATATCCCAATGCCATAATTTCAAATCAAAAGCTCATTTACCCGTCGGATAAATGAGCTTTGTTCGTTCGCAGCAGAACATATATAGCCATCAGCACTTACGTATTACTGCCATTCAGAATTTACCTTTTCAATATAATCACGGCTGTAATTAAATCCTGTCGCTTTTTTTACCACAGCCTTGTTATTGAGCATTTCCTTATCCGCAGGTACTACAAGGTCATGTATCAGGCTTATATCAGAGGCTTTTTTAACTGACATTCCCATAGAAACTATCACAGGATAACGGTGATTTCCCTTATTACGTTCAGCAAGGACAGCATTTATCTCAGATATACATCTCTTAACATCATCTTCGCTGAATTTACCTGTAATCACCTTGAGAAACTCATCGCCGCCCATACGGAAGTTTTCTTCTCTGACGGCATTCAGGCATTTTACCGACTTAATAGCATTGCCTGCTGTTTTTATAGCTTCATCGCCTGCCTCGTGTCCGAATGTGTCGTTGATATATTTCAGGCAGTTAAGGTCAGCCATAATTACAGCTATCATATCGTCATTATCACGGGCTTGTTTCAGCATCTCATCAGTGAGCATATTGAAGCCGTTTCGGTTGTACAAGCCTGTCATAAGATTGGTTATTGCGCTTTTCTGCATCTCGTTGTAAAGAAACTTTATCTCCTGCATACGGCGCTGTGATTCAAGGCAAAGCTTTACGTCCCTTATCCAGAAACGGTAGCAGTCATCGGGGATTTTGTCTGTATTTCCATAGGATAAACAAACATATCCGTAGCACCTGTTTTTAGTAAAAACAGGCTCAAAATAAAATACACATGGCTTTTCATAATTCTCCCATAAAGCAGGATGCATATCGCTGACATCAAAAGCTGATGTAAAACACACTTCTCTGTCATATTCTTCCTCGCATTTAAGCGAAGTCGAATAAACCATATACATTTTATCAGTGAATTTCTTTACACCCTCAGAAGTGTTCCAACCCTCTGAAAAACAGAAACTGAATTGACTGAACGGTTTCAGGTACCAGGTATACCAGTCCATCTTCCAGAAAAAATCATAAAAATCCTCAGCGTCCTGAAGCTCCTCTTTCACGCTGTTATAAAGTGAAAAATATCCCATATCCTCTTCAAGCGAAAGAATCGGAGCAACATTGCTGAGAATGCTGCTGTCATTTGAATAGCATCCGCAGGTTTTCGACATATTTACAATTGAACCGCATTCAAAGCTGTAATTCTTCTTTTCGTTAATCCTGCCGTTTCTGATCTCACTAAGCATCTCAACAGCATATGCACCTGCATCTGACAGATCCTTGCCTGTTGAGCTTATATATTCAAGCTCTCTGTCATTTTCCCAATATCCTGTTACGATAATATCATTGGGAATGTTCACATGACGTTTTTCAAGAGCCTCACAAACACTGTGAGCCATTCTGTTGCTTGCGCATGCAATAGCCTGAGGTAGTCCTTTCGGACTTTCTATCAGCTTTTTTACGAAATTTTCACCCTCATCATACCAGAAATCGCCGTAATAGATTCGTTCTTCATCTACTTCAAGCCCAAGCTCAGCCATTGTTTTACGGTAGGCTTCAAGACGGGATTCAGCATGGGGATGTCCTTTTATGCCCGTCATATAGGCAATATCTGTGCAGCCGTGACATTCGTAAAGATGATGTATATTGTCACGGACAACTTTATTATCATTGCTTGTAAGACAGATAAATCCGTCCTCCTCAATATCAAAACAGATAACGGGACATTCTGTGATATTTCTGTACCTTTCCTTGATTTTATCAATGTGCTTGAACTGAATAAGGTCGGGCATAAATATAATACCGTACAGCTTTTCGGGATTGGGAAGATTGAAAATCTCTTCTTCACAGTAAGCAGTATCTGTAAAGCATCCTTCTTTTGTTGAAGCATAAAAAACCGCAACATTCAGGTCAAGCTCGAAGGCCTTTCTGTAAATCCCCTGCAAAACGTTGCTCTGATAATTTATTGTCGGCTGAGTAAGCACAACACCGATACATTCTTTGCGTCCCATAATCATACCTCTGTTCATAATAAAGAAGGTGATAACGGCAATCACTATTCATACTGCCGATATTTTCCGAATCATATCATTGTATTTCCAATCATTATGCCAAGTATATTATACCAAATTATACACAATATGTCAAGATTTTTTGCACGTTGACAACAGGTATTCATATATCAGACTTATACAAATACTAATTTTATATTAAGAAAGATACTATTTCTATAAACTCGCTTATGTTTTCGTCATCGATCTGTTCCAGAAGATATTTGTCGTATATTTCTTCAGTATTTTGTGTTAAATATAAGAAAAGATCATCAAAATATTTATTATTATAACATTCTTCTAAATAATCAATATTGAGATATTCATCCTGTGTATATTCCAAGAAGCGTACTCGTTGATTATTCGCTAATGCAAGAAACTCTCGTCCATTACAATATACTACAGCGTAAATAAAGGTATCTTCATTTATTGCTCCAAGATTAAATATGCTTTCCACACTATAAAAGTCCTCTGCATCTCCAAAAACATATCCGTTTTTATCACTGATAATATTCAGCCTGTGATAGCCGTTCCTTGTTGGACAACGATTTATGTATGTTATTTTTTTTATAATATAATTTTCTCCTGAGGAATCCTGATAATTCATAATATCCTCTGATGTTGTTTCAAACTCGGGAAAATCTTCGGATTGATCTGATACCTGCATATTCCCATACATAAACGTCGCAAGCAAAAATAAAGTTATAATTATAATAATCAAAAGCCGTTTATTTGTGCTCATATACCCTGCCTGCTCTTTCAAAAAGCATACTGCCTATAATTCATTGTTTTTCCAAAAAATCTGCCAAGTATATTATACCAAGTTATCCGCAATATGTCAATAAAATTTAAACATTGGCTAAATCCGCTGTCCGAAATGTATTGCCATTTTGAACAGCGGATTTTTACAGCTTATCTCAGAATTCCGTTTTCTTTTTTATCTGAAAACAATCTGCAGGAGGTTATACAAATGGGGCTTTACGCTTGAATGGTCGTGTCCTGTGGTTTTCATAACGTGGGAAAGATATTCGGTATCATTTTCGGTCATAATACTGCGGTAATCGTTGGGAGATGAGCCTACTACACCGTCAATGTCAGAGGAGCTTATGAGAAAAGCATAGGGCTTTTCATCACCGAAAACCATTTCCTCCGGGGACATCTGTCCCGGGTGCATAGGTGAATTTGGTATTTCCACAAGCCCGGGCGCAGGGCATACAGCACCGATATATCCGAACAGATCGGGACGCTTGAAGCCAATAAACATTGATTCACGTCCGCCCATTGAAAAGCCTGTTATTGCAGTATTTTCCCTGCCCTTTGCCACGGAAAAGCTGCTTTCTGCAAAAGGCATAAGGTCGGTTGTCAGATCATTTATGAAATTGTCATATGCATAGCAGTTTGCAAGATCCATACCCGTACAGTAAGGCATATCCTTGTCGCAGAAAATATAGGGCAGAACGATTATCATTTCTTCTGCCTTTCCTTCGGCAAGAAGGTTTCCGTATATGATATTCAGATTTACTGCCGAACGGGTCATCCAGTCCTCATTGTCGTAAAATCCGTGAAGAATATACAGCACGGGATATTCCTTGTCCTCGGAATAATCGGGGGGAAGAAGCACATTTACATTTGTATCTCTGCCTGCCGTTTCGGAAAAATATGTATGCTTCTGAAATTCTCCGTATTTTACTCCGTCACGCTTATCCTCATACTCTGACGGCATAAGCTCGGTTATGATACTATTGAACTGCTCCATATTTATCTCCTCCTGTGTTATCTCAGTTTCGGCTGATGTTTCAGTCTGCACCGCCGTTGCTGTCTGCATTGACGTTTCGGTCTGAACCGCATTTTCGGCTGTACAGCCTGACGCAAGCCAAGCAGCAGCAAATGCGGCAATTAGCCCTTTACTTTTCATTATATCCCTCCGCATTGCTTTTTATTTCATTATACAGCAGATGTCGGGCTTTTTCAATAAATTATCGGACTTTGTTTATTGCATATCGTATCAGCTGTGCATATATATTCTCACAACAACTCCGTTTGCAACACATTCCACATCAGCTGTCAGCCTTGCACTTTCAAGAAAAGCAAGCTCCTTGCTGTCGGTGTATATTTTCGGTACGCAGTTATCAAGAGATGTGCCGTTGTTTTCGATAAACAGCCTGCATTTTTCTCCGCTTCTGTCCGTGCCTTCAAGCATATACCGTGCGGAAAGAGTAAAGCTGCCGCCTGCGGTTATCTGTGTATCAATACCGTCTGCAATAGTTTTTCCTGCAAAATAATTACCCTCTGCCACACCGCTGAAAGGTATCATCACCACTCTTGAATTTTCACTGTCAAACATATATGCGTCATATGTAGTAACATTTATTGTAACGATAAGCTCAGTCATTTTTCTCCGCCTTTCTGTACTGTCCGGCACTCATATTTTCACGTTCCCTGAACTGCCTCATAAAATGTGCACAGTTTGTATATCCGCATTCCTCTGCAACCTGCTGAACAGGCATAGCTGTATTTCGCAGCAGATACTTTGCCCTGTCAATGCGGAACGTAATAAGCTCCTCATTAAAGGATATTCCGAAATGCTTTTTGTAAAGCCGCTGAAAATGGCTTCCGCTGAGTCCTGTTTTCTTTGCGGCAGCTGAAACGCTCCAGCTGTTATGCGGGGAATACTTCATTTCCTTTCTCAGATCGGAAAACGCTTCGGAATATGCACCCACACTTCTCGCTGCATTTCTTTCGGCAAGAAAACTGCACATATTATCAAGCTGACGTTCAGCGCACTGCTTGTCTGATATGACCTCGGCTGTCGTACCTATCTCATTTTCCTCGATATATATCCCAAGCTCGGAAAGTGAACGGCAAAGCTCCTGTATAAACATATCATAACCGTCATTTCCAAGCACCGCACCGAAAACCGTATCGCCCAAATATACAGCGTTCCTGCTGCTGTCTGAGCGAAGAACTGCCGAAACTACCGGTATAAAATGCTGTATATTTCTGCACCTTTTGGGCAATGAGATCAATGTTACAATATCACCTGCTTCAAGCTTTTTCAAAAATCCTCTGCGGCTCAGAAGCCCTGTGTATATATCCGTCATATTCTTTTCTTCAAGCTTCTGCCAGATATATTCCGCATTGCTCTTTTTGATAACAATATCAAGCCCGTTTGCAACAGCGTCGCACCAGCTTATATAATGCTCATCTACGGCAAAATGCTCCGCCTTTTCATACTCGGTTGCAATATATCCTATTATCCTGTCGGAATAATGGAGAGAGCTGAACACCCACAGCTGCGGCTCGTGAGGAATACTCAGCTGCGGAAGAAGCTTTTTCAAAGGGAAAAGAAGCTCTCCCGGCTGATTTTCCGAATATATGAGATCTATGTTTTCGGAAAAACCGTGCTTTCTGTATTCAGGGTAGTCTGTGCGCCAGTCCTCACACAGACATACGCTTACTGAAATGCATTCTGAAAGCATATACCGCAGACTGTCAAGCACAGCCGCAAATTTCGGTATTGATTCGCAGTCTGACATTTTTACAATATAGTTTGAGAACATAAAAAGCTTTCTGTCAAGCTGTCTGCGGAGCATTTTTTCGGTCTGCCGAAGCAGTGCGTCTTTTTCACCCGTTTCATTATAGCAGCCGCAGCTTCCGCATATTCTTAAACTTACTCCTCCGCAGTCAATGTCATTATCAATGCCCATCAGCTCCGCAAGCTCTTTCACAGCCATTCTTCCAAGGCACATATCACCGCCGCATACTGTGGTCACTGCAGGCTTTGTAAGCAGTGTATAAACGCTTCCGTCATAGCCTGTTACGGCAATATCCTCGGGAACTTTCAAGCCATGCCTTTGCAGCTCCTGACAAAGCGTAA
Source organism: Oscillospiraceae bacterium (assembly GCA_017848125.1). Taxonomy (GTDB): domain Bacteria; phylum Bacillota; class Clostridia; order Oscillospirales; family Ruminococcaceae; genus Huintestinicola. Next base: position 5,973 of record JAGAJY010000192.1, read on the forward strand.
CAGCCATAATATCATTTGTGCACACAACAGCTTCGGGGCGTTTTATCTCTCCACGTGCGATCTTTTCCGAAAGCTCTGCAGCAGCAGATTTCCAGAAATTGCCATAGATCACCCTGCCGCTGATGTCTATTCCCCTATCCTCCAATGCAGCGGCAAAGCCCTCTGCACGAAGCAGTGCCTCGTGATTATCCCGTGGACCCGTAAGACAGAGCATATCCTTATAACCGTGCTGTTCAAGCATATGCTCGGTAAGGTCATATATGATCTTTTTCTGGTCCAGAAAGACTCCTTTGATTTTATCGTGCTTTTCCTCGACAGCAACACAGGGTATCCTGCATTTTTCAAGCCGGCTGAGTATATCGTCTTTAAGCTTTTTATCGTGAAAACGGTTTGCCGCCATAATTATCCCGTCTATCTCAGTAAAAAAGGGCAGCTCATAAATATTGTTCTCGCCGCTTGTGTAGCTGTCATAGCTATCTGCCGATACGCTTGTGAAAATCAGAGTATCAAAGCCTGTCTCCTGCGCCGCCGTATGCACACCTGTTAGAAATTCCTTGTCAAGCTCATCATAGACCGCAGGCATAAGCACTGCTGCCCTCTTTCTTGCCATTGCCCTCACCTCAATCCTATGATAGCACACTCTGGTTTAAAAAGCAATATATTTCGGGTAATTAAATTACTGAGAACGAAAGATTGATACGATATATCATATTTTTGATATAATATATGATTGAATAATATGGTTATGTAGGATATAATTCAAATCAGGAGGAGATGCATAATGAAAAAAAGGCTTTTTAAACTGGCTCTTGCAGGAAATCTACTTCTTATGTCAGGGTGTTCAGATAAAAATACAACTGTAATTGACAAATCAACAGACACACAAACAATAACACAAGCAGTTGCAGAAGTTTCAACAGAGGAGGCGGTAAATATCACACCCGCAAGAATCTATCCCGATAATTCTTTTAAAGATGTGCCTGAGGAATATATCGAAAATAATGCTGTACCAAAAGGCTCGGTCGTACGTTTTACATATGATACCTCAGACCCTATTGATTTTAATGATAACAAGGAAATATATCAGAAATCAGCACTTGTTTATCTTCCTGCCTGCTATGATGAAGATGACAGCGAAGCAAAATATAATGTGTTATATCTAATGCATGGCGGAAGCGACTCTCCCGAATGGTTTTTCGGAGGTGAGGGCGGTTCAACGCAGATTACGCAGATCATAGACAGTATGATAGCAAATGGTGATATGGAGCCTGTTATAATCTGTGCGGTAAGCTATTATAACGAATACTGCCGTAATGATACAACTAACTGCATCAACTTTCACCACGAACTGATAAACGACATTATTCCTGAATTTGAGGAGAAATATCATACATATGCAGAAAACACATCTCCCGATGGTCTTAAAGAATCGAGATATCATCGTGCGTTCGGTGGTTTCTCTATGGGGGCTGTAACGACATGGTCTGTGTTTGAAAACAGACTTAACGAAATAGCTTATTTTCTTCCTATGAGCGGTGACTGCTGGTCGCTGGGCAGTACGGCAGGCGGAAGCAGACCTGTTGAAACGGCTGAATGGCTTTCTTCAAAAGTAAAGGAACAAGGCTTTAATGCAAATGAATTTTTCATTTACTCAGGCTGCGGAGGATATGATATGGCAGAGCCGAATCTTACACCGCAGATAAACTCTATGAAGGAACTTTCCGATACATTCATATATTGCGATAATTTTGCTGACGGCAATCTTTATCAATGCATATATCCACAGGGAGGTCACGACAGGAATACTGTTGCAAGGATTCTTTACAACGGTCTGCCAAAAATGTTCGGTTAACGAAAGGACGATACTATGAAAAAGCTTATATCTGTTGTAATATCGATAGTAATGTCAGCTTTCAGCGGCTGTGCAGAGCATGCTGACGGGTCTGCATCGCAAACGGATATTCCCGAAAAAACTGCTGTTGTGAGCGATACAGGCAGAGCTGCTTTATCAAATCCCAATGCTGACGAAAACGCTCAAAAGCTTTATGATTACATAAACGAGGTTTACGGCTCGGCGATAATGACCTGTCAGCAGGAATCCACATGGATGGGCTCTCCCGATTATGAGATGGATTATATTTATGCACAGACAGGCAAGTACCCTGCAATGCGTGGACTTGACTTTATGAACAGTGATTTTGACGGCGTTGTAAAACGTTCAAAGGAATGGCACGAAAAGGGCGGAATTGTTTCTATCTGCTGGCACACAGGGGTAAAGGGCAGCGGCTATCAGGAATCACTGGACGATGACCCCGATTTTGAAAAGCTTCTTACAGAAGGCACGCCCGAATACAATGCTATGATGAAAAGCTGGGACGAAGCGGCTATGGCACTTGCGGAGCTTCGTGACGCAGGTATTCCCGTACTCTGGCGACCCTTCCATGAATTTGACGGTCAATGGTTCTGGTGGGGCAAGGGCGGCTCTGAAAACTTCATCAAGTTATGGCAGATGATGTACGACCGCTATACAAATGAGTTCGGGCTGAATAATCTTATATGGGTTCTGGGCTATTCGGGTGAGGTAAAGAACGGCTGGTATCCCGGTGATGGGTACTGCGATATTATCGGCTCTGACACCTACGACAATTCTACCAATTCAAAAGCTTGGAAAAGGCTTTCCGCAATGAACACAGGCAAGCCTATGACCTTCCACGAATGCGGAAATGTTCCTTCCATGGAAAGCTTTGAGTCTGACGGGGCGATGTGGTCGTGGTTTATGATATGGCACACTACTCACATAACAGGCAATGACAAGCAGAATCTTTCCGAGGTATATAACCACGAAAAAGCGATTACTCTCGACGAACTTCCTGATATTTACAAATAGATTTTCTGACAAAATAAGACAAGAAATATTTTACGAAAGCTAATCAAAACAACGTAAAGGCAATATCACCCGAAGAAACATATTCAGGTGATATTGCCTCAGTCTGTCCAAAAAGCCCATAATCAGCTGCCTGATTATGGACTTTTTGGACAGACTGAATGGATTCTGACAAACAATCAGAATCCTTTTTTAATTATCCACCTCTGCATCTGCGAAACGCCTTGTCATTGAAATAGACAGTTGTGCCTGTCCGTGAGAGCTTTACAAAGCCTATACACGCAGGACCGTTATCCGAATAACCGCTTTTTAATTCGATATATCGCAGTTCCATAAACACCTCTCTGTTTATCCGCATTGCAGAATAAGCCAGATATTGTCAAAATTACGTTCAGCAAGATCCTGCTTTTTTATCCAGAAATAAATATGACCGCAGTCACCGAACATCAGCTCGTAATCATCAACGGAAACTGTTCCCATCTGAAAAAGAAGTGTCCACTGAGAAGCAGCCTCCTTTATGTCAGCAAGCTCGCTCTCGGGAATCTTACGGTAATCCTCGGGGCAGCCCTGCCTGTATCCCCTTGTAACACTCTCACATCTCTCCTCCATTGGTTTTTGTATTACATCGGGATAGCCCAGAAGCTTTGTAACATCTCCCCATTCATCAACCTCGTATCCGCATTCCGAACAGCACTTTTCATAGTCCTCATATTCACAGTCTATCGCTTCGTCAAGACAATCAGAAACACTGATATGCTTCTCCATACAAATTTTCAGCTCGGGCAGAATAAACTCCTCGTCCAGCTCATCGGGAAAATCTCTGACAGAAAGCA
>JAGAJY010000193.1 GCA_017848125.1 Oscillospiraceae bacterium
CAGCCTGAGACTCCTGTTCAGCCTGAGACTCCTGTTCAGCCTGAGACTCCCGTTCAGCCTGAGACTCCTGTTCAGCCTGAGACTCCTGTTCAGCCTGAGACTCCCGATAATAACAGCACACCTTATATTGAAATCTCCGAAAATGATGTTCCTCTCGGAAACTTCATTGATATGGACGATCCCGATGTGCCTCTTACCGATTTCTCGTCCTCTAACCCTGACACAGGTGAAAACCGCACTCCTCTCCATGCAGCTGCCGCTTCTGCATTTGCTTCCGCAGCAGTTCTGGTATTTGCTTCAAGAAGAAGATACAGCGGTTCCAAGTACGAGAAGTAATGGTAACAACAATTAACGCTTAAAATAAACTCAAGGGGGACTGCCTGATTTGGCAGTCCCCCTTTTCTGTGCAAAAAACGCCGCCGTACATCAATACAGCGGCTATAGCAAATATTTCCCTTCTTTTCTTATGTGATACGCCACATATTCCAGAATATGAGCAAGCCTTTCTATTGCAAGAAAAGATACAGCATTGAAATCCTCGGACGGAAGCTCAGTGTTCTTTTTCAGCTCCGCAATATCGTCTGAAACAGAACCTATGCATACATATGCTTTTTTCAGCTCATCGGTATTTTTGCTGTAAACATCAAATTTTTCATCTGCAATATCCAGATATAAATCATCGGTAAGCTCTATTTTCTCCATACCCGATTTTTTCAGATATTCGGTAATCTTCCCCATTGAATAAAGCAGCATATCTGCGTCTATCATATAAAACGTCTCCTTATTTCTTTATTACACTTCAAGAAAAAATGCCGTATGCACAGAAAAATCATATTCCGTTTCAAGGTAAGCCGCTGTGCAGTCCTTGTTTACTGTCATAAAAGGCTCACCACAGCACCACAGCTCCTCCAAAGCCTGCAAAATATCGGCAAATTTTCCGTCATATACGCTGTTCAGGGCGATAACATAACATTCCTTGCTCCGTAAAAATGAGGATATATCATCAGTACAGGGCGGCTTTGAAAATCGCTTTGTTACGCAGTCGGAAAGATAGTCATCGGCAGTATGGCTTATTCTGTCAAAAAAGCATCTTCTTTTTTTAGCCGCTGAAAGCTCGTAATATAGCCGCTCTCTGCATCTTTTGTCAAAAAATGCACGACAGATATTCAGCTCGAATTCCTTTTCCATATCAAATCATCATTTCCTTTTAATAGTAATATTCCCCAACGAAAATCCCGATGAATCCGAAGTGTTATACGTTACCTGCGAGCGGCTTCTGAATGAACGCATTTTCTCACCGTCGCTCATAAACCGCATAATTTCCGCTGTATTTCGTGCGTCTGCCAGAGCGCCGTGCTCTGCGCCGTCAAAGTAAATATTAAGCGTACCCAATGCATTTGTCAGCCCCATGGATTTGTAAAAGCCCATCTGCCGCTGATAAATTCTCTGCAAATCTATCCAATGAACAAAAAAACGGTCATAGCTTTCATCATCAGGCTCTTTATAATCTATTTCATCAAGCATAACATTCATATCCGTTAGACTCCATGAATAAAGAGAAAACGGCTCGTCACCTATCCAGCTGATAAAATCCTGCATAACCTCATGAAAGCTTCCGCATTCTGCAAGCTGATCGTTAGTTATCCCCGTCAGCCGTGATATTTTTTCCTCTACGCTGTTGTATTCGGGCTTGATGTATTTGTCAAAGGAGCTTATTTCCTTTAATTCATCATCAAGCTTAACAGCGCCTATCTCGATTATCTCGCTTCGCATTTTATCTCTTATTTCAGGCTCTCTGACAGGGTTAAATTCCAGATCGAGGATAATTTTGCTGTGATTGCGGGGCATAGCTTACATCTCTTTTCATTGTTATAATAATAATATTTTACCACACTTTTTCTCCCGTTTCAATAGATGAGGATAAAAAAACGGCTCCGATTAGCGTCGGAGCCGAGGCATATTCTAAGCTGCAGCAGAGAATATGCATAAATAAAGAAAAACAAGGAAGATAACGGGAATGTTCTGCTGTCTGCATCAGCAAAACGGTATATCAAAATCCGCGAGGGATTTGATGACTTGATTAAAGCTCGGGCAACCCGAATTCAAAGCCTGCCGCTCTGATATTGTCAATTGCCTGAGGGAGAATTTTGCAGTTGGTTTCGGAAACGCTGTGAAGCAGATAAATTCCGCCTCTGTGAGCCGCCGCAGAAACTCTGTCAAGAGCTGTATTCACATCAGGCTGGTCGTTTGTATCCCAGTCGCAGTAAGCAAAGCTCCAGACCAGTGTAGTATAACCGCAGTCCTTTACTGTAGAAAGCGCCTGCTCGGAATATTCGCCGCAGGGGGGACGGAAATACTTCATTTCATAACCGTATTCCTCTTTGACGTAGTTATGAAGCGACATTATTTCCTCTTTTGCCTCAGCCTCCGAAAGCTTTGGGAGGGAAGCGTGCGCCATACCGTGATTTCCGATCAAATGCCCCTCGTCTATCATTCGTCTGACAAGCTGAGGGTTTCTTTTGGCATAGTCTCCCGTGAGGAAGAACACAGCCTTTACGCCTTTATCCTTTAAAGTGTCAAGGATCGGTGCTGTAAAGCCGTTTTCGTACCCTTGGTCAAAGGTCAGCACGATCTTGTCGCTGTCCGTTACCGCATATGCATTCTGAGCGTAAAACTGCTCGTTGAACATAAGAGCACCGAGGGGAATGTTTTCATCGTTCACTTCACGACCCTGACCGTAACCGCATAAGGTGTTGTCAAGGGCGAAAACCGAAGTGCCGAAGCAGAGTGAAAAAATCATTGCAATACCTGTGATAAAAGCCGATATTTTTCTGCCCGTCAAGAGCATGACCTCCTTTTCGTAAAAGTATCTATCATAAACGCAGAATGATCTGCCGTTGATAATAGCATACCCTTTTTCGGAAAAGGTAGTCTGTAATGATTTTTCATCTCTAACATTATTATACCGCATTTTACGGAAAATACCACTACAAAACGGTTACAATATTATGTCAATACTACTTTTCGCAAGGCTTTCACAGGCTTTTCACAAAGCTTGTGAAAATGTAAAACGGGTGCGGAAAACAAATGTCACACACCCGATAAACTCATATCTCAAGCCCCAAGATAGGACTTAACAAGAACCTGAAGAAGTTCGTCTCTGTCAATATGACGAACAAGGCTTCTGGCATTGTTGTATGTAGTTATATAGGTGGGATCCTCGGATAAAATGTAGCCTACGATCTGATTTATGGGATTATAGCCTTTTTCCCTTAAAGCGTCGTAAATGAGGGTAAGATTTCTTTTAAGCTCGGTTTCCTTATCCTCGTAAACCGAGAATGTCATTGTCTGCTCATTATTCACAGGCCAACACCCCTTTCATCAAATTCGGGAAAATCGGACTTTATCCGATTCCATAATACTATTATAACCTATATTTTCAGAAAATACAAGGGCTTTTTCATATTTTAATGAAATTTTTACTTTGGAAATTTATGGATTCCTACAAATTTCCGTCCCTTCTCTTTTCCTTTGTAATATTATATTCATAAGCTGATGAAATGATTCCGATAATCAGGCAATGGACCTATTTTTCCATTTTCCCAGCTTATATCGTATAATTCCTGCAGCGGCGGTAAACAGCCATGTAAGCGATGTGGTTATCCATATGCCCCAGCAGCCGATAAAGGAAATTTTTGTAAGTATCAGCGAAAACAGGATTCGGCAGACCACCTCGCATATGCCGTTGATAAGCGCATAGCCTGTGTCTCCTGCGCCGTTGAGAAAGCCTCTTACTGTGTGGATAAGCCCCAGCGAAACGTAGAACAGAGCAGTTATAAGCATAGCCACAGATGCAGTTTCTATTACACTTTCACCGTCTATGAAAAGCCCCACTACACTCCTTCTGAAAAAAATCAGCAGAATAAGCACAGCTATAGCCAGCAGAGAGGATATTTTCACCGCCGCTTTAAGCCCCTTTACCGCACGTTCGCTCTTGCCTGCGCCGATATTCTGCCCGGTAAATGTGGAAACAGCCGCATTGAGCGAGGAAAAGGGCTGCTGAATAAACTGCTCTATCCTCATTGACACGGTATATGCCGCCATGACCGTTTCACCGAAGGAATTTGTTACGCTTTGCAAAGCAACCATAGAAACCGATACAAGTCCGTTCTGAGCCGCAATCGGAACGCCTGTGAAGATACATTTTTTCATTATGTCCTTATCGGGAGTCATTTCCTCACGGCTCATTGCAAGGTCACGGTTGAACTTAAAGCAGTAGATTATGCACCCTATTGCCGACAGCGCCTGAGTCATAACCGTTGCCCACGCCGCACCGCTTACCCCGAAGCCCAGAACTACCACAAACAGCAGGTCAAGAGCAATGTTAAGAAAGCTTGCTATCCCGAGGAAGATCAGAGGAGTTTTTGAATCCCCCATAGCCCTCATTATTGCGTTTATCCAGTTATATGCAGCAACAGCGATCGTTCCGCCGCAGGCGATTTTCATATACTGCACCGAGTGAGGGAGAAGCTTTTCGGGAACTCCCATAAGAGTCAGAGCAGGCTCGGCAAGCATTACAGCGACCACGCTTACAACTATGCCGAACAGGGCTGTTACCAGAGCGGAGTTGAACACAGCGGATTTCATACGGCTCAGCTTTCCCGCTCCGAACATCTGTGACACAATAACTCCCGCACCGATGGACAAGCCTATGCAAAGGGTGGAAAACAGATAGGTTACAGAGCCTGTTGCACCCACCGCCGCCAGAGCGTCCTCTCCCAGAAACCGCCCTACAATAAGCGTATCAGCAGCGTTATAGGTCTGCTGGAGAAGATTTCCTCCCAGCAAAGGGAGCGTAAATCTTATAATATGCCTTGCTTCGTCCCCCTCAGTCATATCAAGGGACAGCTTTTTTTCTTTGACCGATTCAGTCTGCATAAATAAACCTCAATTTCCTGTTATATCATACTAATTCTTGATCGTTCTATAGACAAAGCTGACAGATGAAATAATCACAGTCTAGGAAAGCGACCGCAGTCGGGCTTGCCGCCCGACAAGGGAGCTTGACGACGAATGTGATTATTTCAGCCGAGGATTTGTCTATAGGTTGATTAAGAATTAGTATCAATATTATCAAGGCACAGCTCGCCCGAAAGCACGGTTATTTTCAAGGTGTGCGCCTTGTTTTCAAGTCCGTTTATGTAAAAATATGCCTCTCTCGGACCGCTTTCAGGCGTAACGTATCTGACAGCCTCACCGCCGTCAAGCACCGCCGATATTTCCGCAGAGGAGGTGTTTTCTCCTGCAAGGATAATGCCTGTTCCCTCGAAGGATATTTCGGAGAAAGCGCCCTCAAAGCCCTTTGATATAGTTCTGCGGTAATGCCTGAAGCTGCTCATTGTGGTATGCTCCCACTTGCCGCCGTATCGGACACAGCTGTCGGTGTCATCAAACCGTGTGATGTATGTACAGCCGTCTATAGGCTCTGCAAGGAAGTTTTTGAAGGAATTTTTGTTCATAGAGCTAAAAAGCGCCGCTCTGCCTGCTGAGGCAAAGGCTTCCTTGTCAAAGGTGTAAGAGCAGACACATTCACCGTCAATATAGCCTGTAACCGTATTTCCCAGTGCGTCAAGCCTTATCCTGTGAACTTTCCTTCCGTCAAATCCGTCAATACAGCCCGATTTGATGATTCTTCCCGACATACAAAGTCTCCAGCCGCCGTTTTCGCATATTGTAAGCTTGTAGCCGCTCTGTCCCACACAGGCAAGACTGTATCTCACACCGATACCTGCATAGTTATCCGCAGGACTGTCTGACGCAGCAAAATACACATCAACGGACGCAGAATAATCAAACCATCTGTCGTCGCCGAAATTCGTAGTGGGGTCAGGGGTATATCCCCATTCTGATGCCTTCGTTTCGGGGGTAATCATCTGCATAAGGCGGTTTTCGCCGTTGATTTTAACCACCTCAAAAGCACCTCCCTGATCCGTTGTATATCTCGGTGCATATCCCCTTGAAGGAAGATAATCCGACGGCTTATCCGAATATTCATAGTCGTCGGAATAGGGGAGAGTGAGCAGAGGTCTTTCCGTCATCTCAGGACTGAAACTGCCGCATAAAGGCGTAAGAGTGGAAAGGGTAACAAGAGAATAGGGCTTGACTCTGACGGTGTAAGCATATCCGTCAGCAGAGGGCTTGGGAGCAATTTCCTCTCTTTTTTCAAAATATCCCCTTTCGCCGCCTGTTGTTTCATAAACGTTTACCGTACAGTCAGCCTTTGCAATACCGCTGACCTTTATCTCGTGCGTAATTTCCGAGGGGGTTGTATTTGTTATAACAACGCTGTAATCTCCCGTTTCGGGATCGGCGGCGGACATATAGCTGTGAGTGGCATTTACGATAGCGTGACCGTCGCCGCCGGGTATGCCGTCGCAAAAACAGCCGTCCTTGGCAAAGCACCAGCCCTTTCTGAAAAACTGCGAAAAATGCATTGCCATATAATATCCGCTGTCAAGAACGTAATGACCGCTCCAGGGGTCACAGGCGCTTATAAGGTGCTTGTGGCAGTAGCAAACTCCGTCATAATATGCGGAAATAACAGGCTGATACTCGCACATTGTCATCTTACCCTGAGGGAACATTGCGATAAAGCGGTTTGCAATATCCAGAATACCGTTGATATCGGACATTCCCGAGCCTGTGCCGTCAAATCGGCAGGCACCCCTGCTGTAGCTCATAGGGGGAGCCGCCTCGCTGTGCCATAGCTCCTTGCCGTACTCCTCACAAAGTCTCTGAGCAGACTCGGGAGAGCGGCTTGTGTAATGGCTTCCTATAACATCTACTATTTCAATAAGCTCCCTGTCGTTTATCATAGCGTCAGCAAAATGCCAGCTGTTTTCCTCGTCCGCACAGACGATTTTAATTTTGCTGTAGTCGTAAGGCATATCCTTTTCCTGTCTTATACGAGCAGCAAAATATTTTATCCAGTCGTATTCAATATCACGCTCATTCCGAACAAGGCTCAGATAATCGAATTTCAGCCCATAGGTCTCATATGCGGCGTCAAGAGTTTCCTTGTACCAGCGGTATCTTGCGTCATACCTGTCCTCTGCGATTTCGCACCATTTCGGCTCGCTCCACCATAGCATATCCACAGTCAGCTCAGGGTTTATTTTCTTAGCGTCAGCCGCCAGCTGACAGCCTGCGCCCCTTGTAACATCTGCCTTTTCATCGGGGAAACGCTTTACGCATGGCTCTGTGCCCGATGACGAATTTATATCCGAGCCCATTTCAAGCTTGATATGATTTACAGCAAGCCCCTCTCTGCCGAAAATAAGTTTAAGCAGCTTTTCGTATATTTCGGGGTGCTCTGCCTTGTAATCCAGAAGCAGACGTGAGGAATTATTTCCGCTGACCATACCGTGCCCTCTGAAAAGAAGATTTTTACGCCTTTCCAGATCATTGCCGTTTATGATAATACCCATAAAATTTTCACATACCTTTCGTATCAGCTATTTTGCTATTATCAAGCTAATTATACATATTTACAGGCAATATGTCAATCTGATATTTTTTGCACGGTATTAAAATATGAACATGACGATACGCTAACAAACAATAAAACAAAGCTGCCGCACAAACGTGCAGCAGCTCTGCGAAAAACTTATCAGAAATCAAAGGTCTCAACAACAGTCATATCGGCAAGGTTAACGGAAACCATTCTTCCGCTGCCGATTATGTAGAGAACGCCGTCTGTAACAACAGCCCTGTCAAACCTGTAGCTGTCATCAAGGTCGTTGTATTCAAAAACGCCCTTTTCAGTAAATCCGTCACTATTGCAGCCAAAGACATAATACTGATTCTTAACGCCGAACTCAGTTACTCCCGAAACGGGAATACCGATAATACCGTTTTCCGTATCCACCAGCATTGCCTTTCTGTCAGTAAGAGCAGGAGACTTCACATCGGGGATAGCGGCGAATGAGATCTCGTTTATTTTCACTCCCTCAGCAGAGCCGTAAAGCTCCAGCTTCAATCCGCCGTTTTCGCTTGCAGTCAGACCTACCATAAGGTCGTCGCCAAAGCTGTTTACATAAGCGGCTGTAAAGCCTGCCGAAACATTTTCGCCTATAGGAGCGCTTTGTGTAAGGTCAACTGTCAGAGCAGGCTCGGAGCTGCCGTTTTCAAAAAGGGCGGCATAATTTCCGTCAAACTTGACAGAGCCTGTGATAACGCCGGGAAGCAGACCCTTTACTTCGGAAATAACCGAAAGGTCAGCGCCGAGGCTGTAAATATTCGTTGTGATCATTCCGTATTCGGAATAGCTTCTTGTAGCGATTCTGAAACCATTCTCATATTCGCACATACTGTATCTGCTGATAAGCTCTCCGTCAACCGAGCCGCTTGCCTTGTAAACAAGACCGCTTTCGGAAATATCGAAGGAGGTCACAGATGTGTATGCCATACCGTCCTTAACACCCGAAGAAGCTACATACAGCGTGCTGTCCGAGCAGAATGCGTCAGCACTGCTTCCAAGGACCGCCTTGACGGTCACATTCACAGGCTCACTGCATTTTACAGCGGAAATAACGGTGTAGTCGGTGTTATTTGCACCGTGAGGAACTGTAATATCCTCAGCGGCAACAAAGAACTTCTCCCCGTCGATAAAATATGAGGGAACATAGCTTTCAAGCTGTGCGTTCTGGTCGAGAGGCTCGGCACGATAGTCCGAATAGCCTGTTACCAGATAGAGAATACCCGAATCGTCGATACGGGCGGACGTATAAACGCCGCTCTGTTTATATGACTTTATGCGGACAGGAGCACCTTCGGATATATCATAAATATCCACGCATACGCCTGTATGCTCGGAGCTGTCCTCGGAATCGGAAACGTTGTCCTCGCTTATGAGAACCAGCGAGCTGCCGCTAATATACATTTCAAAGGGGGCATTTTCTCCGTTTATCTCGGCAATAACTGCCATATCTTCCTTGGAAACAGCGTAAAGAGTGCCTCCGCAGATGTAATAAATGCATTTGTCGCTGCTCTTGACTATATCAGCGTCGGAAAAATCCGATCTCACAGCTTCTGTTATTTCCTGCTCTTTCTGTGTTTCTATGGCAGGTGCGGCTTCTGTGACAGCAGGGGTTGTTTCTGTAACGGGTGACTCCGTTTCGGGGTTTGCAGTTCCCTCATCGGTGATTATTTCAACGCCGTCGCCGTTTTCAATTCCCTGCACGGTTTCGTCCGAACCGTTAAGGTAAATTCCCGTGTAAATGTCATACAGCTCATCATAGGACTGAACCTGAACTGCTTCGTATTCGATCTCACTTTCAATTTCCGCAGGCTTTGCAGTCTCCTCACGGAAAGCGGTGAATCCTGCAGCAAGTGCCACGCAGGCAGCTGCGGCAGCCAGTGTTCTGAAAATAACAGCTCTGTTTGTATTTGTGCGGCTTACTGTTATATTGGGTGCAGACTCGGCGGCAGCTGTCTTTATTTCCTGCCTGCCTGATTTCCTCAGCATTGCCTCAATATTTTGGGGCAAAAGCTCCTCGGGAACTTCGATATTATCAAGGGCTTTTTTCAGCTCATTGTCAAAGCTCACGCTTCCGACCTCCTTTCTTCAAGAAATTATCTAAGTTATCAGCTGTTTCAGCTTTGATTTTGCCCGTGCCACCTTTGAACGAACGGTATTTGCGTTAGTACCGAACATTTTGGCGATCTCTTCGCTTTTATATCCTGAAACAATACTTAGTGACAACACCATACGCTCCTCGGAATTAAGCTGCCTGAAGCCGTCCATTACATTAAGCCCGTCAACATTTATTTCTGTGCTGCCGACGTCCTTATCGGAGGACTCAAGATCGTCAAGTTCTTCCCTGAAATTATTTATCTGTGAATATTCCTTCCGCTTGTTTTTTATCTTTACGGTAAGGATCTTCGTTATCCAGGCTTTGAAGGCTTTTTCGTCTTTCAGCTTTCCTATTGAGGAATAGGCTTCCAGGACCGTGTCGCTAACCACGTCGGAAGCGTCGTGTTGATTGTTCAGGTTCAGAAGAGCGATGCGGTACAAGTCCTTGTAAACAAGGGAATAAAGTTCGGCAAACGCTGCGGCATCTCCCGCCTGTGCTCGTCTCACAGAGGCGGTAAAATCCAAGCTCATTGTAGTGAATCACCTCGCACCCGCCTTTGCAGCAAGGCAGATTGATATGACATCGTACCGAGTTATATTTATTTCTTGCGCTCTTTCTGAGCCCTGTCATATATATAGTGCGGATTCGGCGGCATTTTGTTGCAAAGAATTTTTCGATTTGGATAAACTCACAACAAAATATATTTTTAACACACCGCAATTATAAATCTTGCACAAATAACAGCTATAAATCGGCATATATCATTATATGAATATGTGTTAGTCACAAGTCAATATATAGATTATTTTACTATATTCCCGCTCTTTTGTCAAGACAAGTATTGTAAATAAAAAGGAACTGACGAAATATAGCAGTTCCTTTTGTCTTTTTTATGAAGTGCTTTTTCTGTTTTATACTGTTTCCGAATCGCTATGCGGTCATAACATTGAGAAAAACACTCTATGTTACAATCGTACAGTCAGGCGGCAGTTTTTTCTTTAGATCACTTATAAAATCCTGAGATAAAGCGACCTTATCAGTGATATTTCGTATCAGCGGAGATGATGCTTTTTTCATATCAGACTGACATCATTGCATTGAAAATTTTTTCTGCGTAGCTTACAAGCCCGTATTTAAATGTTTCCTTGCGATATTCTCCGTAAGAACACCAATACTTAGATATGTATTTTCCGTCAGAGTTTCTTACGGTAATTGCCTTTGTGTAGCGATTCTCGCCGTCTGAATGTTCATCACCCTTATCAATGTACATAAACACCTCCCTGACATACGAGCCGTCTGTATGTTCTAAATTAACATATGCATGTGACGGCATTATTTCATTTGCAGAATACTCAATATTTATGGTATAGTTTTCATCGGGAAAGGGTGCGTATCGCTCAAAGCCTGCTTCATCAGCTGTTATCTCTATTTCTCTGAAATCATTAACCTTGTCAGCATCTGCTTCAAGATCAAGAAACATCGGGTCGGTGATAAGCTTATCCATAAATTCTTTGTCATAATCGGTAATTTCAATATCGGGACATTCACTCAGAGCCTGCTGCTGTGAAATTTCGATCTCATCGACCACCGCAGTTTCTCCAAGCCGTGGTAAGTATGCCGTGTGCAAAAGATAGTCGGACACACGGCAGATCAGAACAGCAACAGCAATTATCGCAGCTACTATTACTAACAGCCCGAATATCACCCTGATAAGCGGCTGCTTGGCTTTTTCCCTGGTCATATTATCACTCCAATCACAAATTCTTTTGCAAGTCAATTATGTAAAAATGTCCCCGTTTGTCTGTTTTGACCTGACATAAGGGGACATTTTCTATAGCATATTACTTCATCAGCTTGACCATAACAGCCTTCTGAGCGTGGAGACGGTTTTCAGCCTCGTCGAATATCTCATCAGCGTGAGCCTCGAATACCTTTGCGGTAATTTCCTCCTCACGGTGAGCAGGCAGACAGTGCTGTACCATAGCGTCACGCTTAGCCGCCGCCATTATCTCATCATTTATCTGATAGCCTGCGAAAGCCTTGCGGCGAAGCTCAGCCTCGCCCTCCTGACCCATGGAAGCCCATACGTCAGTAAACAGAACATCGGCATTTGCCGCAGCCTCCAGGGGCTTGTCGGTAAGAGTGAACTTGCCCTCATAGCCCTCTGCAAACTTGATAACGCTGCTGTCCGGACGGTATCCCTCGGGGCAGGCTACAGCAACGTCCATACCTACTGTAAGACCGCCTACAATAAGGGAATTTGCCATATTGTTTCCGTCGCCTATGTAGCACATTTTGAGTCCTTCAAACTGACCCTTGTACTCTCTGATTGTCATAAGGTCTGCAAGCACCTGACAGGGGTGGCAGTAATCGGTAAGACCGTTGATGATGGGAATATTGCCGTAGCCTGCAAGGTCCTCGACCTCCTGCTGAGCAAAGGTGCGTATCATAATTCCGTCAAGGTAGCGTGAAAGCACCCTTGCGGTGTCCTGAACAGGCTCGCCTCTGCCTATCTGGAGATCCCTTGATGACAGGAACAGCGCATTTCCGCCCAGCTGATACATACCTGTTTCAAAGGAAACTCGTGTTCTTGTGGAGGACTTCTGGAAGATCATACCCAGAGTCTTTCCCTCCAGATGACGGTGGGGGATATTGTGTGCAAGCTCGTATTTGAGCTGGTCTGCAAGGTTGAGGATATCAATGATGTCAGCCTTTGAGAGGTCGGACATTTTAAGAAGATGTTTCATAGTAATACGTTCCTTTCTGATGCGGGCTGTTCCCCGCATAAGGAACGCCCTTAATCTATACCTTCAAGTATTGCTTCTATAACCGCTCCGATAATTTCAAAAACAAAATCGAATATAAAATCAGCCACTATCGGGTGTCTTCTTCTGCGCATAATATTTTCCTCCTTTTAAGGGGTATTTCCTTTATCTGAAAATATTATAGCGAAAAATTATTCGGATTCGGTTAGTCAGAGATTAGAAATAAATTAGATTATGCAAGGAGCTCTTTAAGTATCTCAATGCCCCTGTCGATTTCCTCGTATGTAATAGTGAGGGGAGGCAGGAAACGAAGCTTTTCCTTTGCGGTAAGGATAAGCAGACCCTTTTCTGATGCCGCAGTAAGAATATCCGCCGCCTTTTTTGTTTTAAGCCTTGCGCCCAGCATAAGACCAAGACCGTCAACTCCCTCTATTTCGGGAATTTCAGAAAGCTTTTTCCTGAAATACTCACTCTTTGCGTTCACCTCGTCAAGGAAGCCCTTTTCGCATACTCTGTCGAGAACAGCAGCCGCACCTGCGCAGGCAATGGGATTTCCGCCGAAGGTAGAGCCGTGACTGCCCTTGCCCAGAACCTCCGAGCATTTCTCCGAAGCAAGGCATGCACCCATAGGAACACCGCCTGCGATTCCCTTTGCAAGAGAGGTTATGTCAGGCTTTACACCGTACTGCTCGGAAGCAAGGAGAGTACCCGTCCTGCCGATTCCCGTCTGAACCTCGTCGGCAACGGTTAGAATGTCCTTTTCTGCACAAAGGGCAAATATCATGTCAACAAATTCCTTTGTAAGAGGATTAACACCGCCCTCGCCCTGAACAAATTCAAACATTACCGCACAGATGGTCTTATCCTCCTCAAGAAGCTTTTCGAGAGACTGAATATCATTTGCGGTGACGTTAACGAATCCGTCAACGAAGGGGAAAAAGTAATTGTGGAAAACCTCCTGACCTGTTGCGGAAAGGGTTGCGATAGTTCTGCCGTGGAATGAATTTACCAGAGTAACTATGGTATGACGACCCTTGCCGTACTTGTCAAAGGAGTACTTTCGTGCAATTTTTATTGCACATTCATTTGCCTCTGCTCCCGAATTTCCGAAGAATACGTTCTTGTAGCCTGTGGCTTCGCAGAGACGCTTTGCATAGTCAGCCTGAACGGTAGTGTAGTAGTAGTTTGATGTATGCTGAACGGAACGCACCTGAGCGCATACGGCATCTGCCCATTTTTCATCGCAGTAGCCTAAAGAATTTGTACCGATTCCGCTGCCGAAATCAATATAGCTCTTTCCGTTCTCGTCAACAGCCTCACGTTTTTTGCCCTTGTCAAGAACGATAGGAAGCCTGCCGTAGGTCTGCATAACGTGTTCGTTGAATTTTTCTATTGTTGACATTTTTATTCAGTCCTTTCTTTCATAAGCTTAATAGGTATTAAATCAGTCCGTTACGGGAAATCCGTATTCATCATCAACGGGAGATACAACAGGCTTGCCCTCGGCGTCCAGCAGAGGCGTAATACCGCCTGCATTGCCGTTTGTGTATGCAAGATAATTCACGCCTGTTTTTGTATCGACCCATATATCCATCATCGTAAAAGCACCCTGAGTATATTTCTTGACAAACCTGTCGGGTACCTTTGCCATAGCTGTCAGCTCCTTTATATAATACTATACAGATCAAACAAACTGTGTTCCTATGCCCTCGCTGGTGAACAGCTCTATGAGAATGGAGTGGGGAACTCTGCCGTCGATTATGCAGGTCTTTTTAACTCCTCGTCTGACAGCCTCCACACAGCAGTCGATTTTAGGTATCATACCGCCGCTGATTATTCCCTGTCTTTTCATAAAGGGCACTTCGCTGACCTGCACCTCGGGAATAAGAGTGCTTGTGTCGTCCTTATCCCTGAGAAGTCCCACGATATCCGTCATAAGGATAAGATTCTCCGCTTTAAGCTCAGCGGCGATCCTTGCAGCTGCGGTATCGGCATTGATGTTGTAGGTCTGACCCTGCTCGTCGCAGGCAACGGTGGAAATTACTGGAACATATCCTCCTGCCAGAGCGTCAAGGATAGGCTTGGTGTCAACCCTGTCTATCTCGCCCACGAAGCCCAGATCCACCTCGCCCTCAAGCTTGTGGCACAGCATCATCTGACCGTCGATTCCGCAAAGACCCAGCGCCTTTCCGCCGTGCTTTGTAAGGTGGGAAACAAGCTCCTTGTTCACCTTTCCCGCAAGCACCATTCTTACAATATCCACAGTAGCCTCGTCGGTGTATCTCAGACCGTTGATAAACTTGCTTTCAATGCCCACTCTTTTGAGCATATCGTTTATCTCGGGACCGCCGCCGTGAACAAGAACGGTCTTTATTCCCACAAGATTCAGCAGAACAATGTCGCTCATAACATCGTCCTTCAGCTCCTCATTGGTCATAGCGTTTCCGCCGTACTTGATAACGACTATCTTGTCATTGTATTTCTGAATGTAAGGCAGAGCGTCTATAAGCACCTGCGAGCGTATTTCGTTTGACAGTATTTTTTCTGTATCCATCTGAAAAAATCCTCCGATAATCTTTAATTCTTTCCGTTTATAATATCCGATATTCTCAAAGCGTCCTCACGGCGAAGCTCAAATTCCTGAAGCTCCCTGCTCTTGTTCATTTCCTTGAACAGCCCGTCAAAGGCTATGTTGTAGGTGTTCGGGTCATTTGTTGAAAGTATCATTGCACTCAGAGCCGCTCCACGATGAAGTATCTTTGTTCTGCCAAGAAAGCGGACAAGCATTCTTTGGTCGGTAACAGCAATTGTCACCTTTGTGGGAATAACTCCCCAGACAAAGAAATTGATAGCTCCGATGATGAGAAACGGCAAGCCTGCAATGCCGAAAACGCCGCCCATGGAAGAAGCGGTTATTGTCCAGAACAAGGCAAATAACTCCCATATAACGGAAAATGCCGTTTTTATTATGTTTGCCCTGCCTGTTTTCCCCTCTGCCGTTATAATAACGCTTTCATCGGGGAGCAGATCCTTTGCGAAAACGCCGCCCGTATAAACAGACTGAGTTTCGTTTTCAAAAAAGCCAAGGTCGCCGCTGTCCTCTATTATAACATTTCTGTCCTTGTCGTCATACATAACCCCACGTCCCTTTTTATGAGCGGTAATCACCGTTTATCTTAACGTAATCGTATGTAAGGTCACAGCCCCATGCGGTTGCCTGTGAATCGCCTTTGTGAAGGTCAACGGATATTTCGATCTCGTCTTCGCTGAGAATAGCTTTTGCCAAATCTTCATCAAAGCTCAGTCCCATACCCTTTTCGCAGACAAGGATCTTTCCTGCCTTAGAAATATAGTAAACATCTGCCTCGGTAACATCGCAGTCGGTTTCCGCATAACCCATAGCGCACATAATACGTCCGCAGTTTGCGTCCGCACCGTACATAGCGCATTTTACAAGGGGCGAACGGATAACGCTCTTTGCAACGATAATAGCCGTATCAAGGTCGGGAGCGCCCGAGCATACGCAGGTAAGAAGCTTTGTTGCACCCTCGCCGTCCTTTGCAAGCATACGGGTAAGGTTTGCCATTACCTGATAAAGAGCGTCCTTGAAGATGTCAAAGCTTTCGCCCTCTGCGGTTATCTCCTCATTGCCCGCAAGACCGTTTGCCATAAGCATACAGGTGTCGTTGGTGGACTGATCTCCGTCAACGGACAGGCAGTTGTAGGTTATCTTAACTATCTCCGAAAGAGCCTTCTGCACCATTTCGGAGGAGATCGAACAGTCTGTTGTGATAAAGTTCAGCGTGGTAGCCATATTGGGGTGTATCATACCGCTGCCC
>JAGAJY010000194.1 GCA_017848125.1 Oscillospiraceae bacterium
AATGCGACAGCATTTCGAGGGGAGGCGAAGGAATCAATTTGTTGATTCCAGATCGCACTCCCCTTGTAGAGCGGTTGTGCTTACTTACCCTTCAAAACGTTCCGGTGGAACGTTTTGAACAAAGCAATTTTTTTGTAGTTTTGTGCAAATGTAACAACAGCGTTTTCTTTTTTGACAGACTGAAATGCCGTATTTCAGAAGAAATACGGCATTAAAATCAATATCTCTGCGCTTTAAGCGAATCATATTCCCTGAAAAGCTCTTGACAGATATCCCTGTCCGAACATTCAAGGGGTATCGCTTCGCCTCTTTTTATAGCCTCGTAGAATTCATCGTCCTTGAAGCCGATGTCTGCGGTGTCGTCAACTGTACAGCCATAGACTATCTTTTCGATTCCTGCCCAGAGAGCGGCGCTCATACACATAGGACAGGGGTATGCTGTGGTATAAAGGGTACAGCCCTTTAAGCTGTGAGTGCCGGCTCTCTTGCAGGCGTCTCTTATGGCGGCAACCTCGCCGTGCATTGTGGGGTCGTGATCGGCAAGGACACGGTTATGCCCCTGACCGATTATCTCGCCGTCCTTCACAATGACCGCTCCGAAAGGACCGCCCTCGCCGTTTCGTATGCCCTTGTAGGCTTCGTCGGCGGCTATTTTCATATAACTCATTTTTTCAGCTTGGACTCCTCTGCATCAATTATGTTCATAAGGTCGATTATTGCTTTGCTGTTGTTCTTTTTCTTGGGCGGAGAAAGCTTCTCCTTGGGGATAACCGCTTTATCGGGAATATTATTTGCTTCCTTGACGATTTTATCCTCTCTGACGGTTTTCGGCTCGTAGGCTGTAACAGATTCTTCAGCTTCGGGCGCTTCGGGAATCTCCGATTTTGCGGCTGCTTCCTCAATGCTTTTGGGAAGAACATTGCTCATAAATGCAGGAGGAGCTTCCTCGGTCTGAGGCTTTTCTTCGTAAAGAGGATTCATTTCGTCCTGTGATACAAATTCGGAGAAGAACTTCTCTGTTCGGGGATTCTTCGGCGTTTTCACCACTGAGCTGCCCTGCTCTGCGGCTGTTCCGCTCTTTGTATATCCGTCATAGGAGAAAAGGGGAGTACCCTCGTCACGGACTGCGGTAAGTCCTGCCTTGCCGTTCTTGTCAACGCTGAGAACAGACCTTTCAACAGGCTTCGGCGGTTCGGGAGCAGGCAGAGGGGTTGTAAATGAAGCAGGCTCTTCAAAGAAATCGTGAGCGTCTTCTTCATCGTCATCGCTTATCATAATTTCGTCGAGCTCGTCGAGAGAATAAGCGTCCTCCTGAGCCTTTTTGACGTTTATTATCCTGATAATCTGGAACACTATTATTATAAAGCTGGGAATGATTATTACCAGCATAATGCCCACAGTCGAAGTGGCAAAGCTGAGCACTTTTCCGAAAAGACTGCTCTGAGTGGATGCTCTGGCGATGATGCTTTCGGCAGGAAGTCTGAAAG
This sequence comes from Oscillospiraceae bacterium, assembly GCA_017848125.1. Taxonomy (GTDB): domain Bacteria; phylum Bacillota; class Clostridia; order Oscillospirales; family Ruminococcaceae; genus Huintestinicola. The sequence continues at coordinate 1,488 of JAGAJY010000194.1, forward strand.
TGTCATTTTCGGGGGCTGTGTCGTACTTTACAACGTAGGACATCTGCCCGTTTTCATTTACAAGCTGAACAACTCTCGTAAGAACGGTATCCTCGCCGATTCGGCATATTACCGCACTTCCTACCTTTATCTCGTCAAGCTCGCCCGTTTTGCCGAATACAACTGTGTTTTTCGGTATCTTCGGTTCCATTTTTACTGCCTGTGTATGATATATGGTATAGCCGAAAATATCGGGCGCAGCACCGTTTTCGCTGAATGAGAAGTAGAGAAACAGCATTGCGGCAATGAGCAGTATGAGAACGGCAATGACGATGCCCTCTATTATGTTTATGACAGAGCCTTTTTTCTTGTTTTTCTTAGCCATAGAAACCTCCGTGAATTTATATTACAGAAATTTTTTGAGAAGAATTTTCCTGTTATTCGATATGTAAAAACAACTATTTTTATTATAGCATATTATCCGACAAATTTCAAATGTTTTTTCAATATTTTTTGAAAAATGAATAATGCAGTATAAAATATTCTCGAAAATCAAAGGTAAATTATGATATCCGAATTTTTTTGCAATAAAACTTATAAACGCCCTGAGAAGTTTTTTCTTCTCAGGGCGTTTATAAGTTTTTATTGCAAAAATTATCAGCTTCTGGGTCTTGCACCGGGGTTTGAGCGTCTGCCGCCCTTGCCCTTGGTGTTTGCGTTTCTGCGGAAGTTTCCGCCTCTGCGTGAATGTCTGTCGTCCTCAAAATGCTCGTTTCTGCCCTCGTAGGGCTTTATGGTGATCTTCTGACCGTTTATCTTTGTTCCCGTCATTGATTCAAGGATATGCTCCCTGTCGGCCTCGGGAACTTCAACGGTGGTGAATCTGTCAAATATGTCTATCTTGCCGAAGCTTTTTCCCGGCATACCCGTAGCGTCAACCAGCGCACCGAGAATGAAATTGGGAGCAAGACGGCTTGACCTGCCTGCGGATATTTCCAGCTTGACGGTTTTTGCACCTCTGCCGCCTTTCTTTCGTGAATCCTCTCTGGGCGCTACAAAGCCTATATCGGGGATATTTGAGGTCTCCTTGGCAATGCGCATACCGAGAAGTGCGGCAGCAATATCCTCAGCTGTAAGGTCGTTTTCATTCATCAGACGTGCGACCTCGGCGTAATACATATCATACTTTCCGCTTTCGCAGTCCTTGATTATCTTAGCCTTTACACGGTCTGCCTTGCGGTTGATGATTTCCTCCTTTGAAGGAAGCTCGGCTCTTGCAATATCCGCCTTGATGAATTTTGAAATATCTCTCAGCTCATAGAACTGCTTTCTGCCGCTGATAATAGTATAAGCCGCACCGCTTTTGCCCGCTCTGCCTGTTCTGCCGATTCGGTGAATGTAGTATTCGTTGTCCTGAGGGAGGTCGTAGTTGAATACAGCGTCAACATCGTCAACGTCAATGCCTCTTGCGGCAACGTCTGTTGCAATGAGAATGTTTATCGAGCCTGATTTGAATGCATTGAGCACCTGTGTACGGCTTTGCTGCTTCATATCGCCGTGAAGCCCCGACGCCTTGAAGCCCTTTGATACAAGCGCCTCGGTCAGCTCATCTACCATTTTCTTTGTGTTGCAGAAAACCATTGAAAGCTTCGGCTCATAGGCGATAAGGAGCATACGCAGAGCATCGGTCTTTCTGCCCATAGGCACTTCAAAATACTTCTGCTCAATGCTTTCGACTGTTCTTGTCTTGCTTTCCACCTTTATCACAACAGGGTCGGTCTGATACTGCTTTGTGATAGCCATTATGGGGGGAGGCATTGTTGCGGAGAACAGCACAGTCTGGCGCTCCTCGGGGATAAAACCGAGAATGGTCTCAATATCCTCTCTGAAGCCCATATTGAGCATTTCGTCCGCTTCGTCAAGTATCATAGTGCGCAGATTGTCGGTACGCAGAGTCTTTCTTCCGATGTGGTCCATAACACGTCCCGGTGTGCCGATAACGATGTTTGCACCTCTTTTAAGCTCTATTATCTGCCTGTCCATAGCCGCACCGCCGTAAACCGCACAGGGGCGTACCCATGGTATATATGCGGCAAACTTTTTTATTTCGTCGCACGCCTGCATTGCAAGCTCTCTTGTGGGGCAGAGAACAAGTGTCTGGACTCCCTTTACGTTTCTGTCGAGCTTTGCAATTGCAGGGATACCGAAAGCGGCGGTCTTGCCTGTGCCTGTGTTTGACTTGCCTACAAGGTCACGTCCCTCAAGCATAACGGGAATAGCCTTGGACTGTATTTCTGTGGCTTCTGTGAAGCCCATTTCGGTAACTGCCCTGATAATTTCGGAGGGCAGTTCAAGTTCTGTAAAAAGCATTAAAAAACCCTTTCGTTTTATAAAGTCACTAAAACATAATTATATCACGGTGTAAAGGGCTGAGTCAACACAAATAAATACACTAAATTGTTAAATTAGTTGGAATTATATTGCTTTATATAATGGAATTTATCGGAAAATTTTCGGGTGACAATTCTTTTGCCGATAAATCGTCTGTTGTAAACCTAAATGTAAATTAAATGTGAATTAAACCGAAAACCCTTTGAAAATACTATATATTGTGGTATAATAGTATTCAGCGACTAAATGTAGTTGCCGAATGTTCTGAAAGGGTTGATTTTAGATGTTGAAAATTAACGTAACGGGCGGAGAAATATCCAAGGAGGAGCTTGACGCTTACGTTGCAAGAGCTATGGACACCTATCCCGGCAGATGCCTTTCGGGTATCGACATTGCCCTTGACGGTGATTACGTTGATTTGAGCTATCATTTTGAAAACGTACCCTTTGACCGTATAAGACGCATTACAGGCTATCTTGTAGGCACTCTTGACCGCTTCAACGACGCAAAGCGTGCTGAGGTTATGGACAGGGTATATCACGGATAAATTTTACGGGCTGTCCTTTGGGGCAGTCCGTTTTGTATAGTATCAAAGCAGATGTATGCGAAAAATTAGCACTCTCACATAACGAGTGCTAATTTTTCGCTGTTTTTTCACAGAACGGTTGTTGTATCATCAAATAACAGGGGTATCATATTATATGTAAACGGCAGATATAAAACAGTCTGCCAATATAATATGAAAGCAGGTAATGATATGTACGGACTTACACCCTTTGAAAAGGATTTTGTATTCGACCCCTTCGGCGCATTTGAAAGAAGCATTATGAAGGACAGCGGACAGCTTTCCGTCTGCCGCACCGATATTCGTGAGGAGGAAAGCCGCTATATTATGGAATCGGAGCTTCCCGGCTTTGAAAAGGAAAATATCACCGTTGATATTTCGGGAACGAGCCTTACTCTCAAAGCCGAGCGCTGCAATGACACCAAGGACAGCGGCAAGGACGGCAGATATATCCGCCGTGAGCGTTCCTGCGCCTCATACCGCAGAAGCTTTGATATTACAGGTGTTGACGCCGACGGTATCACAGCCGACTATAAAAACGGTATCCTTACAATGATACTTCCCAAGAAAAAGCCTGATGTGCCTGCGTCAAGGCGGCTGAATATCGGCTGATATGCATATTTCCTGCGTTTTCCCATAAGAAAAAAGGAGAACGCAGGATACATATTTAACGAAAAAATATAGCATAAAAACTGTTAATTGTGCATAATGACGAAAATGAGGTAAATTACATAAAACCACTTGATTTTTTCCGTGAAAGTGGTAAAATATATTTAGCACTCAATCAGAAAGAGTGCTAACACATCAGGCGTTAGACTGCTAAAAAAGCAGTGAATTATAGGAAGGAGTTTTATTTTTATGAAAATCAAGCCACTTGCAGACAGAGTTGTTATTAAGATGACCGAGGCTGAGGAAACCACCAAGAGCGGCATCATTCTTACAGGAAATGCAAAGGAAAAGCCCCAGATCGCAGAGATCGTTGAGGTAGGCCCCGGCGGAATGGTTGACGGCAACGAGGTAAAGATGACCCTTAAGGTTGGTCAGAAGGTACTTGCTTCAAAGTATGCAGGCACCGAAGTTAAGCTTGACGGTGTTGAATATACTATTCTCCGTCAGTCCGACATTCTTGCAGTTGTTGAGTAATTAACGTTAATATTCATATAATTTATTTTTCGGAGGTACATTACAATGGCTAAGGATATTATTTACGGCGAAAATGCCCGCAAGTCCCTTCAGGCAGGTATCGACAAGCTTGCCGATACTGTAAAGATCACACTTGGTCCCAAGGGCAGAAATGTTGTTCTTGACAGAAAGTTCGGCGCTCCCCTTATCACCAACGACGGTGTTACAATCGCCAAGGAGGTTGAGCTGGAGGACGCATTCGAGAATATGGGCGCTCAGCTCGTTAAGGAAGTTGCAACCAAGACCAACGACGCAGCAGGCGACGGTACAACGACCGCTACACTTCTTGCTCAGGCTCTTATCAGAGAGGGTATGAAGAACATTGCAGCAGGCGCTAATCCTATGATCGTAAAGAAGGGTATGGCTAAGGCTGTAAACGCTGCTGTTGAGGCTATCAAGGCTAATTCCAAGGACGTTGAAGGCTCTGCGGATATCGAAAGAGTAGCAACAGTTTCCTCCGCTGACGAGATGGTTGGAAAGCTTATTGCAGAGGCTATGGAAAAGGTTACTGCTGACGGCGTTATCACCATTGAGGAGTCCAAGACTGCCGAGACTTATTCCGAGGTAGTTGAGGGTATGCAGTTCGACAGAGGCTACATCACTCCCTATATGGTTACAGATACAGATAAGATGGAGGCTGTTATCGACGACGCCTACATTCTTATCACAGACAAGAAGATCTCTTCCATTCAGGAAATTCTTCCTCTTCTCGAGCAGATCGTTCAGAGCGGCAAGAAGCTTGTTATCATAGCTGAGGATATCGAGGGCGAGGCTCTTTCCACACTTATCGTAAACAAGCTCAGAGGCACATTCACCTGTGTTGCTGTAAAGGCTCCCGGCTTCGGCGACAGAAGAAAGGAAATGCTTACAGATATTGCTATCCTCACAGGCGGCGAAGTCATTTCTTCTGACCTCGGTCTTGAACTTAAGGACACACAGATTTCCCAGCTCGGTAAGGCAAGACAGGTTAAGATCAACAAGGAAAACACAATCATTGTCGGCGGTGCAGGTGATCCCGAAGCTATCAAGGGCAGAATTGCTCAGATTAAGTCGGGTATCGAAACAACAACATCTGAATTTGACAGAGAAAAGCTTCAGGAAAGACTTGCAAAGCTTTCCGGCGGTGTAGCTGTAATCAAGGTTGGTGCTGCTACCGAAACAGAAATGAAGGAAAAGAAACTCAGAATTGAAGATGCACTCAACGCAACAAAGGCTGCCGTTGAAGAAGGCATC
>JAGAJY010000195.1 GCA_017848125.1 Oscillospiraceae bacterium
GATAAATGCTGTCCTTGCTGAACGTAATAAGGGAAATCACCGTTATCCTGTGATAGTTTCTATGGGAATGTCAGTTAAAAAAGCCTCTGATATAAGCCTGATACATGACCTTGTAGTACCTGCGGATAAGGAAATGCTCAGTAACAAGGCTGTGGTAAAAAAAGCGACAGGTTTTAATTACAGCCGTGATTATATTGAAAAGGTAAATTCTGAATGGCAGTAATACGTAAGTGCTAATGGCTATATCTGTTCTGCTGCGAACGAACAAAGCTCATTTATCCGACGGGTAAATGAGCTTTTGATTTGAAATTATGGCATTGGGATATTTGATTTAATATATTCGCTTGATGTACATCAAACCAAAAATGTGGCAGTGAAAATCAATCCTTCCACACGAAATGATAATTGATAGACTCTCCGCCATCTACGATAATATTCTGTCCGGTACAGAAGGTGTTGGTTATTGTAAGAAAATATGCCCACTGTGCAATTTCTTCAGGGGTTGCCCATTTTTTCAGCGGTGTTTCTTTCATTATCTGTTCCCAGAGTTCAGGGTCATTCATAACACATTCGTTAAGAGGCGTCAGTACACCTCCCGGGTCAAGGCTGTTGCAGGTCGCACCATAGGGAGCGATTCGCATTGCAACGTTTTTGGTATAGGCAAGAACTCCGCCCTTGCTTGCGCAGTATTCCGGAAATTCCGCACCCGTATGCCCGCTTGCTGACCCGATATTCAGAATTGATCTGATATTAGGCTGAATACCGTATTTTTCGGTTATATGGATAAGAGCCTTGAGATTGATGTCAATATCTTCTTCATTCTGCGTTCCTGCGTTGTTGATAAGTATGTCAACGTTTCCTGTCTCAGGCAGGTTTTCTGTATCCCTGACATCGCACTGATAATGAATATATCTGTCATTTTCAATGGTTCCGGAGTTACGGTCAATTCCTATAACGGTATGGTTTTTCTCTAAAAATAGTTCAGCTATTGCTTTTCCTATTCCCTGAGATGTACCTGTTATCAATATTTTCATTTCTGCTTCGTCCTTTCAATGTATTCAAAGTAATCCCTGCCGATGTTTTCAGCCCTCCATTTTTGGGTAATGCGGTATCCGATAGGCGAAAAGATGATCTCCATAAGCAATTCTGCCAGAGCACCCGTCAAAGCACAGGTTGAGCATTGAAGAACTGTCCAGCAGAAGCCGTCCCAGAAGATAGGTGCAAAGAATACAAATACTATGATCGAAAAGATGAAATTATCAAGAAACTGACCGATAAAGGTCGATATGTATGTTCGCATGGCATAAGCGAGCTTTCCGTCAGGATCACTGCGGAAGCATTTTCCGATGGTGTGGTTTAATGCATTATTTATCACAGCTGAGGCAAGAAATGCCACCGTACTGCCAAGCAGCACAAACCATGTGCCGCCGAATATGCTGTCAAAGGCTGTATAATCATCCGCAGTTGACGGTATAATGCTTGTAACAAAAAAAATTAGGCATGTAAGCAGATTTATAGATACCGCATGAAGGGAGATTATCGACGATGCCTTTGGTCCAAAGTGCTTAGTTATTATATCCATGCACATAAAGGACAGCCATGAGATCAGAATACCTCCGTCAAGCGCTATCCAATCAAGCTGTATCAAAGTTTTATTTGCAAGCAGATTCATACATACCACGCTTACGGCAAACAGTGTTACTACTGTGGCGGGTATGGATCTGAGCAATATTTTCGCTTCGGTGTATAATTCTTGCAGTTTCATAATCTGATATAAACCTTCTCTATGTAAAATAATGACTGGCATATTTACGGTATAAGTGAAAAAACAGACTGAAAGAGCAGTCTTTGATATAATATCATATCACAATAATTATATCACAATCAACAGCGGATTTCAAGACAATACAGTCGTATTTATTTTCAATTGTGAACGGGATAGGGGAATTGTCGAGGTTTGAGATACATGTAATCCATGTCAGGATATATGTAATAGAGATGAGAAAAATAAATAAAAAGTTCTCTGCGTTGTCGGAGAATCTGCTGTAGATGTCCATAGCAAGACCTGCTGTGCTGAAAGGGATAACACATTTGCAGTGATAAATATTTCTGACAGCGTTGTATATAACTTTCACATCATAGCCTTTATCAACTAAAAAGGCACATTCCTCAAAAGAAAGAAGATTAGTGATTTGACTTGGAATATCAAAAGAGATAGTGCTGTCTCAATTTGGGCAGTGGGTATAGTTAAGCCTGTAATGACTACTGTAGTATATTGCTTCACAATTATCAAAGCATATTGAATAAGTATTGTTTGATGTGAGGAATAACCTCTGTAACAGCTTAGGAATTTATGAATATAATGATTAGTGAGCAGTTTGCTCAGATTATAGTTTCAGAAAGGAATAGGCTATGAACGGTTACTCAAAATGTTCTTCCGACGGATTTACTGTTCCTGTTGGCAGATTTCCCGAGGATACTCCCTTAGCAATGGCATATGTTCCGTATCAGAGCTGGGAGGATACCTACGCCGAAAATGTTGCTTTGGCTAAGGGTACGATTTTTCCAAAGCTGGATCTCCCTTTTTTGGGAAAGGAAGGGGTGCAGATGTATGGAAAATAAGAAAAGACAGCTGATGTATGCAATTCAGATGTACGATTTTTATCTGTATGAGCTGCAGCTTTATCTTGATACTCATCCTACTTGTCCCAACGGACTTCACGCATTCAGAAAATACAAGGAGCTCAGAGAGAAGGCTGCCGCCTCTTATGCTGAACTTTTCGGCCCCATTTCTCCGTCTCAGTCAAACTGTGAAAGCGTTTTTGAATGGGCTAAGGGTCCATGGCCATGGGAAAAGGAGGCTAACTGATTATGTGGGTTTACGAAAAACGTTTGCAGTATCCTGTTAACATCAAGAATCCCAATCCTGCTCTGGCTAAGATCATAGTAAGCCAGATAGGAGGTCCGGATGGCGAGCTCGCAGCTTCTCAGAGATACCTTAATCAAAGATATACAGCGCCATATGCTCAGGTGCAGGGTATTCTTACTGATGTAGGTACAGAAGAGCTGGCTCATATTGAGGTGGTTTCGGCAATAGTTTATCAGCTGACAAAGGGTCTGACTCCCGAGCAGATAAAGGCAGCAGGTCTTGATGCTTATTTTGTAGATCATACCCTGGGAATTTATCCTCAGTCTGCTGCAGGAGTTCCATTTACTGCTGCATACTTCCAGTCAAAGGGTGATCCTATCACCGATCTTACCGAAGATATGGGTGCTGAACAGAAAGCCCGTACTACCTATGATAATATCCTGAGATTTGCCGATGACCCTGATGTGCGTGATCCTATCAAGTTCCTCAGACAGAGGGAAATCGTGCATTTTCAGAGGTTCGGCGA
>JAGAJY010000196.1 GCA_017848125.1 Oscillospiraceae bacterium
ATAAATGTGTAATCGCCACTTTTGATTCGGTCAATAAACTTTGATAGTTTATTCTTCATCTTATCATTGAAATCACGTTTTCCAACGGGAAGATTAAATTTTCCGTCCTTATTGAAACGGATTTGGTTATTAAAGGAATATACAATAAGAACATACAACATTACATAATAGTAATAATCGGGGTTTGTATGTTCATTAAAGTCCTCTCTTAATCTTAAAAAGGGTTCTTTGTTGTATTCTCCTAACCCTTTTGAGCTTTCACAACCATAAAAAGCATAGCCTTTTTCATTGGAACGTGAAAGATTATACTTATCGATTATCTCATCAACAAAGCGGAATATCTCCGTCTTGTCAAGATTTTTAAATGTGTTATACAGATAGTGAAGTGCCTGATTATTGTCATTGAAAACGACTTTATTACAGTCAACATTGATTCCAACATTGCAGCCGCCGCAGAATAAATCAATAAAAGTTCCGTTGATTGCTGGAAAATGAGGAAGTATCTGAGGAAGCAACTTGAATTTTCCACCGATATAATTCAACGGAGAGGGGATAATCTCTTTGTTTTCAAAGCACTTGCACAAGAAAAGCCTTTCTTCATTTCCTGATATATTCGATTTGCCTGTTGTGAAAGCTTTATACGTTTCCGAATATACAGTAACTTCGCCTTTTTTACTGAGTATTCTGAAAATATCTTCATCAGATATTTTGGCATTAGAACGCTGGTTGCCTTTCTCAGCCATATTGTTATAGGAAAGAAGAATGTATTTTGCGTTAATATTCTCAATAAGTTCTTCAAAAGCTTTTGTGGCTTTTTGAGTACAATAATCACTTTTTAATGCCGTTCTGTCCATTTTTCTCGCAACACCAGTAACAGCAGGTTTTTCCCATCTTGCAACATTTTCAATAAGGTGATATGCGTCACAGTACTGACGCGAGTTGTAGGGCGGGTCAATATACACTAAATCTGCTTCAAGTGTCTTTACCAACTCGTTAGCGTCAATATTGTAGCACTGATTGTTTTCGTTGTTGTCTTTATTCGGCATAGGTACAGCAAGTTCAAGGTGTTTATCGAATTCAACACCCTGTCTATAAGCGTCGTAGTGCCCACAAGTATTCGCTATTTTATCCATAGCATATAAAAGAGAAGTTATAAGAATAGCACGCTCTCTGCTATTTATTGCACCGCTAGCGTACTGTTGCTCAATATCTTCTCGTATATATCCTATTTTAGAACAATCAACTCTACTAAAGTATGTGTCTGAAAAATTTTCGGTCATATAGTTATCTTCATTAACAGTCAAAGCATTGTATCTTGTTATTAAGGATATGATTTTATCTTCAGAGAAAGTTTCGGGACTAAACCAAGCTATATGGCAAATGTAATTGCTGTACATTGTATCGTTAGTGATAATCTTTTTATCAAGAAATGCAGAAGCAACAGCTCCCGTTCCTGCAAAAATGTCAGCAACTGTATTAATTCCGCTACAATTATTTTCAACAACTTCATTTATAAAAGAAAGAAGTTTATACTTGTTTCCTAAGTATCTTCGATTGTTAATCCTAGTTATTTTATATTCAGGCGCCTTTTCTTCGACTTTCTTAGGAGCAAGGCTTTCCATATAATTACGAACTGTATCTATTACGCTTGTATCCCATTTATTGTTTTCAAGAGTAAAAACACCATTTTTACGAAGTAAATACAAGTAGGAGCGTGAAATATTCAATTCATCGGCAATCTGAGTTGCGGTTATCGCTGCCATATTCATCTCTCCTTATGCAACTAAAATTCAGCTTATACTAGACATTTTACCATAAAAAAAGAGAAAAATCAATACTTTGCTGTCCAACGCAAAGGACATTTTACCTAAAAATTCTAAATTTTTATTTTTTAACTGGATGCTATTGAACGATTACTATAACACAAAAATCCCGTATCCGATTTTCATCAGATACGGGACTTATTTTTTATTCATCCAACATCAAGACAAACCCTTACGGTCAAGTCTTTCCATTGGTTTTGTCGGAGATAAGCATTATGTGCTTTTCTCCAATTTTTCGCCATTTCGTATGTGATTTTGAAGTCCCATACGAGTGCGAATTCAGGTTTGACTACCTTAGCGTAATGCAGCCTGTGCAGCAGCCAATCTTGCGATCGGTACTCTGAATGGTGAGCAAGATACATAAGAAAGACCGAGCTGGTGGCAGAATTCTACTTATGTAGGATCGCCGCCGTGTTCACCACAGATACC
>JAGAJY010000197.1 GCA_017848125.1 Oscillospiraceae bacterium
CCATAAGAGCGTGGGTCAGCACATCTGCGTCGGAATGACCCAGCAGCCCCTTTTCATAGGGGATATGAACACCGCCCAGTATCAGCTTTCTGCCCTCGCAAAGCCTGTGAACATCATAGCCGTGACCTATTCTTATCATAATACGCTCTCCCTCTTCATAAGCACCTCTGCAACAGCCATATCCTCAGGAGTGGTTATCTTGATGTTCTTATAGTCGGATATCGTAATGTGTATCTTGCCGCCTACAGCCTCGGCAAGCTGGCAGTCATCAGTGAAATCCAGCTCGTGCTCACGGGCGAAGTTAACGCCGTCAAAATAAAGCTTTTTCTTGAATATCTGAGGGGTCTGGGTGATGAAAAGCCTGCTCCTTACGGGAGTGTCGGTGACAAAGCCCCCTTCTGCCTGCTTTATGGTGTCCTTTACGGGAACGGCAAGCACAGCACCGCCGAATACAGAAGCGTCCTTTATGCACTGCCTGATATATTTCGGATCTGCAAGAGGACGAGCGCCGTCGTGGACTGCAATAAGCTCCGTTTCCTTGGAAACCTGCTTCAGCGCATTTATAACCGACTGCTGACGTGTTTCACCGCCGCATACACAGCCCTTGAATTTGTCAATGCCGTATTCCGAGGCTATTTCCGTTATGCGGTCTATATCAGCTTCTCTTGCCGAAACTATGACCTCGCCCACCTCCTCCATATTCTGAAAGGTAAGCATTGAATGAGCGATAACAGGCTTTCCGCAAAGCTCTGCAAGCACCTTGTTTATTCCCTCCATACGGCTTGATGAGCCGCCTGCCGCAATAATTACCGAAACCATCCGTATCAATTTCCTTTCACTTTTGGAGTAACGATTATATCGGGAGGGATATTTCCCCCCGCATAGCTGTAATGAACGGTAAACTCCTCGTATTCCGTCCTTACGCCGTAGTTTTCACTTAAATAATCAAGGCTTTCGGGATATGCACCCTCTGCCGCATAGCAAAGTGAAGCGGCTCTTACAATACTGTCCTTGACGGAGCTTTGCCTGTACAGCCTGCCCGATTCCTCCGAGCCTGACAGGGACATTACCGTAAACACCGCCGCCATGCCGAAAATCAGCAGGGGCAGGGGAGATATCCTTTTCTCATTCCGTCCCGTCCATATGTTTTTCAGAGATATCGCCCCTTTCATTTTATTTACGTTTATTATATCATATAATTTATTCTCTTTCAAGAGAAAAATAAATTCTTAACTTGCATTTTCTGTAAAATAGTGTTATACTGAATAAAAGTATTTCAAAACGGAGGAATGTTTAAATTGAAGATCGTGATTTATGCTGTACTGCTTGCTATAGCAGTTATCACAAGCTATGTGATATCAATGCCGCAGATGGTAGTGCTCAGCATTGTAATGCTTGTGGCAGGCTTCTATATGCTTATAAAGGGAGCGGATTATTTTGTCGAGGGCAGCTGTTCGCTGGCGGATAAGCTTAAAATTCCCTCGCTTATCGTAGGTCTTACCATTGTTGCAATGGGAACAAGCGCCCCCGAGCTTGCAGTCAGCATATCTGCCTCTGTAAGCGGCTCAAATTCTCTTGCAATAAGCAATGTAATAGGCTCAAACATTTTCAATCTCCTTGTTGTTCTCGGCGTATGCTCTGCCATAAAGCCCATCGTAACAAACGACAGTGTTGCAAAAAGGGATTTCCCCATATCAATATGTGCAATGGTTTTGTTTGCCGTATTCATAATTGACGGTCAGATGTCAAGACTTGAGGCGGCGATACTTCTTATACTTCTCATAGCTTATATCATAATGTCCATAAAGCTTGCAGGAAAAAGCGAAGAAACGGAAGAAAAGAAAGCGGAATTTTCCGCACCCAAATGTGCTCTCGGCATACTCGGCGGAGTTGCTGGAATCGTTCTTGGCGGAAATCTCGTAGTTGAGCACGCACAGGCAATTGCTATTTCCGCAGGAATGAGCGAAACTCTCTGCGGACTTACCATCTGTGCAATGGGTACAAGCCTTCCCGAGCTTGTTACCTCCATTACTGCCGCAAAGAAGGGTCAGAACGATATGGCAGTGGGCAATGTGGTAGGCTCGAACATTTTCAATGTTCTGGGAATCCTGGGCGTTTCGGGTGTCATATCCCCTATGACCTCCGAAAGCAGTGCTCTTATCGACAGCATTATCCTTGTTGTCCTCAGTCTTATTGCCTATATCTGGTATCTCACAGGCAAAAAGATGTCAAGAGCGGAGGGCGTAACTCTTGTAGTGTTCTATGCTGCATATATGGCATATATCATCATCAGAAACTATATGTAAATAAATCAGGGAGGGCGGTTTATGAAAAAGCTTTTTGCAATAGCGGCATGCGGAATTATCCTGTCTGCGATCACTCCCTGTGTCTCAGCCGATGTAATATATGAAGCACCCGATGTTTTCTATGACAAGAATTCCAAGGATATAACCCGTCCCTACGGAAACAGGGGCAGACGCTATGAGCTCACGGAGAAAACAGCAGTCTATGCCGATCCCGACGGCAAGAAAACAGGCTCTCTTTCTGAGGGAGTTTCTCCTAAAATCGAGCTTTACTATACCGCAAAGGACGGAGCGGAGTGGGGCGGCTATTATGATTTCAAGGGAGAGGATACACTTCTCTGGATTCCTCTCACAGGGCTTGAAGCCATTTATGACAACTACTCCTTTACTGAGGAGCATAAGGACAGTATAAGACCTTACAGCGGAGAATATGATTCTCTCAAAACAGAGGGAGCTATATATATATGGGAATATCCCGGCTCTGCGGACTGTGATAAAATGGAGAAATACCCTCCGGAATACGGCACATATGTAAGCACTCTCTACACCGATGAAAGCGGCGGCGAATGGGGATATGTGAACTACATCTGGGGAAATTACGGCTGGTTCTATCTTACAGACCCCACCGACCCCGATCCCAACGGTATTACCGAGGACGTTTCGGCAGGTGCAATGACATCGGAAAGTGTTTACACCGAGGAAACAGATAACAGCAGCTTTGCGGCGGCAGGCATACTTGCAGTATCAGCGGCGGCGGTATCGGCGGCAATGATCGCTGTAATGAAGAAAAAGAAAGCTTGTTAATCAAGCTATAGCACAATTATCATGTAAATGCAAAAAGCGTAATTATTCAGAGCAAGGCTCAGAATGATTACGCTTTTTTAATTACGAATTACGAATTACGCATTACGAATTACGCATTGTCCATTACGTTGATCTTTGCTTTTTTCTTGCGGTCTTGTTTTCGTACATTCTTCCGTCAGCGATCTGTAAAAGGTCGTTAAAGGAAACCTTGTGGGAAATGCTTTCGCAGCAGCAGCCAAGGCTTGCGGATATCTCATAGGGCTTTGCAGCAGCCTTGTTTACCTCCTCAAGCGTCTGATAAAAGCGCTGCTCCCTGATAACAGGGTCAATATTCGTGTAGTCCCCCACACCGATTATGTAGAATTCGTCTCCGCCTGCCCTGACGCATATCTCGTCATTTTTTGCGACCTGACGGGTAATGTTTGCAAGAGCCTTGATGCCGTAATCTCCCTCGCTGTGACCGTAGGTGTCGTTGATGAATTTAAGCCCGTCCATATCGATAACGAAAATAAGAAGCTTGTCCGAGGGCTTTGCCTTTGCCATAAGCGTTTCAAGCTGACTGTGCATACCACGCCTGTTGCTCAGACCTGTCATAGCATCGATTTCCGAGAACTGCTGCAAACGGTGCTTTGCTCTTATCATTTCAAGAGCACTGCTGACATTTCTCAGCCAGTTTCTGTAAACATTTCCGATAAGGTGCTCCTGACTGAGACTGCACTGCAATACAGCATAGCCCAGAGAGTCCTCGATATAGTGAACAGGTGCGAAATAGAAAACATAAGGCTCATCTCTCTGTTCAAACAGCTGGGGGAGCATAAACCGTGATTCAAAAACATAGCCCTCTGCTGTAAAGTAGCAGTCATTGCAATCGTTTCCGTCATGATTGAAAACAACGGTTTTCATTTTCTCTGTGTAGCCCTGCTGAAGTTCGTCTGAGTCTTTGAGCCAGTTGTCGCACAGGCACAGATAGAAACGGTGATAGGGGCGGATAAGATATGTGGTGTTGAATATCTTGTCAAGGCAGTCCGTTACGCTTTTTGCTCCCGCATAGCTTTCAAATACATAGTTTTCCAGAAACAGATTTATATCAACCTTGTCCTCGAAATCATCTGCACCGAAATTCCAGTTGGTGTGAATAAGGGAGCTGTTGAGAACGCTTTTTATGTAATGTGTATTTTCGGGACAGCCGCAGCTTGAACATATCCGCAGACCTCTGTCCCTGTGAGTGGGAACGGGTGCTATGGGCATATCAGGCTCTATCATTGTTCTCAGGCGGTTTACAGCCTCAGCCGCCGCAGTTCCCACGTCGGGAATACAGGTGGTTATGGTAAGCTCGTTGATAACAGCCTCGGCAGTGCCGTCATATCCCGTTACGATAATATCCTCGGGGATCCTGATACCGTGCTTTTTCAGCCTGTTTGCAAGACCGATAGCCATATGGTCACTGGCACAGATAACAGCCTCGGGCTTTTCCACCTCTCCCGAAGCTATTCTGTCCGCAAGCGCTTCTCCGCTTGTGTACCAGAAATCGCCGTAGAAAACCATATCCTCGGTAACGGGGATATTGCGCTCATGCATCATATCCTTGTAGCCGTCAAGCCTCTGCTCGGCAACGGTATAGCCCATTTTGCCCGTGAGGAAATAGATCTTTGAACAGCCGTGAACATCGATGATATGGGCTGTTATCTCGGAGAAAGAAGAACGGTCGTCGGTATTTACCACGGGATAGTCTCCGAAGGGCAGATCGAGGGAAACAACGGGCTTGGTGCATTTTTCCGAGATTATATTAAGTATCCTGTCCCATAGCTTTCTATCGTCCGAGAAGGTGATAGCAGGGATAATAACGCCGTCAAGATAATCGAAATTGGGAAGCTCGAAAATATTTTCCTCGCCCTCCTGATAATCCTTAAATCTCAGTAAGGGCTTTGTGAGAGAAGCGAAAACCGCAGCGTCATAGCCGTATTCCCTGCATTGCAGAAAAATACCTCTCAGCACACGCTGCTGATATACTGATTCGGGTTCGCAAAGAAGAACACCGATTATTTTACGCTTTCCCATTGCGGTCAATCCTTTCGTTTGGAAATGCTGATAATGCAGAAATACCATTTATTACCGTATATTATATCATCGCAATGTGTATTGTTTGTTAATGTCTATTGTATTTTTTATAAATTTGGCATAAATTTGTTAATAAATTTTTCGAAAGAAAAAACTGAAATATACTATACTTATATATTTATAAGCTTTGTGTTATGGATATAATCGAATAATGTGGAATAATGTCAAAAATATTGTTGGTTTTAGCTAAAAACCAAGGGTAATATATATGAAACGGTAACAATAAAATAGAATTTTCTGATTAAAAAAATAAATGTTGATTATTCATAATTATTGTGCTATAATTCAAAACGTACGCAAATTATAATATACCGTTTTTCGGTTTGGGGAAAGGGATCTTAGGATTATGGACTATACATATCTGCTTTCAATAGCGCTTATTCTTATAAGCACAAAGCTTCTCGGACTTTTTTCAAAGAAAATAAAGCTTCCTCAGGTAGTGGGAGCGCTTCTTGCAGGCGTTATTCTCGGACCTGCCTGCCTTGGGCTTATTCATTCCACGGAAATGCTCTCCTGCCTTTCCGAGGTGGGCGTAATCGTCCTTATGTTTGCCGCAGGTCTTGAAACAGACATCAAGGAAATGAAGCGTTCGGGCAAGGCGTCCTTTGTAATAGCTTTGCTGGGCGTAATTGTTCCTCTGCTGGGCGGTGCGGCTGTAGCGTATTTCTTCAACGATTCCGTTGACGGGAACAAGCTTTTGCAGAATATATTCATCGGAATCATTCTGACTGCGACCTCTGTAAGTATCACCGTAGAGACTCTCAAGGAAATGGGAAAGCTCTCCACTCCTGCGGGAAACGCTATTCTCGGTGCTGCTATCATAGATGATATTCTGGGCATTATCGCTCTTACAATGGTTATCAGTATGGCGGATTCCTCGGTACAGATAGGAACTGTTCTTCTGAAAATACTGGGCTTTTTCGTGTTCACCTTTGCGGCGGCTGTGGGCTATCACTACCTGTTCAAGAAGTGGACCGACAACAGCCCTGTCAAGCTCAGAAGATACGTTGTTATCAGCTTTGCCTTCTGCCTTGTGCTTTCCTTCTGCGCAGAGGAATTTTTCGGAGTTGCAGACATCACAGGTGCATTCTTCGCAGGTCTTGCGCTTTCGGGCACAAAGAAATCCGACTACATCACCAAGCGCTTTGATACGCTTTCCTATCTGCTTCTGTCGCCCATCTTCTTTGCAAGCATAGGACTTAAAGTAGTTCTTCCCCATATGGATATGCAGATAATCCTCTTTACTGTAGTGATAACCCTCGTGGCAGTTCTGACAAAGGTTCTGGGCTGCGGACTGGGTGCAAAGCTCTGCAAGTACAGCAATAAGGAAGCCATACAGATAGGCGTGGGAATGGTATCCCGAGGCGAGGTTGCCCTTATCGTAGCAAACAAGGGCGAAGCTGTTGGGCTTATGAGCGACAAGTTCTTTGCACCTATCGTAATAATGGTCGTGATAACCACGATCATCACTCCCGTGCTTCTTAAAGTCGTATTCAAGGATAAGGCTGATGCGGATAATCAAGAGGAGAGCAAGGCTGTTACAGCGTGAAATAAACAGTGTTTCCGAGCATATGCCCCACAGGCATATGCTCATTCTTTTGTGTTGTGTAGTTTACCGCTTTAAAGCTTTTATGCATTTACTCAAAGAAGTTACACGGATAACACAGAATATTCATAAAAATAAGCTATAATTGAAACGAAAGAAAATCGGATATAAAGAGAGGACAGTAAAAAATGAAAATAGTAGCAGTTGGTCTGGGTCTTATCGGCGGCTCGCTGTGCAAGGCTATCAAGAAGCATACAAATCATCTTGTAGGCGGTATAGATATCGACCGCAAGACAGTAAAAATGGCGCTGTCGCAGAATGCCATAGACTATGAAGCAAAGGACGTTTCCGAAGCGGATATAACCATAGTTTCCCTGTTTCCTCCCACCATAATCAGCTTTATAAAGGAGAATGCCGACCTTTTCAAGGAGGGCAGCATCGTTATCGACACAGGCGGTATCAAGCAGGAGATTGTGGAGGCTGTGACCCCTCTGCTTGCCGAAAGGGGAGTTACCTTTATCGGTGCGCACCCTATGGCAGGACGTGAGTTTTCGGGCTTTGAGTATTCGCTGGACAACCTTTTCGATAACGCAAGCTTTATCATTACCCCCACAGAAAGCACTCCTGCCGAGGAGCTTCACATTATCGAGGATCTTGCAAATGCCATTCACTTCAAAAAGGTGGTAAAGGCAAGCCCTGCCGAGCACGACAGGATAATCGCATTTACAAGCCAGCTTGCCCACGTTGTTTCAAACGCATATATAAAAAGCCCCACACATCAGGAGCAGCTGGGCTTTTCCGCAGGCTCATTCCAGGATCTTACAAGAGTTGCCAAGCTCAACGA
>JAGAJY010000198.1 GCA_017848125.1 Oscillospiraceae bacterium
ATAAGCCATGCAAGGTAATACTCTGAGAAAGGTTGATCCATAAATGGAAAATCTCACCAATATAAACGTAATAAAGGATATTTTTTCACGTCACGGCTTTACTTTTTCTAAAGCACTGGGACAGAATTTTATCATAAATCCCTCGGTCTGCCCAAAGATAGCGGAAATGGGAAATGCCCGTGAAGGCTTCGGAATAATCGAGATAGGAACAGGCGTGGGAGTTCTTACAAATGAGCTTGCAAAGCGTGCGGATAAGGTCGTGGCGGTTGAGATAGATGAACGCCTGCTCCCCATTCTGAACGAAACTCTCTCCGAGTATGAAAATGTCACCGTAATAAACGCTGACGTAATGAAAACCGACCTGAAAGCTGTTATAGATGAGCATTTCAGCGGGCTTGAAGCCGCAGTCTGCGCAAATCTGCCCTATTACATCACTTCTCCTATAATTATGTATCTTCTTGAAAGCCGCCTGCCTGTTAAATCAATAACGGTCATGGTGCAGAAAGAAGCAGGAGTGCGTCTTTGCGCAAAGCCGGGGAGCAGAGAGTGCGGAGCAGTAACGGCGGCGGTGAATTACTATGCCGAGCCCAAACTGCTTTTCAATGTGTCAAGAGGAAGCTTTATGCCTGCGCCCAATGTGGATTCCTGCGTTATAAGGCTTGATATCCGTGAAACTCCTCCCGTTGAGGTATCAGATGAAAAATTCTTTTTCAAGGTAGTTCGGGGAGCATTTTCACAGCGCAGAAAGAACCTTGCAAATTCCCTGTCCTCGTCAATGGGAATGAATAAGCAGATCGTCATTGAAGCAATAAGAGCCGCAGGACTTTCGGAAAATATCCGTCCCGAACAGCTGACCCTGCAGCAGTTTGCAGATGTGGCGGAGAAGCTGTCAAAGGAGGAATAAAATGCACCGCCTTAATATATTTCTTGAACATATTTACGAGGGAGCGGCACAGCAGGATATGACCCTTTCCCAGATGCTTGCCGAGGCTCACAGTGCAGGCTGTACAGGGCTTGAATGTGACCTTTGGCGGCTTGAAAACAGAAAGGAAATGTCAGTGCTTTTTTCCGAAAACCAAATGACCGCCGCTTCTGTCTATAATATGTACGATTTTGTAAATACCCCTCTGAATGAGTCAACGGAAAAAATAAAGCATCATCTTGAAACTGCCGCATATTTCGGAGCAAAAACCGTCCTTGCCATTCCCGGGTTTATCCGTGAAGCGGATAACGAGGAACGTGCTCTGCACAGTATGTACACCGCCCTTGACCGAATGTGCGGCGAAGCAAAGCAGTACGGCATTACCGTTACCCTTGAAGATTTTGACGACTTGTATTCCCCTTGCCGAAACACCGAAGGACTGCTGATGTTTATGAAAAACGTCCCCGACCTTCGTGTCACCTTTGATACGGGAAATTTCGCATATGTCCTTGAAAACACGGCAGAGGCATATGACGCATTGAAGTCCTATATTGCCCACGTTCACCTTAAAGACCGCTCCTTTGACAGCAAAAGAGCGGATAAGAATAAAACCAATCACAAAGCGGATATATCAGGCAGGCTTATGTACCCCTGCGAAGCGGGAGACGGTTACTGCGGACTTGAAGATATTGTAAAACGTCTTATTGCGGACGGCTACAGCGGAAGCTTTTCCATTGAGCATTTCGGGGCGGCAGACCAGCTTTCGTATATGAAGCGTTCCGCAGAAAATATCCGTAAGCTTTTGAAAAAAGGAGAATGAGAATGACCGATAAAATAAAGGAAATATGTAACGCTCTTATAAGCGGAAAGCTTGCCTTTGAGCAGTATTACGACAAGCTCACCGCAGTCTGCAATGATACACGCACCGATGACGATACCGCCTGCTTTCTTGAAGATGTGCTGATGGAGCTTGAAATGGTAAGCTCGGAAACAAAATCCAAAAAAGCCCTTGCCGAAGCCGCAAAGGAATCTGCTGAGCGGATACTTGCAGAGCTGTGAGAAAAGAGGAAAGTCAGATGATAAACGTACTTATCTGGAACGAATTTATCCACGAAAAGCAGCAGCCCGAGGTAGCGGAAATTTATCCCAAGGGAATACACCGTCAGATCGGAAAATATCTTTCGGCTGATAAAAATATTTCTGTCAGATACGCTTCTCTTGATATGGAAAACTGCGGAATCACAAAAGAACTTCTTGAGGATACCGATGTGCTTATCTGGTGGGGACATCAGGCTCACGATAAGGTAAGCGACGATATCGTAAAGCTCTGCGCCGACAGGATAAACGGCGGAATGGGTTTTATCCCTCTCCATTCCTCACATCACAGCAAGCTGTTCAAAGCCCTCTGCGGCACGTCCTGCAATCTGAAATGGCGGCACGGCGACAGAGAGCGTATCTGGTGCGTAAACCCCTTTCACCCCATAGCCAAGGGAATACCCGAGCAGTTTGAGCTGCCCCGTGAGGAAATGTACGGTGAGCCCTTTGATATCCCAAATCCCGAAGAAGTCGTATTTATGGGCTGGTTTTCGGGAGGCGAGGTGTTCCGAAGCGGAGTTACCTTCCGACGTGGAGGGGGAAAAATATTTTACTTCCAGCCGGGTCATGAGGAATATCCCGTATATCATAACGAAAATGTGCTTAAAATAATAGCAAACGCTGTTAAATGGGCAGCACCCGAGGCAAGGGAGAGCAAAAATATCCTCTGCACAAATCCCGAGCCTTTGGAGAAAGGACTTGAATAAAATGTACTATCTTGGAATCGACGCAGGCGGCTCTGCGGTAAAGCTTATAGCCGCCGACAGCGAGGGAAATATCACTGCCAAAAGAAAATACGCCCTTGATCTGAGCGAGGAGCGGCTCAGAAAGGAAATAGCCGAAATGCTTTCCGAATACGGTATCGGCGGAAGCCCCGAGCAAATCTATCACACGGGAGCAAGCTCTGATATGGTAAGAAATGCAATAGGCGCTCAGCCCAATACCTATTTCGAGGAATTTCCCTGCTTTGCCGCAGGAGCGCAGAAGCTCAGCGGAATAAGCAAGGCTATTGCCGTAAGTATGGGAACAGGCACAGCCTTTGTAGCCGCAGACGGCGATAAATACACCCATATCGGCGGCAGCGGAGTAGGGGGCGGAACTCTTTCGGGTCTTGCAAGGCTTACTCTCGGTGTCACCGACGATAACGAGGTAAACCGCCTTATCCGCTCGGGAAACACATCTAAGGTTGACCTTACTATAGGAGATATATGCAAGGATAATTTAGGAGGACTTTCCGCCGATGTTACCGCCGCCAATTTCGGCAGCCGAAGAATGTCCGAAGCCCCCGAGGATATAGCCGCAGGTCTTTCCAATATGATTTTCCAGACCGCAGGAATAATGGCGGCATTTGCCTGCAAGGGAACAGATACAACAAAAGCCGTGTTCGTCGGAGCAATGGCAGAGATACCCGAGGGAAAGGCTGTGCTTGAAGGCGTGGGAGCGCTTCACGGACTGGATTTTTCTATCCCCGAAAATGCCGCATACGCAGGAGCGCTGGGAGCAGTCCTCAACGGTCTGCGAAAGGAGAAAAGCCGATGAGAAAGACCTTCAGCGCCCTTGATATATCAAAACGTATAATATGCGAAAGGGTAAAAGAGGGCGACATCTGCATAGACGCTACCGCAGGCAGGGGGAATGATACCGCCCTGCTCTGCACCCTTGCAGGGGAAAGCGGACGTGTCACAGCCTTTGATATCCAGCAGTCAGCCATAGACAGCACCGCCGCACTTCTTGCACAAAAAGGGCTGTCCGAACGTGCAGAGCTTGTTCTCGGCAGTCATACGCAGATGGATAAATATGCCGATGAGGGTACAGTTTCCTGTATAACCTTCAACTTCGGCTGGCTTCCCGGCGGCGACCATACCATACATACCGAAAAGGAATCCAGCATAGAAGCGGTGAAAAAAGCCCTCCGCCTTATTAAAAAGGGAGGACTTATTTCAATGATACTTTATTACGGCAGAGATACGGGCTTTGAAGAAAAGGACGCTTTGCTGGAATTTGTAAAAACCATAGACAGCGACGAATACAGCGTAATAACGGCAGAGTTTTCAAACCGCCCCAACTGTCCGCCCATACCCGTTTTCATATTACGGGAATGAAAGCGTAGCCGATAACCGAAATAACGATTGCCAGAACCGCACCGAAAACCACATCAAGAGGGAAATGCACCCCGAAAAGGGGACGTGAAATTCCTATAGCCGCCGCAATTATGAGCATTGCAATTCCCACAGGGGGATTGGCATAAAGCCATGCCATAGCAATGGCAAAAGCGCAGGCAGTATGTCTGCTGGGACAGGAATTTCCTTTTGTGGATTTATGAATAACAGGCTTTACGGGATATTTCTCGTAAGGCCTTTCTGCATTTATGCCGCTTCTTACAACGGTAACAAGCACAAAAACCAGAGCGGGAACAATAATAATATTCCAAAGCCCTCGTATTCCGCCCAAATACATATAAGCCATAAGCGTCAGATACGCCGCATACATCACGATAGTTGAGCCGAGCTTGAAAGCAGTAACCTTTAAAAGCCGCATATCCGAAGCGGTAAAGTAATCGTAGAACTTTGGATAGACCTTAATAAACCTATCACAATGTCTTTCGTAAAACTCATTCATAAAAACACTCCGCAATTGATTTGTTTGTAAATTACGCATTACGAATTACGCATTACGCATTGCCATATCACCGTTCAAGGAAATAGCTTGCCTCCATATCCGCAGCGTGCAGAGCATATGCCAGAGGAAACTGCTCAAAGGCTCTGCCTACAAGGTTAATATCCTCCGTGCCCGAAAAGCCCATATGAAAGCGAATAGCAAAAGCTTCTTCACGGGAAAGCCGCATAAACCCCGTGATTATGTAAACGGATTTCTCACCGTGACCGTAGGGGAGCTTGTCCTCGATGGTGTAGTAGGGAACTTTTTCCCATACCCCCTGTTCATTTTTCTGATTTCTGAAATCCGTCTTGTAGAAATTTATCTTGCACAGATCGTGAAGCAGAGCGATTATTGCCCGTGTTTCATTATCAGCGGAAAGTCCGTAAAGCTCCTTTACCCTCGGACGTTCAAGGTAATCGCAAAGGCAGTCATACACGTTCAGGCTATGCTCTAAAAGCCCACCCTCGTATGAGCCGTGATAGCGTGTGCTTGCGGGAGCGGTGAAGAAATCGCTTTTTGAGGAAAGAAGATAATCGAGAAGCTTGTCCGCACCCTCACGCTTTATGTTTTCCCTGTAAATTTCGGTAAACCTGTCTTTCAGAGCATTTATATCAATATTTCCGTTCATAAAAAATCATTCCTTTTCAGTAAGACCCAGAGCTTCAAAATATGATACAGCAGTAATACGCTTTTTCAGCTCCTCGGCGGTCATTCCCTCGGGCAATTTTGACTTGCCCACATAAACGCTTACCGAATCGCCGTGAAGGTCAAACCAGTTGTCAGAGAAAAGACAGTCGCCGCCCTTCATATCAAGGCAGACGCTTTTTGCAAATGCCGAAGCGGAAACCACTATCCTGAACTTGTTTCCTGCGTCTGTTACGGCGGTTTCAAGCTTAGGGTCAGCGAATCTGAACTGCTTGGGACGAACGAACATAAATGTTCCCGAGGAAAGGCGTATTCCCTTTTCAATAAGCGTAAACTCAATGTATGCCTTGTCCCTCATATCCTCACTGATGCCTGTGTTCTCGGGAGTGAGAACTATATAGTCGCAGGCGGAAAGAGGAGCGACAGTAATATCTGTCATACCCTGACAGATAACGCTTCCGTCCGCATTTCTCGAACGCCATCTTATCATAGCGGACATTTCGGCGGTTTTTTCCGAGGAAACATTGAGCTTTATATTATCGGGGTCTGAGCCGTCAGCGGAGATAAGCACGGGAGCGTAGAATTTACGGGCATTGTAATGAAGCGCCTTCCATCTGTGATAATAGTCCATAGAGCTCCATGAAATAACAGGATTGGAGTCGTTCACCTGCCAGTACAGCGAGCCCATGCATACGCCCCTGTTTCGTCTCATATGCTCAACGTTCAGCCTTACAGCGTCCGACTGTACCATCTGAGTTGCATATACAAGTCCCTCAAAGGTGTAAGGATAATGAGACATCTGAGCAAGATAATACATTATCTTCTCATTGCCTGCCTCGCACTTCTGATGCGCCTCCATTACAGGGGACATCAGATTAAGGTCATCTTTTTCCGCAAAACGCATAACCGTTTTCATTGAGGGGATCGACTCAAAGCCGTATTCCGAGCAGAAGCGGAATTTATATTTGTAGTATTCATCAAAGGGCTTGAAATTGTGCCAAACGTCCCAGTAGTGGGAATCTCCCTTGTGATTTGCACCGCTGTCATTGAAGCCGCCGCCCGAGGAGGGTGATGAGGGGTGATAGAAGGTTACGGGGTCGTAAAATTCAAGCACCTTGGGAATAAGAGCCTCAAACAGTCTCAGGTAATCCTTTTTATATTCGGGGTCAGCGTCAATGCCCCAGTACTGCCACATTGATTCGATCTCATTGTTGCCGCACCACATAGCCAGTGACGGGTGATTCCTTATCCTCTTGACATTGTCGGCTATCTCGTGCTTTACGTTTTCGCAGAATTCCACGTCCGCACGGTAAACAGAGCAGGCAAACATAAAGTCCTGCCATACCAGCAGACCCAGCCTGTCGCAGGTTTCAAAAAAGTAATCCTCGGGGTAATATCCGCCGCCCCATACTCTTATCATATTGAAATTCGCCATAGCGCACTGCTTTAGAAGCTTTTCCGTCTTGCTTCTGCTGCACTTTGAAATTATCTGATCCTCGGGGATATAATTTGCGCCCATAGCGAAAATTTTAAGTCCGTTTACAACAAATGCAAACTCCTCGCCGTCACCCTCGTTATCGGGTGTACGGCTTACGGTAACGGTACGAAGTCCTATCATTTCGCTGCGGCTGTCAACTGTTTCGCCGTCTGAAATAAGCTCTGTGCAGACCTTGTAAAGAGGCTGTTCGCCGTAGCCTCTGGGATACCACAGCATAGGCTCTTCAATGTCACAGCAAACGCTTACCTTCTTGCCGTCGGTAAAATCGGCATACATTTCTCTTTCAAGTCCGTCGGGAGATGTGATAGTTACCTTTGCGGAAAGCCCCTCCGAGCATATCCGTCCTGCGGTTATTTCCGCATTTACCGTAACCTTGCCTTCGTCGTGCTTCTGGGTGATGTACACTCCGTCAATAATTGCGCCCTTTACGCCGATAAGCTCAACATCACGCCATATGCCCATATCGGGAAGCTTTGGACCCCAGTCCCAGCCGAACATATAATGCGCCTTTCTGATATGAGGGTAGCCCTTTACAGTTGAAGAAACGCCCCACAGGGGAGTTCTCTCGTTCTTCTCCCTGATGAATCTCAGAGGGGAGAATATCTTGACAATAAGTATATTTCCCGATTCCATTACCTTGTCGGTAATATCAAATGTGTATTCCCTGTGCATATTTTCAGCCGTTCCGATAACTGAGCCGTTAAGGGAGATTTCCGCAATCGTGTCAATGCCCTTGAAGCGGATAAGTATCCTGTCAGCATTTCTCATATCCTCGGGAATGTCAAAGGTTTTTTCATATGCAATATCCCTGTCGGAAAGAGCCGTTGAAATAAACTCGTTTTCACGGTAATAGGGATTTTCCATCATATTGTTTTTTAAAAGCGCCGAATACAGCGACCCGGGAACATCTGCCGAAAGATAAAGCGCATTGCTGTCGGCAAGGTCAGAAAGCCTCCAGCTGCCGTTAAGTGATGTTATCATAAAAGCACGTCCTTTCCGATAATGAAATTATAGCACATATGTTCAAATTTGTCAATTGGCAATATGACTAAAAACGGAACAGAATTCCTATTTATTCCGAACACCTGTTCTTAGCTCGCAGTTGCCCATAAAGAATCCCGCAAATTCCTCACGGGTCATATTTCTGAAATAAGTCTCAATAACCCTGCAAATACCGCCGTGGCAGACAAGAAGTATCGTCTTATCGGGATATTTTTTCCAAAGCTCGTCCAGAAGTCCGTAAACCCTGTTTACAACGTCAAAAACCGATTCGCCGCCGTCGGGCATTCTGCACCCGAATTCCAGCTTGCTTTCAAGAAAGCCCTCAGCGTCTCTGTGTTTGCCCTCGTAGCTGCCGTAGTTCCATTCTGTAAGGCGGATATCCGTCTGAGGAGTTATCCCGAGAGCCTTTGCAGAGTAGGAGGCGGTTTCAACAGCCCTTTTCATAGGCGAGGAAATTATCATATCAATGTCCCTGTGATTTTCCGAAAGCCTGTCCGCCAGCTCACGAGCCTGCAAACGACCCTTTTCGGTCAGCTCAATATCGGTGATGCCGCAGATAATATTCCTGCTGTTCCACTCTGTTTCGCCGTGACGTGTAAAATATATTTTCATAAACACAAACTCCACTTTATAATTCGTAATGCGTAATGCGTAATTCGCAATTTTTGATCCATAATCTGAAATTCGTAATGTATAATTTTATCTGTTCCGCCGAAATTCAGCAGCTGTTAAATCAGTTCAACCGAGATGTTTTCGCAGAATACGTCAAAATCGCAGTCCTGCTCAATTCCCGTCAGTCTGAATCTGTTTTCGCTTTCAAATCCGCAGTCCGAGCCGTCTGTAACGGAAATCCCTCCGCAGAAGCCGTTTGCAATGCTGAAATTTACATTGCCGTGAACATTTGTCAGCAGCAGCTTGATTTTTAACCGCTCGTCCCTGTCGCTTAAAACCATACAAATGCAGGGGATCTCCTCAAAGCTTTTTTCGGGTGCATATTCCCAATCAAAACCAAAGCTTATGATTCTGCTGAATATATGCCAATGCCTGTATTCGTCGGGGAACGATTCGATAAGCTTTTCCATTCCGTCTATGCCAGAAGATTTTTTCATAACTCTACCTCGCTCCGTCCATAAAAGCCCCGTAAGCCTGATCTTCGATTTCGTGGAAAGTCATATTTCGAAGCTCCTCAACCGAGCCGCAAAGCTGCCTGTCATAATGAGAATTGCATATCAGAGAGCCGTCCTCCGCTGTGTAGTTGTCTGTGTTTACTCTGAAAGAATCTCCGTCTCTGTAAACTGTAAACATATGATTGCCGTAAGGCGGAAAGGTCTGCCCCTCCATAATAATATCCGCAGCTTTTACTGTAAATTCATCTGCCATAAAATCACGCTCCGATTTTTATATTCCAAAATGAATGACCCATTTATTTTCCGAATAAGCCCTTCTGAGCAGAACGCACAGCTCCGAAAATCCGTCTGTGCCCTCAATGACCGAGATAAACGGCATTGCAGATTCGGGGGGAATCAGAGTGATACCGCAGTAATTAAGACCGTTTATCGGAAAATCAACAGTGTGGGCAAAGAATTTTATCCCCGTCAATTTATGTATGACCGGCTCAATAAAATCATCATTGACCGAAATGCAGTTATATTTCTCAGGCTCATAAACGTCAAACCGCTCACCGCTGACAGGAGCGGTTTCCATTATCCCGAATTCGTGCATTGACATAATGATCACCTCTGTCTATCAGCTTTCAAAAAGCTTCTCGAAAACTTCAAGCGTATCATTGCTCATTCGTCTCACCGAGCCGCTGAGGGATATGAGCAGAGGAACGCCGTTTTTATCAAGCTTCAAGGGGGCTTCTCTGCCTTTTGCTCCAAAGCATAATAAGTGGATTATTTCACAGGGGATAGCTCTTTCTTTTATCAGCGAGCCTTTTGTTCCCGAAGCAGCAAGGTCTGCACAGGTTTGCGGACACTGATGAAATTTGCAGTTAATGCGTTCTGCTTGCGGAATAAATTCCGCAAGCCTGTCGGGAACGGGCATACTTATACCGCACCCTGTTTCACGAACAAGATAATCAGAAGCGTTTTCGATATTTTCCACAGGAAGCCGTGCCATAACTTTAAGCTGACCTCCGCTGAGAGTTACGGGAAAAATAACATCTCCCGTTCTGACTTTGGATATGGACGGCATTGACTTATGTCTGCCGCCGAATATAACGCACAGCGGACCTGTGTCGTTATGCCTGTTCAGCTTGCTTATAAAATCCTTTGACCAATATACAATATAACCGCTCATTTCACCGCTTCACCACGTCCGAAAGAATTACATCTGAAAAAATATTTTTATATTGTAAATTATAAATTTCTCAATTCAAAAATTTAACATTACGCATTGTTAATTACAAATGCAGTTATTTTTCTCAGGCCTACGACCGTCAAACCGCTGTCAGGAACGATTGCTGTTATCCCAATTTATAATTACGCATTGCGCATTACGAATTATGCATTACGAACTGTGCAGATCTACCGTTACCGAGCCGTCACTCAAAGCGGTTGAGAAAACTATAGAACGCTTGGGTGCAGGCTCAGCCTGCTTAGTAGTATTCCACAATGTCCGAGATCTCATTTCCTCTGAAAATCACTCTGGGGATTCGCTTGGAAATTCCGCAGACAACTTCATAGCCGATAGTGCCGCTGAGCTGAGCAAGGTCGTCAGCGGTAATGACTTCGCTGCCGTCTTTGCCAATAAGCGTGACCTCTGTGCCCTCACGCACATCGGGAATATCCGTAACATCAGCCATAAGCTGATCCATACATATCCGCCCGATAACAGGGGCTTTGCGCCCATTGATAAGCACATACGCCTTTCCCGAAAGGCTTCTTGAATAGCCGTCGGCATAGCCTATGGGGATAGTTGCGGCGATAATGTCACGCTCTGCACAGTATGTTCTGCCGTAGCTGATGAACGTTCCTTTTTTAACAGGCTTCACATAGGAAACAGCCGCCTTCAGATCCATTACGGGACTGAGCTTCACGGGAAGGGTCAGCCCCCTGTCGGGAGTAAGACCGTAAAGCATTATGCCGAAGCGTACAAGCGTGCTTCGTTCATCAGCTCTGAATGCGCCGCCTGCACTGTTCAGACAATGAGTATGCCGAAGCGCTGTGCCCTTTTCCCTGACCCTTTCGCACAGGTCAAAAAACATTTCTGTCTGATTGTCCGTGTATTCAATATCACTTTCATCAAGGCTGTCAGCTACGGCATAGTGGGTAAACAGTCCGTCAAGGATAATTCCCTCAAGCTTTGCTGTATTGGCAATTCTGTCCGCCGCATTTTCATCTGCTGCGCATATTCCGATTCGCCCCATACCCGTATCAACAGCCATATGTATTTTTACCCTTACTCCCGATGACAGGGCAATTTCCGAGAGCCTTTCGGCATATTCGGGAGATACCGCCGCCTGGATTATGTCCAGCCTTGAAAGCTCGGCGGCGTATTCGGGAGGGGTGTGACCGAGAATGAGTATCTCGCCTGTTACGCCGTTTTTACGCAGATTCTCGGCTTCCTTGATGTTTGATACAGCAAAAAAACGCACGCCCGACGCTTCAAGAAATGGGGCAATGTTGCCGTCGTCGTGACCGTATGCGTTTGCCTTTACCACGCAGGCAAGCTGAGTTTTGTTTTCATTGATAAGGGTTTTTAGTGCGGTGAGATTGTCTGACAGCCTGTCGAGATGTATCTCTGCCCAGGCACGTCTGAGAAAATTCTGCATAGTAAAAATGCTCCTTTGGAGATTCGGGGAATTGCCCGAAATTTATGCTTGATTGTTTGGAAAGTTTGTGCTATAATAAATATAATAAATTCAGATAGCCGAAAGGGAAATGCAAATGGAAATCAACAGAAAGAAAACCCTCTGCTTTACAGGTCACCGTCCCGAAAAGCTGCCGTCAAAGGGAGCAGACGGGTCGCCTGAGATAAAGGTTATCAAAAGTATGCTTTACAATGAAATATCCGCCGCCGTTGATGAGGGCTACGACACCTTCATCACGGGAATGCAGAGGGGAATAGACCTCTGGGCAGGGGAGATAGTGTTAGAGCTTTCAGCCGCAAAAAAGCTGAAGCTTGTTGCTGTGCTCCCATACCGTGATTTCGGCAAGGGCTTCAAGGGGGCGGACAAATGGACATTCGGACGGATCATAGACAGCGCCGAAATGGTCGCCGTAATATCCGAAAGCTACACGCCTGCCTGTATGAATCTGCGAAACCGCTTTATGGTGGATAATTCCTCACGTCTTATAGCTGTGGTGGGGGAGCAGAAAAGCGGCACGGGGCAGACTGTGAGATACGCCGAAAGCAGCGGACTTGATATCCGCCGCATTGACCTTAACCGCCTTTTTCCCGATACAGACCAGCTAACATTATTATAACGCAAACCGCA